>JAISLU010000056.1 GCA_031277095.1 Synergistaceae bacterium
ATTTTATAGTATAGCGGGATTGTTAGTGAAGCATGCGAGGAAAATAACGTTGAAAGTAAATGGTAAATTTTTATATATAATGAAGCAAGCCCAAGAGCGACTACGTAAATTATTGGAAAGAATATGTTTACAAACAGTATGAATAATGAATAAGGTATATCAATAAGCAATGAGCGTCAGTCCATGAGGTCTGATGCAGATGTTTTGTGCTTAAAAATAAGTAAAAAAAGCCTATTGAGGGAGATATTGAAAGCCTTCGTTGAAAACAGGATACAATACCTATAGTTCACAGGACTTAAGCCCCATGCAAAAGTTATCCACATTTCTCCTCTGATTCTCCTCGCGGATTTGGGTTAGCGCGTGTAAATCTAAGATTTTTTAAGTTAAACAACTATATCTCTGAGTCGAAGTTCTTCTTTTTAACTGAACCGGTCATATCCTATCCTCTCTGGCAAAAACAGAAGGGTCATTGCGTCAATCGGTCAGCATGTTGCGGGTAACTTCAGTCGCGGCTATGATTTGCGTTGGGTATTGCCGATCGCGATGTTCATGACAGTTTGTGGCAGGAGGCCCAGTGGCCCGGGGATACCTCTGTCATGGGGGGAGGGGTGCGGCATACGTCGGAGGCTATGGGGCATCGAGTGTGGAAGCGGCAGCCTTCGGGCGGATTGGCCGGGTTGGGGATGTCCCCCGAAAGCAGGATCTTCTCCCGGGTTATCCGGGGATCGGACAAGGGTATCGCGGACAACAGCGCCTTGGTGTAGGGGTGCCGCGGAGATTCGAACAGGCTGCGCTTGTCCGCCGTCTCCACAAACTTGCCCAGGTACATGACACACACCCTGTCCGCGATGTGGCGGACGACGTTCAGGTCGTGGGAGATGAAAATATAGGCCATCTGAAATTGTTTTTGCAAATTCTTCAGCAAGTTGATGATCTGGGCCTGTATGGACACGTCCAGGGCCGAAACCGGCTCGTCACAGACCACCAGCTTAGGCTGGAGGGCTATCGCCCGGGCGACGCAAATCCTCTGCCGCTGGCCTCCCGAGAACTCGTGGGCGTAACGCGACGCCCAAGTCGGGTCGAGGCCCACGGTCTCCATGACCTGCATGATCTTCGCGCTGCGCTCTCTCCTGTCGGGGCAGACTTTGTAAATGTCTACCGGCTCGCCGATGACGTCGCCGATGGTCATTCGCGGGTCGAGGGACGCGAAGGGGTCCTGAAAGATGAACTGGATATTGCGGCGCCGTTTCGCCAGGGCGTCCCCGGAGAGGGACGTCATGTCCGCGCCGTCGAAGGTCACGGTGCCCGAGGTCGGGCGAAGAAGCCGCACGATCGTCCGGCCGAGGGTGGATTTGCCGCACCCGCTCTCCCCCACCAGGGCTACGGTCTCTCCGCCGTCGACTTTCATATCCACCCCGTCCACGGCGCGGACGATGGTCTTCTTTCTGGAAAAAATGCCCCTGGGCATCTCGAACCACTTTTTCAGGTCCTTCACTTCCAGCAAAGGAACGGGGATTGAAGAAACAGGAATTGAAGAAAAAGGGTTCAAGGAAACAGGGGAAACGGCGTTCGCTGAAGGCAGAGTCGTCATGTTCGCTCTCCCTTTCCTTCATGTTTCGCGTGTTTCGCGCGCTCGGCAAATTTCCAGCAGCTCACGCTTCTGCCGCCTTTTTCTCCGAGACAGGTCTTTTCGGGAGAGGTCCGGCATATCTCCATCGCCCGGCGGCACCGCGGGCGGAAGTGACAGCCCTTGGGAAGCGCCGCGAGGTTGGGGACCGCGCCCGGTATCACTTCCAGCTCCTCGCAGTCCCTGTCGATGCGGGGCGCGGCGTTCAGCAGCCCCTCCGTATAAGGATGCAGAGGGTCGGTGAGCACGTCCATCTTGGAGCCCTCTTCGATGATGTGGCCCGTGTACATCACCGCCACCCGGTCCGCTATCTCCGAGATGACCCCCAGGTCGTGGGTGATCATGATGACGGCCGCCCCCGTGGAGTTCTTCATCTCCTGGATGAGGGACAAGATTTGCGCCTGTATCGTCACGTCCAGGGCCGTGGTGGGCTCGTCACATATGAGTACGTCGGGCTTGCAGCAAAGCGCCATAGCGATCATCACCCGCTGACGCATGCCGCCGGACATCTGGTGGGGGTACGCGCGGACACGCTTCTCCGGCATGGGGATGTGGACCTTCGAGAGCATTTCTACGGCCTTGTCCAGAGCCTCTTTTTTCCCGAGCCCCTCGTGGAGCCTCAACACCTCCGATATCTGGGTTCCCACGGTCAGCACGGGGTTGAGGGACGTCATGGGTTCCTGAAAGATCATCGCGATCTTGTTGCCTCGGATGCGCCGCATCTGGGCCATAGGCAGTTTCAGGATATCCACGCCGTCGTAGAGTACCTCCCCGCCCTCTACGACGCCGGGGCTGTCCACAAGTCTCATGATCGACAGGGCCGTCACGCTCTTTCCGCAGCCGCTCTCCCCCACGATCCCCAGGGTCTCCCCCCGGGCCACGTCGAAGGACACGCCGTCCACCGCCCGTTGAACCCCGGCGGAGGTCCTGAAGTTCGTGACGAGATTCCGCACCCTCAGAATCGGGGTCGGATTTGAAACCGGATCTGAAACTGGATTTGAAACCAGGCTTGGATTTATATTTGGATTTAGATTTTGCATCGGGCTCGGGGGCGTCATCTTTTGTTCTTCCTATCTGCGCAGTCTAGGGTCGATGGCGTCCCGGAGACCGTCGCCGAATATGTTGAAGGACAGCACGGTGACGATGATAGCCAGGCCGGGAGCGACGCTGTAATAGGGGTAAAAGCTGATGTATTGCTGCGCTGTGCTGATCATCTGCCCCCAGCTTGCCGTTGGGGGCTGGACTCCGAGCCCTATGTAGCTAAGAGAGGCCTCGGTGAGAATAGCCCCGGGAATCCCCAGGGTCACCAGGACGATGATGATGGAAAAACAGTTGGGCAGAAGGTGGCGCAGAATGACCCTGGCGTCGGAGCCTCCGCAGACGATGCAGGCCTGGGTGTACTCCGTCTCCCTGAGCTGCATCACCTGCCCCCGGATGAGCCGGGCGTAGTGGGTCCAGGAAAGGAGTCCCAAGGCGATGAACACGTTGATCACGCCGGGCCCCAGGACGAACATGATGCCGATGGCGAACAGCAGCTCCGGGAACGCCGAGAATATCTCTATAGTCCGAGAAATGAACGTGTCGGTGAGTCCTCCGTAATAACCGGCCAGAGCCCCCATGAAAACCCCGATGCAGCACGCGATGGCCTGAGAGATGAGCCCCACGGAAAGGGATATCCGGGTGCCGTAGACGATACGCGAGAGAATGTCCCGCCCAAATTCGTCCGTGCCCAGAAGGTGGCCCCGGCTGGGCCCCTGCAGACTGTCGGCCAGGGACTGGTACGCCGGGTCGTAAGGAGCGATCAGCGGCGCCAGAACCGCCACGGCCACGAGAAGGACCAGAATACCGGCCGCCGTGAGGACGAGGTGGTTGCCCCCCAGCCTGCGAAGACTGTCGGACCAAAACCCCCCGCTGGGCTGCTCAGCAGTGAGCTGTTCAGGGGTAACCTGTTCAGGAGTAACCTGTTCTGTATCTATTCTCTCCCTATTTCTCTCCATATTAATCCTCATTAATCCTCCTTCGAGTAGCGGATGCGCGGGTCGATAAAGGCGTAGGAGATGTCCACCACCAGGTTCGAGAGGACGAATATCGCCGCCACGTAAAGCACCGTGCCCTGAAGCATGGGCAGGTCCCGCATGAGGATGCTGTCCACCATCATTTTGCCGATCCCCGGGATGGCGAACACCCATTCCGTCAGCATGGATCCGGCGAGCAAGTTCCCCAGCTCCGTGCCCGCCAGGGTAATAATCGGGATCAAGGCATTTTTGAGGGCGTGGCCCAGCACCACGGCCCGCTCACCCAGGCCTTTGGACCGGGCCGTTCGGATGTAATCCTGATGGATCACTTCGAGCATACTCGTCCGGGTCACTCGGGCGATGGAGGCCATGTAACGGATGCCCAGGGCCACCGCCGGCAGCACGAAGCTGTGGGGCGAACGGATGCCGCTGATGGGAAACCACTTCAGCCTCAGCCCGAAAATCAACTGAAGAATGATGGCCACCCAAAACACCGGCGCGGAGATCCCTATCACGGCCCCTCCCCGCACCGCGGAGTCGAAGGCGCGCCCTCGCTGGAGCGCGGAGACGACCCCCGCCGATATCCCCAGAACCAGGGCGATGACGTAGGCCGAGGAGGCCAGCCGGAGCGTCACCCCGAACCGCCGGGTCAAAGCCGTCATCACCGCTTCTTTGGTGAAATAGGAGCGCCCCAGGTCGAACCGGAGCGCGCCCTTCACAAAATTGAAATATTGGGTATAGAGGGGTTTGTCAAGTCCCATCTCGTGGCGTATGCGCGCTATCGCCTCGGGCGTCGCTCGCTTTTCCATCATCAGGAGAACCGGATCTCCGGGGACGACGTTCATCAAGATAAAAGTCACAAAGGAAACGCCCCACAAGACAATGATCGTCTGCGCGAGGCGCTTGAAGATATAAGCGGCCATTTCGATCCATTCCCTCGACGCGGCCGGAGCTTTGCTGTGCAGGCAAAAACAAATCCGCGGAAGGCCCCGACCGCCGGTATTTTTTTATATTTATTTCTCTATGTAGGTGTCGAAGAAATGGAACACGTTGCCGGGATCTTTATGCAGGTCTTTCACGTAGGGCTTGCAGAGGTAGAACATGTCCTCGTGAAAAAGGGGAATGGCGGCGTAATCCACGCGGGTGGCAAGGTGATCGGCCTTGGCGTACAGCGCCTGGCGTTTGGCGGGGTCGGTCTCGCTCTGGCCCTCGTCCAGGAGCTTGTCGAACTCGGGGCTGCTGTAGTTGTTGGAGTAGGTGCCCGAGACCTTCGAGTGCAGGTAGGACGCGATGTGCCCCGCCGGGTCGGGAAAGTCGGAGTACCATGTTCCGATGTAAAGGGGAATACCCCCCGCGCCCCGGATATCGCTCCAGGAGGCGGAGTCCACCTGCACGATGTTGATCTTGATCCCTATGGCGGCCAGTTGCTGCTGAACGGCCAACAGCACGCGGCCGGCCGTGTCGCTGAGGGCCTCGCTGCGGATGTAGCCGTCGATTTCAAACCCGTTTTCGTACCCGGCCTCCTTCATCAAAACTTTCGCTTTCTCCACGTTGAATTCGTAGGGCTGGGCTGTTTTGTCGTACCCCAGCATCGAGGGAGGGGTGAAGGTGGTGGCCAGTCTCGCCGTCCCGTGCATCAGGTCGTCGACCAGGGCGTTCCTGTCGATGGCGAGGCTGATGGCCTCTCGCACCTTCACCTTGCTCAGGTGTTCGTTTTTGAGGTTGGGGCTGATGAAGATGACGCCCTCCGGCGTGTGAGCCCCCAGTTCGGAAGCAAAGGGGCTTTTGGAGTACTGCGGGTAGAAGGTGGCGTGAAGAGGCATGACGTCGATGTTTCCGCTCTCGTACTCCAGCCTCCGGGTGTTGGGGTCGTCCACGAAGACGAACTGTATCTTTTGGAGCTTGGGCTTCTTGCCGTGGTAATCCTCGAAACGCTCCAGCAAGGGGCCGTTCTCCATGTCGAAATCTTTGATGAAGAAGGGCCCCGTGCCGAAGTATTGCGTGACGCCCCAATCTTTGCCGGCCGCCTTGGCCGCCGTCTCGGGGTAGATGGAGCCGTAGGGCTGCCCGATGCTGGCCAAAAACGCCGCGTAGGCATATTCCAGCGTGATCTCGAAGTGCGTGTCGTCGATGATCTTGAACCCCGCCAGCTCCTTGGCTTTGCCCTCCTGCATGTCCTTGGCCCCCACGATCATGTCCGCGATGAAAGAGTTGTGGGCTCCCACGGCAGGGTCGAACATCCTCTCGAAGGAGAACTTGACGTCGGAGGCTTTCAAGATCGACCCGTCGTGGAATTTGATCCCGGGTTTCAGCTCGAAGCTATAGGTTTTTCCATCCTCGGAAATCTTGGGCATCCCCGTCAAAAGCAGGGGCGTGAGGTTCATCTGCCAGTCGAAGATCAACAGGGGCTCCGCCACGTGGTCGGAAATGTCCATGGTCTGAGGATAGCTGTTGAACTGCATGTCCAGCGGCGCCCGCCTGTTTTCCACGCTGAACCGCAGGACCTGATCCTCCGCTGCGTCCGCCGCCCCGCCCACAGCCAACGCCAGCACCGCAAGAACCCACAAAAAACGCCTTATTTTCATCACGAAAACCCTCCCTTTTCTGTCCTTAACGTCGAAGCCCGTTGCCGATTTTGTTGATTTAGTTCGCGAGGTTTGAATTTTTAGCGGAATTTTTTTTGAAATCTTGTCATCTTGTCGCAAAAAATTCCCCTAAAGCACACCCTAAAGGTTAATAAGCCGAGATTATAGCTTCGAGAGACGTGCTTGTCAATTCAGAAGATTTTGCTCGGGGTCTTGGGTGAACGGTGATGTGCTTCCATGCCGGGGGCACCAAAGAAAACGGCAGAAGGCCGAGGGATGGTCTTCTGCCGAACCTGCCGAATAATTCGCCGTCAATAGCGATAGGGATAATAGGGGGATGGTGGGGGGCCTTCTCTTCTTCCTAAATATTCTTGGAGAATGTTCTCGTATCTTTCCTGAAAATACTCGTCGGACACGTTAAAATATCCCTGCCTTGGATATCCCCATCCTCCCCGGGAATAGCCGCCGCCTTCGGGATAGCCATATCCTCCGTACTCCCGGCCGCCATATTCTCTAGGAGGTGCCGGAACGTAACCGCCCCGCGGGTCGCGCCCGTATTCTCTGGCTCCGCGTGGATATTCGCCGCCGCCATAGGCCGGGGGCTCCCCATATCCTGCTGCCTGAGGAGGTCCGGCCGGAACATACCCTCGCTGGACATTTTCCGGCGGGTACTGCCTGTTCCCCGGGTATTCGCTCCGGTTTCTTTGAGGCTCCGGATACCTGCGGTCGTAGCCGGCGGCATAATCCCTCGGCGCTTCCCTCCGCGCATTCTGCGGAGGATAACCGCCGCGCCCCGGGTATCCGCCCTGAGGCGCAGGGGCATAGGAAGGAGAAGTATAAGAAGGTGAAGCATAGGAAGGTGAAGTATAGGAAGGAGGAACATTTTCCGGAGGATACCAAGGGCCGGACCGCCTCCTCTGAGGCTGCTGAGGGGGTTCGCCGCCGCGAGAAAAATCCAGCCTTTCGTAACCGCCGCGGGGTTGCTGAGGGGGTTGCTGGACATAGCCACGAGGATCTCTGCCCGCGCTTTCCGGCGGGTACGCAGCGTACCCACGATCCCCGTATCCACCGCCGTACTGCCATCCTCTGTTTTCAGGAGGCGCGTATTCCCCGCTTTCCGGATACCTTCCCCCTTGGCTGTATCGATATTGGGAGTGGTAAGGATCATAGGGTTCGTTCTGCCAGTATTCCGCGGCCTCTACCGATGACGCAGCCCAAATCACGCCGATCAAAATCCATGACGCCATTCTCAATTCTATTTTCTTTCCAATCTTCATCTCTTCAATCTTTATCTCTTCAATTTTCATCTCTTCAATCTTCATCTTTGCAATTTTCACTCTCGCCATCCCAGCCTCGCCTCCGTTCATCTTGCATCGTTCACCTCATGCGCCGACTTTTAAAATTTCGCCATTTCTTCCGTTGCGAGAATCAGAGCTTTATGAGCGTCTTCGGGCAGTTTATCCAAGCCGCCTAACTCCGTGTCCCTGGATTTTATGAAATTCAAGCGGTCCTTGAAGCGGGCGAGAAGCTGTTCTCTGTAGTGTTTATCGCTCAGATCGATTTTGAAATCATCCAGGGGCAGAATCTGCATCCCCGTAAAGTTCCCGAACGGTACCCATTTCGCCGTCCCTTCGATGATGGACTCCAGGATCGACAGGGTATGGGCGGGTTTCACCTTCGTTCCCATGAAATCTCCCGTGTTTAAAATATAGCAATCTACCCCATCCGCAATCAACTGTTTGAATCGTTCGTAGTCTATGGCAAGAGGATACGTGCGGAAAGGATTGGCGTAGGGCTCGCAGACCAATGCGTTGGGGTCCACCCCCGGAGCCAGGCGCTCGGCGCTGGTGCGCTTCGTCGCCAAGGTTGCGCCCAAAACGGCACCCAGTTCCGGGCCCGTCAACTTCAGCACCGGCGGAATGGTCGGGTCACGCATCAGCCAGAAAATGGCGTTCAAGGGCTCGTCGATGCGGTCGATGCGGTTGGGAGACCAGAACTTGGACTTCATTGCCCGTCCGTTACCGTTACGAACGTCTTCCGTCACGGCGATCAGCTTGCCCTCCGCCGTGCGCGTAACACCGCAATTTTGCATCGTAACGAGAAATTTGTTGTCCGGACAGCCGATTGGATAGTCCTGAACCTTGTCGAAGTAGGCCGGCTCCAAGGCAATGGCGTACTTGTCCTTGACGTTCACGACAAACGCGTCGTCGTGGAGGACGGTGATATCGTACTTGCCCCCGTGGGTAGCGTGGGTGATCGTCGATTTGCCCGACCCGGACAAGCCGAAAGCGGCCAGCACGAATTTTTTGCCGCCCCGGGTGGTGTAACGTTTAAGCCCGCCGTGGCAGGAGGCGTAGCCGTTGCGGGCCGCGATCCCCCATCCCAGGGTGAGAGTTCCTTTTTTCAGCTCGCCGAAATAACGGAGCCCCAGCACCACCGCGCAATTCTCCTTGGGCGAGAAAAAGGCCAGCCCCAAGGGGTAATCGGGGTGCGACCAATCGGGGTCGGCAAAGATGAAAACATCTCCGTCGGTCTCGGAGATCCTTCGCGACCGGTTATACATTTCCTTGTATTTTTCGTTGATGTACTGGAAGTTGAACAGCCAACTGTAGAGGTTGTTCTCGAATCCCTGAGGAACGAGAAGGTGCGCGGCCACCATGAAGTCCTCCTCCAGGCCGATGTAAGCGTCCGCCGTATAAAGTTTGCGGTCGCGCATTTTATAGACCGCTTCGCGCACGAGAGTGGCCATTTCGTCGATTTTGACGTTGGGGTAACCTATGATACGGCGCGCCGCCGCGGTACGTCCGTAAAAAGCGCCGTCGTTGAAAAGCAGCACGTTGGCGCCGGCGGGAAGCCCTTGCTCTTCCGGCAAATAAACGGGCATCGCGGTAAGCTCCACCGTGCCCGGGCTGGCTTTGGCCAGTTCGTAGGCGACCTTCAGATCGGGGACTTTCGTGACGTTGTTGCCGTAAAACAGAGATTCTACCGTCGTTCGGATGGGAGTCTGGTGTATTTTCTTGAAATTTTCCGGTTCGTAGCAACCGATTGTGGCCATATGTTTCGTCCTCCTTAAAATACCGCAAAATACCGCATAAAAAAACAACAACTAAAGTAACAGTAACAAAGATACATCATCGGTTGGCATGATTCGATTCCCTGCCACATCGTAAAGGTCCACTGAAATTGTACTCCTCGTTTCAAATAAAACAAGAGGAGATGCACGCCGCCGCCCTCTACGGCTTTCGTCGCGGTTTTCGTTCAATAAGGGAGACCAGGGGGGAGGGGGTTTTTTAAATTGTGAAGTCCTTCCGTATCTTCTTCATCATATAAACGAAACACAACCAGGCCACGAAGCTGCTGACCAGGTAAGAAAAGGGCTGGAACCACCAGATGCCCCGTTCTCCCAGCCACCAGGCGAAGAAATGCGCCGCGGGAATGCGCGCGAAAATCGAGCGTATCAACTGAGTGGCGGTGCCGAAAAGGGAGTACCCTGTCGCCACGAAAGCCGACCCCAGCACGAAGTGCATCACCACGATGGGGTAGACGAGCATACTGATACGGATGGACCGGCTGGCCAGATCCAGCACGCGCTCCGAAGGATGGAAGAGCCCCAGGAACACGTGGGGATAAATAAAGATAATCGCCCCCGTCACCGTCATGAGGCTGCCCGCGATCCACGCGGCGGCTTTGATGCCCGCCATCATCCGACGGAGGTCCCGCCGGCCGTAGTTGAACGCCAGAAAGGGAGTCAAGGCCGACCCCACACCCATTGCGATGGTGAAATAAAAATCCTCGACCCGGATTCCCAACATCCAGGCGGCGATGGCGTGGTGCCCGAAGTCCGCCAAAACGCGGTTCACTCCGCCGAAGCCGAAAGCGATACTGCCCGTGGCCAGCGTAACCGGAAGGCCTATGGCGGCGATGGGTTTCCAGTAGCGTGTGAAGGCCCGGCGGAGAGGAAGGAGAAAAGGCTGGAGAAAGGGTAGAGAGATATCTGGGTTGCGCTTCATTTTTTGGCGGACGTAGACGACGGCAAACACGCGGCCCACGAAGGTCGCGGCGGCGGCGCCTCCCACGCCCCATCCGAACACGAAAATGAAAATAGGATCGAGAATCCCGTTGATCACGTTGGCGATGGCCATACAGACCAGAGGCGTCACCATGTCCCCCTGACACCGGAAGACACTGTTGGACACGAAGGTGTAGGTGATCAACGGGGCCATCAAGGGCAGCCACATGTTGTATGCGTAGCTCGACTCCAGCATTTCCGCATTGCCCATCGCCCCCAGCTGGTTGAAGATGGCGGCCGAAATCCCTGGAAACAGCATGGGACTCGCGCAAAGGGAAAGCACATATCCCAAAGCGAGGCCGGAGAACGCGACTTTTCGCGCGGCCGCCACGTTGCCGCGGCCCATATTCTGCCCCACAAGGGCGGTGGTCCCTCCGCTGACGCCCTCGAGAAGAGCGAACAGGGTGATATTGACGGGAAAAGTCAAGGAGACCGAGGCCGTGGGCAGTTCCCCCAGCCAGGAGATGAAGATCGTGTCCACCATGAAAAAAAGCGTGTTCAGAAGCATCATGCTCACCGCTGGGATGGACATTTGCAGAAGCGTCAACCCCACCGACCCCTCGCCCAGGTCGGTCGGTCTCGAAAAACAACGTTTGAAATCCTTAAATCCGAAGTCCGCGCCCATAAAAAAGCCCTCGATAAAAATTTTAAAATCCTCAACAAAAAACTCAAATAGGTTTTTGATCATAACACACACAACGCACATAACGTCCTAAAACCCGAACAATAGGGGTGTAGCTAAAGATTATTGGTGGTTCCTTCGCGTTTAGTATGGGAAAGAAATAGCGATTTTTTTCTTTTGCACCATTTGGTGAAAAGCAAAATTCCCCCAATCTCCCGCATTGAGTGGATTGACAGCATTTTTTCTAAATTCATCCCGCGGATTTGTTGGGTACAGCCGTATCTTGACAAATCGCAATTTACAATTTAGTATTAAACATATCTTAATTATAAGTTATGAAATGAAAGTGGGATTTTTTATGAAAAATTTCGGAACTGCAATGGAAAACGCAATGGAAAATGTGAGAGTAAATGCGCGCGTTTGGCTGATGGCAAAATGTTGTACATGCGCCTGTATTTACATTGATCTCATAAAACAAAAATTGCAGTAAACACACGATGATAGCCTGAAATTACCTTGATACATTTTTATTTTGAGGTCAGCTTCTCATCGGGAAGCTGATTTTTTTTGTATTCCTGTTTGCTGTTTGGGAAACTGACGAAAGGAGAAATTTTATGACAAGAACGAAGAGATGGGGAATGGCGTTACCGCTTTTTATACTGGGGTCGCGTGTTGTCTCTTTTCAACATCGCTTGGTTATCTCGCAAAGAGAAGGACCGGGGTAAAACGGAGGGCAATTTACCCATTGCCGACCAGGCGAGTTCTATCCCTCCAGTCTTGTAAAAATTGGGCGAACGAGTTCCGCCCCCTGAGTTCGAATGTTTAGCAATTTTTGACGTTCATTTTGAAATTGGGAGGTAATTGCAATGAAAATGTGGAAAATGTGGAAAATATGGGTGGTTGGCGTGGCGATTGCTGTGGCGTTTTTTACCGCAGGTTCTTTTGTGAACGCGGAGGCTGCTGATGCCGTTAAAGGCGGTGGAGCAAAGGATGGAGCAAAAGACGGAACGAAGAAAGAACTGTTTGTAATCCGGACGCAGATCCAGTCAGTACACAACGAGATACAAATCGCTGAATTGCTGGGTTTTTTTGAAGAAGAAGGCATCAAAATCGAATACGTGGGAGGCGTGGAAGGTCTCTCTACTCTCCAAATGCTGGAACAAGGATTGATCGACGCCCAAACGAATACACACCCCAATAGAGCGGCCCAAGCGCGTATAGCCGGAATGAAGGTCCGCTGCGCGGTCCCGGGAATGGTCGATCATCCCGATTATCCTCACGTGCGTTATTTCGCCCGTCCCGACGGTGCCGTCAAAACCCTCAAAGACATCGTGGGTAAAAAAGTCGCCATTCAGAACTACAACTCCTGCTACGACGGATACCTGAGAACCTACCTGAAAGACAACGGTCTTCCGGATGACGTCGAGTGGGTTACGCTCGCTAAAGGCGGCCACGCGGAACAGGCTTTGACCCAGGGGTTGATCGATCTCACCACCACGCATCCCCCATTTGGCGGCATTGCGGCGCGAGCGGGAAACAAGGAGGTCGCCACGTCCTGGGATATTTTCCGCAGCCCGGCAGCGGGGCTGGCCGTGCATATTTTCAAGGAAGATTTTCTGAACGCCCATCCGGAGGAAATGAAGGCCTTCTCCCGGGCAATGTATAAGGCGCGCAAGTGGAACAACGAGCATATGGCGGAGGCAATTGCTTTGGTAGGCGGCGCTCTTGGTCTCGATACGTCGACTCTCAGTGTCGAGTGGGACGGTCGCTGGTACTCCGAGGAGCCTGGCTTCCTGAAAGAGGACATCGATATGTGGTTCGACATCTGCGAAGCGTTGGGTTACTGGAATCCCGGAGATGTGGAGCCCGAAGACATCTACACCAACGACTACGCGCCGACGGAGAAACTTTAGGGAATCTAAAGAGAAAACAATAAAAAACTCGCGCACTTCACTGAGCGCGAAGGAGTAGTGGAAACTATGGCGAAGAAAAAAATCGATCTGCATCTGACCGGGGTCAATACGCGGGAAATGCGGCTTGGAACCATCACTTCGTGGGACGGAAGCGCGTCGGAGCTGGTGAATGCGTCGAAGTACAATTCCAGAGGCGGGTGCAGGGGATGCGGTGGAAACGGCAAAGGCTGCCGGCTGCAGGAACTCAAAATGCCTTTCAACCAACAAACCATGTGCAGCCACTCGATTGTCGCCTGCCAGTTGGGGAACCTCACGGATTGTGTTTTGGTAGAACACTCTCCGATCGGTTGCTCCGCGTCCGCCGCAGGGAACAATCAGAGTTT
>JAISLU010000058.1 GCA_031277095.1 Synergistaceae bacterium
CGTGAGGGGGGCAGAAGTGAGTGACATGGGCTGACGGTTATTTGCCACAAAGTCGAAAGGCGGATACATACGGAAACCTGTTGCCCTAAATCTCTTGCTTACTGCCTCTACTCGACAAATTTAAACTATGCAACAGGAAGAAATGAACTTTATCGACTTCATGGAACGTTTTAAGACAGAGCAGGATTGCCAGGATCACTTCTTTAAGATACGGTGGCCCAATGGTTTTAAATGCCCCAAATGTGGGCATGAGGAGTATTTCTTCCTCAAGGGGCGTCACCATTATGAATGTTGTCACTGCGGACATCAAACTTCCCTCACTGCGGGGACGGTTATGCATGGCAGCCACACGGGCCTAAGAGAATGGTTTCTGGTCATTTATCTCTTTACACACGATAAGCGAGGCATATCCGCTACTCAGATTGCCAGAACAGTAGGTATTTCATATTTTACAGCATGGTTGATGCTTCATAAACTGAGAAAAGCCATGGGAGATCGGGATGCAAAATATTATCTCGATGGGATCATTGAAATGGATGACGCTTTTTTCGGAGCACCAGACGAAGGCGGAAAACGAGGGAGAGGAACGAACAAAACTCCAGCGATCATCGAACTATCTTTAAATGAAGAGGGCCAGCCGGAGCATCTGAAAATTCAGGTTGTAGACACTGTAGACGGAGCCACTATTATTGAAGTGGCGAAGGAGACGCTCAAGCCAGGAGCAACTATACAAACAGATGGATTAAGTTCCTATAATGAACCACCCATCCCCACCCCCGCCAACTCCCCCTCGCCCTAACCCCCCTATTTCCAATAACTTTCCCCCTCCCAGCTCCCCCGGATAAATCCCACTTACCCCCGTCTACTTACCCCTATGCCGTATACTGTACCGTACATGAAAAATTTCAGTATACGGTGGTGAAAGCATGGCACTGATTGAATTGGTAATCAAACAAGCGCGGCCCAGGGAGAAATCGTATACCCTATCGGATGGGAAGGGGCTTCTCCTGGAAATATTCCCGAACGGCCGAAAGCGGTGGGTGGTGCGTTATTGGGTCGGGGGGCGGGAGAAGCGAACCTCTCTCGGGACCTACCCCGACATATCGTTGAAGGCGGCCCGGGACCGCAACTACGAATTTCGCCGGGACATTGCCGCCGGGACCGCGAACAAACCGGCGGAGACTTTTGCCGATGTGGCGAAGGAGTGGATGGACACCCGCATGAAGCCGATGTACACCGCAAGGCACATCGAAGCTGTGGACATGCGTTTGAACAAGTACATCCTGCCTGCCTTGGGGACCCTGCCGCTGTCCTCCATCACGTCGGGTACGGTGCTTCAAGCCTGCCGGGAGATCGAGCGTGAGGGGCACATCGAAACGGCCCGCCGGGTCAAGATCGTCGTCGGGCAAATCTTCCGATACGCCATCGCTACGGACCGTATCGGTTACGATCCTACCTACGGGCTCAAGAACGCGCTTCAAACGCGAAAGGAGAAGCACCACCCTACTATTACGGAGCCGGATAAAATCGCCCTCCTCACGCGGCAAATCAACGGATATCCCTATACCGTGGTGCGGTGCGCTTTGAAGTTCTCGATGCTGACGTTCTGCCGTCCCGGCGAAATCCGGGCGGCGGAGTGGAAGGAGATCGACCGGGAGAAGGCCCAGTGGAACATTCCCGAGGAGCGGATGAAAATGCGGCGTCCCCACATCGTCCCTCTGGTGCCGCAGACCCTCGCCGTTTTGGACGAACTCCGCCCTTTGACGGGGGAGCAAAAATGGCTCTTCCCATCGGCACGGGGCGACGGGCGCTGCATGTCCGAAAACACGGTCCGCATCGCTTTGCGGTCGATGGGATACGGCAACGGCGACATCGTACCTCACGGGTTCAGGAGCATGGCCTCGACGATCCTGAACGAAAACGGATTCCCGCCGGATATCATCGAGAAACAGTTGGCGCACGCGGAGAAGAACGCCATTCGCGCGGCCTACAACCACGCAGAATACCTTCCCAAGCGCCGCGAGATGATGGAGTGGTGGGCCAATTGGTTGGATGATTTGAACTAGGGTAAAAAATACCCTAGTTGCCGGAGTCCTGTTAAAAATCGAACTCGTGCATTTTTTGCGCGAGTTCGAACATATTTTTTACTCTCCCGTCACTTTCGCCACAATCCACGCGATGCCCCCTGCGGCCGCCGCCCACAGCCCGCTTTTGACCCAAGCGGCGATGTTCCGGTCCACGTACCGGTCCGGCGATTCGTCCTCTCTCAGGTGTTCTTCCAGCTTTGTCGCCGCCATGTCGTGCAAGACGCTCTTCTGTTCCAGTTCGCCTATGCGCTTGTCGTGCTGAACGATCATACGCTGCATGTCCGGGATAAAGGCGGTGGACTTCAAAATCTCTTTCACGTCCTTGCAGGTCTCTCTCATCGAAGTTTCTATGGCGATGACTCGCCCTTTGGTCTCACCAAGTTCCTGCTTCACCTCCAAAATAACGCCGTCGTTCCACCGTTCCGGGTGCTCCATCCCCGCCACCTCTCGGGCTTATTTGCCCGCTGTGTACTTCGCGTAAATGGCGTTCAGCTTTTCGTCCACCGATGCGTCGGCGGCAACCTCCGGGACCTCGGGCAGGTCCTCCGGTTCCGTGGCTATCATCTCCGTTATTTTGTCTTTCTGTTCGTCATTCAGTACCAGACCCTCAAAGTCATTGTTGGTCAAAGCATTGAACCAAATGCAGGCCCTATCGATCAAGCATCCATACAGCACCCGTTCGATGGGGCTTTCCACCAGATCCGGGATAAAGGGAATGTCGATAACCTTTACCAGCTGCTCGATAAGCAGTTTCTTCTTCTCCGGTCCGGTCTTGTCTCCCAACTCCTTCTCCGCCCACAAAACCCCGCTCGTTATCTTGTCAACAATTTTTTTCCACATTTTCGTTTCCTCCTATTGTTCTCCGCCAAAGCGGTTGTTTCTCTTTTTTTTGTCCACGCCAACATGAACATTCGTCTTGCTTTTCTTGATCATGTAGGCGTACTCTAACTCGTCTATTTGCCCACACTTATACAGATAGACAAGAATCTCATACAGATCCTTCTTCGTCATGCCTTTGATTCGAATATCCGCCGCCTCGCCTCGGGTATGCGCCGACGCCGTTTCATCGCCGCGCTGTCCCTTTGCGATCCCCTGCTTGCCCAAAATCTTGCTTCCCACGTCCTTGTTGTGTTGCGTGCAGCGCCAACCTGATTCGATGATCACCGGCTGGCCCGTCCTGTCGCGAATATTTTGCAGCAGAGACACCAGTGCGGGCGAAGGCTCTTTCAGCCCGCACCCGCACTTACACGCAAACTCCGAAACGTTGAAATTCTTGCTCAGGTCTCCCATTTCGCATCACCTCACAGAGCAGGCGTTCCACCCACAGCTCATGCAGGTCAAACACCCGCCGTCTCGAATAAGTTTCACGCCGCAATCGGGGCAATGGGTCAAGGTTCTTCCGTGCAGATTCACGTCTTCTATTTCCCTCACGACGGCCTTCTCCGCTTCCCGGCGCTCCGCCAGGCTG
>JAISLU010000064.1 GCA_031277095.1 Synergistaceae bacterium
CTGAGTCGCAAGGCATTTCGTGATCGCCGCCGTCAGCGTCGTTTTGCCGTGGTCGATATGTCCGATCGTGCCGATGTTCAAATGCGGCTTGTTACGATCAAATTTTTCCTTTGCCATAATCTGCTCCTCCCGTAAAAAACCTTCTCATAAAAAAGATATCCCCAATTGTACTTCACTCATGCTGCTTCCTTCAATTTTAACAAAAAATCTTTGTTTCATACAGAGCGTCCAGAAAGAAATTTGGTAAGCGTTCAAGCTCGTGATTTACGCAACTATACTCTAAGGTCGAGTTGATTCACTATAAAATAAAGGGCACCTGGCACTGGCCGCACCACCCCAAAAAAACAGCAGCCGGGACGGCTGCCTGAGGTATAGCGAATTAAGATAAAAAGCCTAAAGTTTAGAATAGCTAAAAACAAATCCATTGCTTTATTTAGCGCGTGTAAATTTAACATTTTTTAAGTTACACCACTATACATAAAATAGAATAAAACATCAGCTTCCTCGATGCCTCAAGATTTTCCGAGCTTTACCCCCATAGTTTGTTCATAGATCCTGGCCACGGCGCCGTGGTCTTCCCCGGCAAGACCCTGTGTTTCCAGTTCGTTCATATAATCGAGTACCTTATGGGACAGGGGTATCTCCACTCCCATTTTTTCGGCCAAGGCGACGGCGTTTTTCAGGTCTTTCTGATGCACCGAAACCCGGGCGCTGGGAGGTGTGAAAGCGCCTTGGATCACAAGGGGGGCCTTGGATTCCAGCACGGCGCTGCCCGCAAATCCGCGGCGAATGGCCTCGAACAGCGTCTCGATGTTCAAGCCCGCTTTGAGCGCAAAGCAGAACGCCTCTCCCACTGCGGCGATGTTGCACCCCACGATCATGTTGTTGGCGAGCTTGGCCACGCTCCCATTGCCGCTGCCGCCCATGTAGGTCACGGTACTGCCCATCATGGCCAGCAAAGGGGCGACGCGGCGAAACGCTTCCTCGTTCCCTCCGCACATCAGGGCCAAGGTCCCGTCGATGGCTTTAGGCTCGCCGCCGCTGACGGGGGAGTCGATCAAAGAGATACCCTTCTCTTGGGCCGCGGGGGAGAGAGAACGGATGACCTCCGGGGATGTGGATCCCATATCCACCACGGTGGTTCCCTTGGGCGCAACGGAGATCAGGGCTTCGACGCAGCCTTCGAGCAATTCGTTGGTGGGCAGACAGAAAAAGACCACATCGCACCCACCGTAAATTTCCTCCGGATTGTCGGCTATCGCTCCGTATTCCCGAAACAAGCCGCATCGCTCTTTGGAGACATCGTAGCCCACCACCGAAATCCCGCTCTTTCGGGCAAGATTTTTCGCCATAGGCAAACCCATGATGCCAAGCCCCACATACCCCACAAGCCCTACATCCCCCAGCTTTCCCATCTCGTATTATCCCGCCTGGTTCCCGTGGGACAGCAGGATCACCGCTTCGGGGTTGATGACGTTGAAGGTAAAGGACTCGGCAAAAAAGAACTTCACTTTAGTGCTCTCACGCCCGTCGTAGCCCAAAGACAAATCTTGCCCTGCTATGAACTCGAAATCCCCGCCTCTGCGGGACAGCAGGTAAGACGCTCCTTCGAGGGTGGACCGGACGATGTCTTCGCCGGTGATGTTCTTGACTTTTTCGGAAAGGGGGAAACACTCGCTTCTGGTGTAGATGGCGTTCCACAGGGACGGGGAGGCCACCAGTGCGAAGGGGCCCTGGACGGAGCGACTCCGAAAGGCGTCCCGCGCTTTTGCCAGGGTCTTCAAGAGGCTCTGGGCAAAGTCTTCGTCATTCGTGTCGATCTCGAAGTCTATGGAGTCCCCCGCTTGGGTCAGCCCGCTGATTTTCGCGGGCTCAAATCCGGTGTAAACGACCCGCTCCTCGAACTCCGCCATAGCCCGGGCGGCTTCTTCGAGGGGCCTCAGATTGGGATTTTGGCTTCCTCGGGTGATGTCGTCCAGCTCCCATATATCCAACCAAAAAGAATAGCGGGATTCCACCAAGGGCAATACGCTGTGTATGCCGTACTTCAGAGGGTCGGTTTGCGCCTGATCCACGTATAGCCGGCCCAAAGGATGGGCCGCGTAGTCCCAACCCTTGGGGCCCACGAAATCGACTATCTTTCTCGCGGATAACGCCGATTGAAAGACTCCCTTTGCCTGTTTATCCAGCTCTTCCCAGATCTGCGGCGATATCATCGACGTCGAACGTCTCAAAATACTCATTTTTCACTTATCCTCCTTATCAAAACAGCCAGTTTGCGTCTGCTTATCGGTCCCTGGGCTATCGCATCGCCCGGATGGAAAGATCACCCTCCGCGCCGCTTCCCCCGCCGCCCTCTCCGGTCGCGCCGGCCTCGACCTCCGTCAGGGGAGCGGAGGTGAAAAGGTACGTCTTCAGCCTCTCGTCCCAACCCGGCATATTGCGGCGCAGCCACTCGATCAGCATGCAGCAATGCTCTATTTCCTCGTCTCTGTTGTGGCCCACGATTTCTTTCAGCTCCGAATTCGCGGTTGTGACGTAACGCTGCTGGTAATAGTTCACCGCCTCCAATTCCTCTTGAAGGCTCGTAAGTCCTCGGGCATAGTCGGCACTTTTCGATTCCAGTTTTTCTTCGAGGTATTGCATTGAGAAATTCCTCCTTTCGGATCTCTCGCGAACCCGAACCGATTTTCCGTTCAATTTTCCGTCCAATGGTCCGCAACGCTTTGATTTTATGTTGAAATCGGGAAAAAAACTAGAGAGACAAAAATAAATATAGTGAATTAAGATAAAAAGCCGGTCGTGGGTTCAATGTGTTGATAAACGTCTGTAAACCGTTATCAATAAAGGGCTGAAAATAAGCTATCAACAAATTGGTGACACTACCAAAAAGCCTAAAGTTAGAATAGCTAAAAACAAGTCAATTGCTCTATTTAGCGCGTGTAAATTTAACATTTTTAAGTTAAACGACAAAAATACGGCGGGTTGCCCCCTCACGCGGTTCCCTTTCCCGCGAGAAACTCGCGGTAGTCTTTCAGCGACGCCCGCAGAAGAGCGGGGCAGTCGAGTCCGTAGGGACAGCGGCTCCGGCACAGGCCGCAGTCGATGCACTCCTCGATCAGCGCCATCTTCGCCTGCCACTCGGGGGTGACGTAGTTTTGCCATACGGCGCGCCTCAAAAGGAGGGGCATACGGGCACAGTTGTTGATCTCTATGTTTTTGGCGCAGGGCTGGCAATAGCCGCAGCCCCGGCAAAAATCTCCGCCCAGGTCCGCGCGGTCGCGCTCGATACGCGCCCGGATCTCCCCGTCGAAAAGGGGAGGGTTTTTTTCCAGGGTCAGCACCTCGTTGATCTCCTCGGCTTTTTGGAACCCCCAAATGGGCACCACGTGTTCCAGAGGGCGGAGAAAGGCCATGGTGGGAGCGGCGCTGGTCAGCAACCCCCCGCAGAGGGCCTTCATGGCAATGAACCCCATGCCGTGTTCGCCGCAGGCTTTGGCCATGTCTATTTCTTTCTGGCTGGAGAGGGCGGAGAGAGGAAACTGCAGTGTGTCGTAGAGCCCCGACGTGATGGCGGTCCACCCGTTGTCGATGCCGTGGTTGGTGACGCCGATAAAGCGGATTTTCCCCTGGGCCCGGGCTTCCAGCGCGCACTGGTAAAGGGCATCCCCGGAGAGGGGCACTTTGGCGGGATTATGAAACTGATAAATATCGATATGGTCGGTCTTGAGCAGTGAAAGGCTCTTTTCCAAATCTTTCCAGAAACCCTCGGGGGTCTTGGTCTGAGTTTTGGTCGCGATAAACATTTTATCCCGAACGTCCCCGAGGGCGATGCCGATCTTTTCCTCGCTGTCGCTGTAGGCGCGCGCCGTATCAAAAAAATTGATCCCCCCGTCGAACGCCTTGCGCAACAATCTTCCGGCCTCGGAAACCGAAAGACGCTGAATAGGCAGCGCGCCGAAGCTCGAACGCGAAACGACGAGCCCGGTGCGGCCCAACTGTGTATACTGCATGTGTAACACCCCCTTAGATGTTCTTATATTTTAACCCTCTTCCATTATTTAACGTTCTTGATATTTAACGTTCTTGATCGCAATGCTCTTCAGCAACCCTCTTCATTGCGTCGGCGAGGACTCTGGCACCCGCCGGGCCGCCGGGGCCTATGGCGCTGGCCCCCAGCAGCATCCAGCCCCGCTTGCCCTTCAGGAACGCGCCGATTTCTTTCAGGTCGCCCTTGGCCTTCGCGGCTTGCCGTGTGACATCTACGCTCTTCAGCCCCACGGACCCGCCGCAGTTGCGTATCGCCGTCAGGTCCACCAGGTATCGTACCGGTTCCGGCAAGGGGCCAAAACGATCCTCCATTTCTTGCCGAAGGGCCTCTATCTCCCCCAGGTCCATGGATTTCAGGAGACGGCGGTAGAGGGTCACTCGGACGCTGTCCTGAGGGATGTAAAAAGCCGGTATGGAGCCGCCTTGATCGAAAGAAAGCTCCGTTTGGGCGAGAACCTGCCCGCGTAGCTTCGCGATTTCCTGCTCCAGCATACGGTAGAAAAAATGGAAGCCGCCGGTCTTGTTGTTGCCGTGCTGCCGGGTCCCGCCGATTTCACCCGATCCTCTTATCTCCAGGTCGCGCCTGGCCAAGGTGTAGCCCGACCCCAGCCCCGTCAGGCTGGATATGGCCTCCAGGCGGTCGGCGGTCTCCTTGCGGAGTTCTTCTTTTTCCGGGTAGAAGAAGTAGGCGAACGCGTTTTCTCCCCGGCGTCCCACGCGCCCTCGGAGCTGGTACATCTGGGCCAGTCCCAGCTCCTGGGAGTCGTCCACGATGATGGTGTTGGCGTTTCCCACGTCGAGGCCGCTTTCGATGATGGTGGTGCAGAGCAGAATGTCGATCTTTCCGTCGTAAAAGTCCAGCATCGTGCTTTCCAGTTCCCGTTCCGGCATTTGACCGTGGGCGATCCGTATCCGCGCGTCGGGGAAGAAAGCCGATAGGACCGCCATCTGCTGTTCCATACGGGATATCCGGTTTGTGACGAAGTAAACCTGCCCCCCTCTCGTCAATTCGTGGGTAATGGCCTTGCGCACCAAAGATATCTGCCAGGGACCGGCGAAGGTCGTAACGGGCAGGCGGTCGTTGGGCGGCGTAGAAAGCACGGAGATGCCCCGCAGCCCCCTCAGAGAGAGGGCCAGGGTCCGGGGTATGGGCGTGGCGGAGAGGCTCAAAATATCGACGGCGCCGTAGGTCCGCTTCAGCGCCTCCTTGTGCATGACCCCGAACCGATGCTCTTCGTCGATCACCAGAAGCCCCAAGTCGCGGAACCCTATTCCTTTTTGAAGCAGTTTGTGGGTGCCGATGACGATGTCGATAGTGCCGCTCATTGCGCCTTCCAGCGTGCGGGTCGCTTTTGCCTTCGTCACGAAGCGCGACAAAAGGCCGATTTTGATGGAAAACCCGGACATGCGCGCCGTAAAGGTCGTGTAATGCTGCTGGGCCAAGATCGTCGTGGGGACGAGGATACACACCTGTTTGCCCGCCGCCACCGTGCGGAACGCCGCCCGCATGGCGACCTCCGTTTTGCCGAACCCCACGTCGCCCACCAGAAGGCGATCCATGGGAAAAGGCTGGTCCATGTCCTCCATGATGTCCCCCACGGCCTTGAGCTGATCGGCGGTTTCGGGATGAGGAAAGGCCGCCGTGAAGTCCCGGTAGAGATCGTCGATGTTGCCGAAGGGCTTGCGGCGCTCCAGCTCCCGCTTGGCAAAAAGCTCCATCAGAATACGGGCTTCCTCCCGCGCCCGCTCCCGATCTTTTTCCACCGACTTGCGCCACCGGGTCCCCGTAAGCGCGTCCAGGGGCGTCTCGTCCCCCTCGTGTTCGCCCAGAGGCGTCAGTTTGTGGAATTGAAGCACAGGGACCAGCAGCCGTTTGTTTTCCGCGAACTCCAGGGTGATGGCGTCCAGGGTCTCGCCGCCCGTCACGATTTCCTCTATCCCACGGAAGACCGCCACGCCGTAGTCCTCGTGGACCACCAACTGACCGCTGGCCAGCCGATCCCGCCACTCGGCGGGGGCCCGCCACGCCGCGTTCAGGACCGTGGAAACGCCGCCCAGTTCGCGGTCGGAAAAAAACGCTTTTTTCGTCGTCCGGTCGATAAACCCCGACGAAAGCCGCCCGGCCCTGGCCTCGACAAAAGGAACCGGCGAAAAGGGCCCCTCTTTTTTATCCAGGAACCGCGAGTTGGAACTGACCGCCTCGATCCGGTAGCCCCGGGAGTGAAGGTCGTCGCAGAGGCGCAGCAGAGCCGAGAAATCGCCTTTGAAAGGGGGACAGTCGTCGATGTCGAGTTCCGCGTCGGCCATTTCCACGGCTCGGGTAACCCGCAATCGGGGATAACGGGCCAGAACCATAAAGACTTCCTCCCAGGGAGGGAGGGCGTCGATGTTGGCTTCCTTGCAAAGCTCTTCCCACAGCCAATGGTAGGAGCTGGCCTGGCTCTCGATTTTCTGGGGTTCGTAGAGCATCAGCCGCGTGCCGCCGGGCAGCAGGGAAACCACCGTCGCCCTTTTGGCGGTGGAGACGCTGTGCAGCTCGATGTCCTCCAGCTCCGCCACGCTTTTTTGGCTTCCGGGGTGAAAAGCGCGAATGCGCTCCAAGGTCTCGTCGAAAAATTCAAACCTCAGAGGCAGCGCGTGGACGGGGTCGAAAACGTCCATAATGAAGCCCCGGAGAATATATTGTCCCGGCGACCAGACCAGATCAGACCGTTGGTACCCGCTGCGCTCCAACCAGGCGATGAGGCGGTCTCTCGTGTAGTCTTCCCCGCGTTTCAGCAGAAGCTCGTCGTCGCCCAGCAGACAGGTCGCCATAACGGCCCCCGGCGTGGCCGCAAGGACTCCCCCCTGACGGATCCAACACTGAATCGTTTCGCCCCGCTGGAGCAGCAGGGGACGGCTGCCGATGGTCTGCGCGGTCAAGGGCAGCTCGTTCAGAAGATAGGCGGGGGTCTCCGGGAAAAGCGCCTGTCGGTCCGCGACGAAATCCGCCGCCTGGCGTATATCGGGCAGGAGGGCCAAAAGGGGGCCTTTTGCGAATTTTTCTCCGCAACTCCAGGCGCACGCCGCTCCTCCCGCCCGGTCGTGAACGCGCCCTCCACGTTCCCAGAGTTCTTCGCCGGCGTCTTCCAGGCTCCGTATTCGAGTCGTTTTCTCCACTCTTGTCCTTATCTCTTCCCAATGGGCATGATGCAGACAGGAACGTCGCCCTCTTCCAATTTGAGGGAAGCCCGGGCCACGTCGGCCGAAAGCGACGCGATGTAACGCACGCCGATATTCAGCGAATCCGCCGCCAAATAAACGTTTTGGGTCATGGCGCCTACGGCCACGTGACCCCACTCCTCGGTTCTGGGATTGTTCAAACTTCCCAGGGCTTTTCCGTCCGTCACGAAAACCAGCACGTGGGATGCCTTCGCCACAAACGGCTGCCTTCCGATGGTGCCTTTGACGTTGTCTTTGGAGACCTCTTTCAAGGAATGCTCTTTCCAGTCATAAAGGAACGTCCCCTCGTCTCCCGCCACGTATATTTTGCAGTAGGGCTCCCGTCCCATAGCCAGGGGGACCGTCCATCCTTTTCCTGGGCGATTCAAACCCGAAGCCGCCCACAAAAGCGTCGAAAGCTCCTCCTGAGAGACACGTCCCGCGGGATAGTTGCTGGATACGGCCGAAGCGCGGCTTTTCAAAAGGGCGAAAATGCCGTCGCCCCCTTCCGTCCGAGGTTCGGGCAACTGAATATCCGCCGCGGCCGAGGAACAGAAAAGGAGACCCAGCAACAATCCCAACATCAAAAAAACGGACCTCAATGCGGGCCTCAATGCCGAAATCGCACAGGTTATTAAGCCATTTCCGCAGCCATTTCTGAACGAGAAAGTCATTTCAAACTCCTCCATATAAAATAATAAAATCAAAAATAAAATCGATATCATACTCTATAAAATTTATCGCCTTTTTTCAAGTATGGAAAATTCTCCCGGCGCGCCGGGGTATCGAGAGGCGCATCCATGAGCGGAGAGAGTGGGCGAGGGTGGGCGGCGATCCCAACGAGCCGGGCCGGGGTAAACGGTTGTATTATGTGTAAAATACCTATAAAATAAAAACCTCTCATTGTTTAGAGGAACGATGCACGGGCGGCGCGTTCGCGGCGCATTTTTTTCGACGAAGAATTTTATTGAATGAGAAATTTTATTGGATGAAGAATTTTATTAGATGAAGAAATTTATTGGATGAAAAAATTTCGATGAAAAAATTTTGATGAGGAAATTTAAAGTTTCGATAGGGTGATCTTCAATGATTCTTAAAACCTTGCTTGCCGAACGTCTTCAGAGTGGCATTGCCCTGGTGGAGCATCCCTACCGCATGGTCGCCTCAGAGTTGGGATGCGACGAGGGGATGGTGCTGGCCTTGACGAACGAGTTGATCCGTGAAGGCTATATCCGCTCCTTCGGGGCATTTATCGACTTCGAACGATTGGGGTACGAGAATCTTCTCTGTGGCCTTGCCGTCCCGGAGGAGCAGATTTCCTCCGTCGCCTCCACGTTGAACGAGCGGCGCGAGGTGATCCACAATGACCTCAGGGGACATTCGCTCAACATGTGGTTCACGGCCCTCTTGCCGCCTAAGACCCCAAAAAAGAAAACGGAAACGGAAACGGAGGTCAGAGAACGCTTCTTCGAAGAGGTTCTCCACCCCTGGGATTGTCCTTTCATCGCGGCAATCGCGGAGATTCGCCTGAAATTGCGGCCGAACTTCCGCTTTTCCCGGGACGCGGAGCCTTCTTTCGAAGAAAACCCGGAGGTCTCCCTGAAGGACGACATCCTGGAAAGCGGGAACTTCCAGCCCGCCTCCCTGGGCACGGAAGCCATAAGGGCGCTCTCTTTGCTGCAGAGAAACTTTCCCGTCGTGCCGGAGCCCTTCGAACTTGCCGCCCGCAAACTGGAACTCTCGGTTCCCCAATTGCTGCGGCGCCTGCGGACACTGGTGGAAGCCCGTATTCTGAGAGGGATCGGAGCATCGCTGCACCACCGCCGCATGGGCTACAACGCCAATGCCCTCGTGGCGTGGACCGTCGGCAGCGACACCACCACGGACGACGTCATCGACACGGGGAAAAAAGCGGCGGCTCTCCCGTGGGTCAGTCGCTGTTACATTCGCAGAACCATCAACGACACCGCAGGTTCCTCGTGGTCTCACTCCCTTTATACGATGCTGCACGCATTGAACGAAACGTCGCTCTCGGAGCAAATCCGCACCATGAAGGACATGTTTGCGCCCAAGGACCTCACGGTACTGCCGACATTGCAGGAATTGAAAGAAACCCGTTATTTTTTATAGGTCCATAAATCGATTTCACTTTTTCCCTTCACTTTTTTTTCTTCACTTTTTTCTCTTCACTTTTCCCTCTTCACTTTTTTCTTTTCGCACTTTTCGTTTTCCGCTTTCCAAATTTGGAGTGTTTTGTTTACGCGGCTTTTACATTTCCGAGAGGCTGCCGCAAGGTTTCCGATACCTTCCATCGTTATCCTGAGATCACCAAATCCAATGGAGGTGTCGGAATATGTTGTGGCGAAAAGTGTTGTTGGCGGCAGGAGTATTGTTGTTGTGTACCTCATCGGCTATGGCCGAGGTGGTGGTGGTGCTTCCCATCGATCGGGCCAAGTTTCTGACGGGACAGAAGTTCGACATGGAAATCGAGCTTCGCGGCGCCAAGGCCGACGAGATCAAGGTGCTTCTCGACGGCAAGGAAGCCGCCTCGTTTTTCGGGGTGAACCCGGTGGTGAAAAAAGAGACTGGCCTGAGCAGCTTTCGGATGGACGGAGTGGCCTTCACGAAGCCCGGCGCGGTGAAGGTGGAGGTCGAGGCGAAGGCCGGCGGGAAAACCTTCAAGGCAAACGTGGGGTACACGGTCGTCGGGCCTGAAAAAAGGGCCGCGAAAAACGTCATCCTCTTCATCGGCGACGGTATGGGACTGGTGAGCCGTCAAGTTGCGCGCATTCTTTCCAAGGGTATCACCCAGGGCAAATACAACGGATTTCTGGAAATGGAACTCTTGAAAGACGGCTTCGCGCTTCTCAACACGTCCGGCTACGACTCGCTGGTGACGGACTCCGCCAACTCCGCTTCGGCCTACGCCACCGGGCACAAGTCCGTGGTGAACGCCATGGGGGTCTACGAAAATTCCAGCCCCGATCCTTTGGCCCATCCCAAGGTGGAGAATATCGCCGAACTCGTGAAGCGCGCCGCCGGCATGTCGGTGGGCGTAGTTACCACATCCAACATCACCGACGCCACTCCGGCGGCCATGGTGGCCCACACCCGCAGACGCGCCGAACAGAACTTCATCGCCGGCGAGATGCTGAAGGCCGACGTGGTTCTGGGGGGCGGTTCTCAGCAGTTTCTCCCTCAAAGTACCCCTGGTTCCCGGCGTAAGGACGACCGCAACCTGATCGAGGAGTTCAAGGCAAAAGGATACGCTTTTGCGGGCAGCCGCGCGGAACTGGCCGCGGCCAAGGGCGGCAAGATTCTCGGGCTCTTCAACCTGGACAACATGAACGTCTATCTGGACCGCGAGATCTTGAAAAATCCCGACGTTTTGAAGGGCTTCAACGATCAGCCCACCCTGCCGGAGATGACACGAAAGGCCATCGACGTTCTGAGCGGCAACGAAAACGGGTTCTTCCTCATGGTCGAGGGCGCCTGCATCGACAAGCAGCTCCACGTGATGGACTGGGAACGCTCGGCTTACGACACCATCGAGTTCGACAAGGCCATCGCCGTGGCTCGGGAATTTGCCGCGAAAAACGGCTCCACGCTGATTTTGGCCACGGCGGACCACTCCCACGGCATCAGCATCACCGGAACGTATCACGAAAAAGACGGCAAGACGGGCCGTCAGGCCGTTCGTACCTACGCCGCCTCCACCTTCCCGACCTTTGTGGACGCGGACGGCGATGGATTCCCTGAAAACCCCGCGCCGGAGGTGACCCTGGCCGTGGAATACGCCAACCATCCCGACTATTACGAGGACTTCAAATTCCACGAAAAATCCGCTCCTCCTGCCATAATGTCGGGGGACGTGGCAATAGGTAACACCCGGCGGGCCCCGAAAGGGATTTTGTATCCCGGCAACATTCCGACGTCGGAGTCCCAGGAGGTCCACGCGGCCGACGACGTTCCGCTGTCCGCGGGCGGCCCCGGAGCCGATTACTTCAAGGGCGTCATGGACAACACGGAGGTTTTCTTCGGCATCGTGCGGGCGCTGGGACTGGACCCCAAATAAATGACTGAGGAACGCGGGAGAAGCCGGCCGCGAAAGAATCGGGCGGGCTTCGACTTTCCAAAAATTATCCCTTCAAAATTCCTCTCTCTAAAATTCAACTCTTCAAAATTCTTCTTTTCAGGACCGAAAACGGCCGGAGCCCTTTGGGCTCTGGTTCTGTTTCTGACTCTGTTTTTTCTCGGCGGGCGCCCGGCCCAGGCTGCCGCCACCGCCGCCAAAACTTTGAAGTTCGGGGAGATGTACGGGGGAGTGTCTTCTCTGGGAATCGTCCTGTCCGACAAGCTGAAGTCCCTTGCGGGGCAGGCCGTGGTCATGGAGGGGTTCATGGCCCCGCCCTTGAAGCCCACGCTGGATTTTTTCGTGCTGACCCGCGTTCCCATGTCGCTCTGTCCCTTTTGCTCCTCCGACGCGGACTGGCCCTCGGATATCGTGGTCGTTTACCTGGAGAAACCTGTAACCGCCCTGCCCTTCGACCGCCCCATTCGAGTGGAGGGACGCTTGGAACTGGGAACGAAGACCGACGGGGAGACCGGGTTCGTGAGCCTGGTCCGCATTTACGCCACGCGCCTCCGCGAGGCCGGAGATTAAAAAACAAAAACGAAAATATTTAGAAAGGGGAAGAGCGGGAATGGGAATGGAAATTGGAATTAAAATGGAAAACCCGGCGTATTCAAATTTAATTTCTCCGCTTCTCCAGGTCCGCGGGCTGCGCAAAGAATACATGCAACCCGGCGGTCCGGTGACGGCGCTCTGGCTGGATTTTCTGGAGGCCGGGGCAGGCGATGCCATAGTTGTCACGGGGCCCAGCGGTTCGGGCAAGACCACGTTGCTGCATCTTCTGGCCGCCCTCATCCAGCCTTCCGAGGGCAGCATCCACTTCGGCGGGCAGGATTTGGACTCCGTCGGCGACTGTTCCGCCCATTGGCGCGCCCTGTCCGTGGGGTACGTGTTTCAGGAAATGAACCTGCTTCCAGACTTCAGTCTGCTGGAAAATCTGATGATCGCCGGGGAAATTTCAAAAGTTCCCCGCGCCTTGGAGCGGTCTTTGTTTCTCTTGCGCCGGCTGGGCATCGAAGACCTCAGCCACCGCCGCCCCGGGAAGTTGAGCCTCGGCGAGCAGCAAAGAGCCGCCGTTGCCCGGGCAGTTCTCCACGCCCCGCCGCTTTTGCTGGCCGACGAGCCCACCGCGAGCCTCGACGCCGAAAACGCTGGAATCGTCATAGACCTGCTTCTGGAACTCGCCGGGGAGTCCAAATCTCTTCTTCTCGTCGCCACCCACGACGAGTCCGTAAAAAAACGTTTTCCCCGCGTGCTGGAGCTTACGAAAAACGAGAGAAGGAGACAATAACCGTGAAATTAAGAACGAAGCTGTTTATCGCCCTGAGACATCTGCGTTCGAGGATGTTTCAGACGTTTTCGGTGGTAGCGGTCGTCGCCTTCTCCGTGGGGCTGGCTGTCGCGTTGTTTTTGGCGGCCCAGGGGCTCCGGCTGGGGCTGGTCCGGGCGGTGGAGCCCTTCGAGCTGATTGTGGGGGCGAAAGGCAGTCCATATCAACTGCTTCTCAACACGGTTTTTCTCCAGGACGCCCCCATCGGCAACATCGATTGGGAAGATTACACCGCCCTTTCCGACGACGCCCGCGTGAGTTCCGTCGTTCCTCTGGGATTCGGCGATTCTTACAAAGGATATCCTGTCGTCGGAACGGATTCCTCCCTTTTGAAGGTCCGTGTCCGCCCCTCCGATCCCCCCTGGCTGAAAATCAAAGAGGGCCGATGGTTCAGAGAAGAGGAATTGGAGAAAGAGGAATTAAAGAAAGAAAAATTCGAAGAATTCGAGGCGGTTCTGGGGATTCAGGTCGCGGACAGGTCCGGGCTCCGAGTGGGTGACAGCTTCCGAACGTCCCACGGGATCGTCGCGGGAGACGAACATGACGAGGAATACCGCGTCGTGGGCATAGCCGAAACGGTTCAAGGCCCGTGGGACCGGGCAATTTTCGTGCCCCTGGAAGTTCTTCACCGGATACATTCTCCCCATAACCATGAAAGCGAACATGAGCATGAAGATGAAGATGAAAATGAAAATGGACACGAACATGAACATGAACATGAACACGAACACGAGTCCGGAAAAGAAGTGACGGCGGTGCTGGTGCATCCGGCTTCCTACGCGGACGCATACCGATTGGCGGTCTCGTACCAGAACGACGGCGAGAAGCAGTTGATTTTTCCGGCCCAGACTGCCATCCGCCTCTTCTCTTTGATCGGGCAGGGCGAGGCGTTTCTCTCCATCGTCGTTTACGCCGTGGCGGGATGCGCCCTTCTGACCACGCTTCTGGTTCTCTACTGGTCGGGGGCGGCCCGAAGCCGGGAGCGCGCTCTGCTCCACGTTCTGGGTCTCTCGCGGGGAACTCTCATCTTCATATCCTGGCTGGAGGGCACGATCACGCTGCTGGCGGGGGCGTTGCTGGGGGAACTGGCGGGCCGCGCCGGAGCATACGGGGCATTTTCCATTTTGGGGAGCGCGACGGCCATCCACCCCGCGGTTCCTTTGACCCTTCAGGAGTGTCTCGCTCCCCTCGTCCTTCTGACCGTGGGGTCTCTGAGTTCCCTCGCCGTCGCCTGGAGCGACAACCGAGACCTCACCGACCGTCTTCGAGGGTAACGACCGCCCCTGCGCCGTTACATAGTTTTTACGTTTCTTCAATCTTTATGTGACACACAGGAGCGATAATTCAGGTTGTAATTGGATGCGTCATTAGAACCCGGGGTTCGTTCCAGACTCCGAGCGGTCGCGGGCAAGGATGTGAGATCTGGCGAGATATCGGCGTAAATCCGTTCAAATAAATACATGGGCGTTTTATTTATTTTGACAGATATTATGGTATAACAAGCATAAGGATCATTTTATTTTGACGCAAATATGCCCGCAAATATGGAGGAGCAAGAAAAATGTTGGGGACGAAAACAAGGAGTATATGGATAAGGAGTGTGTTGTGGGTCTGGCTTGCCGCGGGGGTTTTGTGCGCTTTCTGCGGGACAGCGGCGGCCGCGCCGGTGGTGCTTTACACTTCTCAGCCCGACGAAGACGTGGAGAGCCTGCTGCGGGCTTTCAACTCGAAACATCCCGGTGTGGAGGTTCAGGTTTTCAGGTCGGGGACGGAAGAGGTGGTGGGCAAGGTCATGGCCGAGAAGATGACGGGGGAAATTCAGGCCGACGTCCTTCTGCTGGCCGACAGCGTCACCTTCGACGTCTTGAAGTCCTCCAACGTTTTGGAACCCTACCGCCCCCCTGAACTGGCCGAAATACCGGAGACGTTCGTGGATAAAGACGGAATGTACTGCGGCACGAAAGTTTTGGCGACGGTATTGCTCGTCAACGCCGACAAAGTAAAAACCCTCCCCGACTCCTGGACGATCATGACGAGCCCGGCGTCCAAGGGGGACGGCTTCATCGCCAGCCCCCTTTATTCCGGCGCGGCCGCCTACCAGCTCGGCGTGCTGGTGCGGACGGAGGGCATCGGCTGGGCTTATTACGAGGGGCTCAAGGCCAATGGAATCTCCGTGGGCAAGGGAAACGGAGGAGTCATCACGGCTGTGGCGGGAGGGGAAAAAACCTATGGCCTGGTGGTGGATTACATGGCTTTGAGGGCGAAACTCAAGGGCTCTCCCGTGGATTTCTCCTACCCCAAGGAGGGCGTGACCGTGGTCACGGAACCCGTCGCCCTGGTGAAAAAAGAATCGCCCAACGGGGATGCGCGGCTTTTGGTGGATTTCATTTTGTCGGAAGAAGGACAAAAGTTGGTTGCTTCCCAGGGTTATACCCCTGTGCGCAGAGGCATAGCCGCTCCAGTGGGGCTCAAGAGCGCGGATGAACTTAAAATACTGGATTTCGACCCCGCCTTGCTGGCCAGGGAGCGGGAGCAGGACAAAAAGAAATTTGCGGAAATTTTTCAATAAAGCGCTGACGCTCCCGGCGACTCGAGAGCCCGGGCCCCATTGCCTGGATGAAGATTGCCCGGATGAAAGTCTCCCGGAGCGCCTTCGGGCCGGGGCCTTGAAATATTTCGGAGGCGGCACCCTCTTCTGCGTTTTTGTCGCGTTTTTTTACCTGGTTCCGCTGCTGCGTATGTTCTTCCTGAGTTTTCACGACTCGGGAAGTTTTACTTTGTCCGTGTACGGGGAGATTCTCGCCTCCAAGGGCATTCGAACGGGCATCTTCAACACGCTGGGGATAGCTGTTTCCTCCACCCTTCTGGCCATGAGCATCGGCCTGTTCCAGGCATGGCTCGTCGCCTACACGGATATCCGAAGGAAAATGGCCCTCGAAATATTTTTCATGATGCCGTTCATGATCCCCTCCTACATCACTTCTCTGGCCTGGAGCCGCATGACGGGCGCCAGCGGACTTCTTGCCCGGATTTCAGGATGGCCGTTTCCCTCCGTACACAGTTACTGGGGCATAGTTTGGGTCATGGCCATTTGCCACGCCCCGCTGGGGTACATGCTGTGCCTGAGCGCCCTTCGTAAAATTCCCCGGGATCTCGAATGGGCGGCTCGATGTTCAGGTGCCTCCCGTCTGGCGACCTTCGTAGAGGTGACGCTGCCCCTGGTTTGGCCGGGGCTTCTAGGCGGGGGAATGATCGTTCTCCTGGCCGGCCTCGACAACTTCGGCATCCCGGCCTTTCTGGGAGCCGACAAGGGGATCAACGTTTTGAGTACCCTGATCTATCAGGAAATCGCCGGGTTCGGCCCCTCCTCTTTCTCCAGAGCCTCGTGTCTGTCCGCGATACTGGGGGGGTTGGCCCTTTTCTGCTGCGGAGGGATATGGCTTTGCGGACGCCGGGGGTTCGTCACGGAGAGCGTCCTGGAAGACAGGCTTCCCCGATGTTCGTTGAATTCCTGGCGTTTGCCGGTGGAGGCTTTCGTCTGGTTTTTCATTTTCCTGACCTCCCTTCTGCCCCTCTTTTCCATGCTCTGTACCTCTTTATTGAAAGCCTATGGGGTCAAACTCGCGGCGGCGAACATGACCATGGACAACTACGTTTTTCTCCTCCGGAACAGGAAGGCCCTTTCCGCCCTTCGCAACAGTTTTCTTTTGGCGTTTTCCACCGGTGCCGCCGCCTGCGTCATCGGGAGCGCGGCGGCTTACGGGAGAGTCCGCGTCGGGGGGTGGAAATTTCGCTTTATGGAGGCCGCCTTTTCCCTACCCTTCGTTCTGCCGGGGGGAGTGTTCGCTCTGTCGATGATTCTCTCCTGGATCGAGCCTTTGCCCGGCTGGCGGCCCAAGATATACGGGACTTTGTGGCTTCTTGGAGGAGCCTACATCATCCGCTTCACGCTGCTGCATTTCCGCGCGGCGACCAGCGCCATGCAGCAGGTGGACGTTTCGGTGGAGGAGGCCGCTGGGGTCTGCGGAGCCGGGCTTTTGGTAAAATGGTGGAAGATTTTGACGCCTCTGCTGGCCTCCGGTCTGGTGTCCGGCTTTTTCATGACCACCACCCACGCGTTCACGGAGTTGACGGTCTCCTCGATTCTGGGCGCCTTGGGGTCGGAGACCATCGGGGCGGTGGTCCTGAATTTCGAGCAGGCGGGCAACATCACCGTCTCCTGCGCATTTTCCATTATGGTTCTCGCCGCGCTGGGCCTTTTCGCCGTGCCCAGTGTCGCGTTGCATTTGTTGCAGACAAGAAATTCAAGACAGACAATACCTGCAAGAGGAAAGGGATCTCGAAAATGAGCAAGGAGCCTCGAAAATGAGCGCGGAAATTCTCGCGGAAGGGATAGGGAAACGATTCGGGAAGTTCGAGGCGCTGAAGTCCATCTCCGTAAAATGCCGGGCGGGGACCTTCACCGCCATTTTGGGGCCGTCTGGATGCGGGAAAACCACTCTTCTGCGGCTCATGGCGGGCTTGGGGTTTCCCTCCTCCGGGCGGATTCTTTTCGACGGCGCCGTGGTCTCCTCTCCCGAAAAAAGCCTTCCTCCAGAAAAGCGCAACGTCGGCATGGTCTTCCAGTCCTTCGCCCTCTGGCCTCACATGACGGTACTCGAACACGTTCTTTTCGCGCTGAAACACCATGAGGGAGGGCAAAGAGCGTTGGGCGGGAAAGAAATCGGCAGGAAACAAGATATCAGGAAAGACGCGATCCGTATTCTCGAAAGCGTCGGGCTGGAATCCTTGCACATGCGGCATCCCGCCGAGCTGTCGGGAGGCCAGCGCCAGCGGGTAGCTCTGGCCCGGGCCATCGCGGGCAATCCCGGAGTGTTGTTGATGGACGAGCCTCTTTCCAGCCTCGACGCCGACCTGCGGGTCGAAATGAGGCACGAAATCCTCCGTGTCCACAAAGGTCACGGCAGCACCGTTCTTTACGTCACTCACGACCAGGACGAAGCTATGGCTATGGCGGACAGGATCATCGTCATGAACGAGGGCGGGGTGGAGCAGACGGGGTCTCCGGAGGAAATATACACGAAGCCTTCCTCCGTTTTTGTAGCCCGGTTCGTCTCCAAAGCCAACCTGATCCCGGGGAGCTGGGACGGAGGCCGTTTTTATCCCGAAGAAGCCCAAGGCGGTACCGAATGGGACGGAAAACCGGTGGCATCCTTTTGGAGAGAAAACGGCATGTATCCCGTCCGTCCCGAGCAGTTTTCTTTGACCTCCGCCGCCGATCCGAAAGGGTCGAGAGGCATCCCCGCGGTGGTGGAATCCGTTCAATATCTGGGCCGAGAACTGCACTACTCCCTCAGAGGCCAACGTGACCTCTGGAGAGCCTACCTTCCCGTCGAAATTAAATTCTCTCCCGGAGAGCGCGTCTGGCTCGACCTGACGCCCAAACTCGGCGCGCTCGGAAAGACAGGGTAAAACTCCTTCAAAATCCGGGAATGTCGCAAATTTGTTGATAGGATAGTTTACCTTACTAACGTAAATACCTTTACGTTTTCAGGATTTAGCAGTTTTTCAAAGTTTTTCGGAGCGTCTGCAAGCATTTGCATACCGACTCCAATGATGTTTTCAATCGCTTTGGCGTCTTTGCCTGCTTCCTTGAGCTCTTCGGAAAATTCTTGACCCTGCTTCAGATAATCTTCAAGACTGTGCGCTGCGTTCTCGAAGGTTTTTGCGTCACTAGCGCCCATCAAGTTATTCATGGATTCTTTGATTTTATCAATCAGAAACTTATACTGTTCTGCTTCGCGCCGACGTTCTTTTTGGCGATCCTCTTCACGTTTGATAAATTCTTGTTGTTGCTTGGTCAGCTTCCCATAATCTTCATCGTCTAATTTTTCACCTTTTTCGACTTTATCCATAATTTTCTTGAGGTTGCGGATGGCCTGTTCGGCTTTTTTCGCCCTTTCTTCGGCCTTTTTAAGAGGATACTCTATGTAGTTGCGGATACTGTCGTAAAGGCTATAGAGCGCAGGCCCCATAGTGAAGACCCAAATCATCGGGTTGGTGGCCAGTCCTTTCAAAGTGTTTCCTAACGTTCCTGCGACTTTCGAAAGACCCGTTACACGTGTTGCGGTTACCTTGAGATTACTGACAATGGTTCCGTGTTGTGCAACAAGAGCGGCTTGTTCGGCCCTTATAGCCTCCGCTTGGGCCACTGCCGCCAAAGTCATCTGCTGTTTTGCCTCTGCATTCGCTTGTATCGCGGCACTGTTTGTTTCAAGTGCCATTGTTTGAGCGTGTACAGCATCTACAAAATTATATCCTTCCATTATTTGCGACTGAACGGCAAACCTCATGGCCTCCGCCGCAGCGATAGCCGCTTTTTCGGTTGCCTCTTTTGCTAACGCGGCTTGCCGAGTAGCTTCTGCCTGCGCTTCCATCGCCGCCGTGGCCAAGTTCTGGGCTACCGTGTTCGCTGTTGTTGCCGCCGTGTTGGCCACAGTTACCGCCGTGGTTGTAGTGAAAGCCTCCGCCGTGCCCTGGGCCATCATTCTCATGGCGTCTCCGGTTTGGAGAAGTGTTTGCACGATATGAGTGCCTCGATTGATAATCATTGACCAAAAAGCGACTTTCGCGATGAGGTCAAGGTTTGTGGCAAGTAATTCCCACGGAACCGCGCTGGCCAAACCGCTTATGGCATTGGCCACTCCACTGACTCCAAGCCCAAAACTTTTGAATTGACTGGTTATGTCTTCGAGGTCCAGCGACTGAAGCCACTCCTGGAACCCGCTGCCGTCTGGAATTTCAAAACCCAAACCAGTGCTGAGTCCCTCTATGAAGGCGTCTAACGCCTGTTTTGCAATACCGGTTTCTTCTACCCATTTATCGAGTTCAAAAACCATGCCGGTCAGTGCGTCTTTCGTCCCTTTTGCTGTCATGTTGATTTGATCGTAGATGGTTAGGTACAGGGATTCCACGCGGCTTTCGAAACTTTTTACGACGTTGCCCCAAGTTTGCGTTTGCTTCTCAACCTGTTCTGAGGCTTCGTTCGATACCTGCATCAGCATGTTGTATTGCTGCGCGATATTATCAATGTTTCGACTCAATATCAAGGCGCCATTCGCGCCTCTCGCTTTGAACGTTTCAGCAAATTCCGCGAACCCCGCGCCGGTTTGAGAAATGTCCCGCATAACATCAATCATCGACCGCATGTTCCCAGCCGCGTCTCGCGTCGATACTCCCATTACCTCAGTAGATGATGCTATTTTCATAGCGATATTGCGGATCGTGGTCCCGATCATCTCGCCCTGCATACCGGCATCTGCCATAACGGTCATCATGGCAGTCAATTCTTCCACAGACATGCCCTCGCGCTCATCTGGTCAACCATCATGTCTGAAGAATCGGTTTCATAAGTGAATCCAACGCCTCCTTCAGAATATCCCAACCACCGGAACCGCTCCCCAGATCTTTTGTAAGCGAGCCACGCCGCGCCAAATTTAACATGGATTTTCACGGCACAGAATGAATCCTAATTAGGTGTGAGTGTTGGCAGTGAAAATCAGTTTCTTGTCACACAGCCATTGATAGGATTCATTTGGCTCTGAAATACTCTCCATCA
>JAISLU010000078.1 GCA_031277095.1 Synergistaceae bacterium
TGCCGGGAACTATGGGTTATATCAATTCTCCAATTATCTTTAGTCCACGGTTAAAAATTTGGAGATTTACAATTTCTGCATTATCTATTTTTGAGCGTAATTTTGCAACCCGCTATAAAGCTGGCCTCAGCTCGATCTCAGAGACCTCAACGACATTCAACTAAGCGATATCATATCCCAAACGGGCTATAATTCTGTGAAAGTGTAAAAAAACAGCGATCGATATGGACAATCGGTTACATCATGGCTATAGGCAAGGAGTGAAAAGGATGTCTGACGAACGGGAACGCATTCGGGAAGAATTGACCCTCGTCAAAGAGGAGCTGCGCCGGCTGGACGAGGCCCGCCAGGATCTGCTCAGCCGGAAAGAAAACCTCACCCGGGCCCTTTGCGAGGTCAAAGAGTGTAGCACTGCCCAAGGCACTCTTTTTTCTCCTCTTTTTTCACCCACTCCCGTGACGAAACGTTCTTCCTCGGCCGAAAAAATTTCCCTTTTTGCCAGCCTCTTCCGCGGGCGCGAGGACGTTTTTCCCCGGCGCTTCGAGAGCAACATAACAGGCAGAGGCGGGTATCAGCCGGCCTGTAAAAACCAGTGGAAAGCCGGGGTCTGCCTCAAACCCAAGATCAAATGCGCCGCCTGCAAATCGAGGGCCTTCATACCCGTGACGGCGGACTTGTTCGAGGCTCACCTCCGCGGCCACCTTCAAGGCGAAAGGCCCGGCAGGGATTTTACAATGGGGGTCTATCCCCTCCTTCTCGACGAAACCTGCTGCTTCCTGGCCGTGGATTTCGACAAGGATTCTTGGAGAGAAGATGCCTTGGCCTACCTCGACATCTGCGGAGGGCGCGGCGTTCCCGCTTATCTGGAACGTTCACGGTCCGGCAACGGCGGGCACGTCTGGATCTTTTTCGAGCGTCCCCTGTCGGCGAAAACGGCGCGCCAACTGGGAGCGTCCCTCTTGACGGAGACCATGGAGAGATACCCCCACCTGGGATTCGAATCCTACGACCGTTTTTTCCCGAACCAGGACACTTTGCCCCAAGGCGGGTTCGGCAACCTCATTGCCCTCCCCCTTCAAAATAGGCCGCGGATAAACGGAAACAGCCTTTTTCTGGATCCCGCCGCCTTCGAGCCCTGGGAGGATCAGTGGGTGGCCCTTTCCTCCTTCCGCAGGATGCCCGTCAGGGAGGCAGAGGCCTTGGTCGCGGAGGCCGAGAGGATCGGAGGCGTTCTCGGGGTCCGCATCGTGGAGGCGGAGGACGAATTGGAGCAAAAGCGCCCCTGGGCCATGAGTCCATCCCGCAACCACCTGCGCCAGCCTATCCAGGGCGCTCTTCCCCCGAAAATGACACTGATCCTCTCCGACGGCGTTTACATCGAGAAATCCGAGCTGACCCCTGCCCTGCGAAACAGGCTGATACGCATCTCGGCGTTCCAGAACCCCGAGTTCTACAAAAACCAGGCCATGCGCCTGTCTACCTGGGATAAGCCGCGGATTATCTCCTGCTGCAGGGACTCCACAAATCACCTCAATCTGCCGAGAGGATGTCTGGACGACGTGCGCCAGTTGCTGGACGCTCACAACATCGAAACGACGATAGTAGACAACCGTGTCACGGGCAAGCCGCTGTCCGCGAAAGATTTCAAATTTACGGGGAAGCTGCGCCCTCAGCAGAAGAAAGCCGCAGAGGAGCTTCTGCGCTTCGAAACGGGGGTTTTGTGCGCCTCGACAGCCTTTGGGAAAACGGTTGTCGCGGTCTACATCATCGCGAAACGAAAGGTCAACACTCTGGTCCTCGTTCATCGGACACAGCTCATGGAGCAGTGGGTCGCGCGCCTGTCCGCGTTTCTGGGGTCGGAGGCCATAGGACGGGTCGGGGCCGGAAAAAGACAGGTTACGGGGAATATCGACGTGGCCATGATCCAAAGCCTCTACACGAAAGGGGAGGTCGGCGACATCGTGGCAGATTACGGTCAGGTGATCGTGGACGAGTGCCATCACCTGGCCGCCAGCAGCTTCGAGGCCGTCATAAGCCGGAGCAAAGCCCGATATGTTTTGGGCCTCTCGGCGACTATCACGCGCCAGAACGGCCATCATCCCATCGTATTCATGCAGTGCGGTCCCGTGCGATACAAGGTGGACGACCGGCAGCAGGCGCGGGAACGGCCTTTTTCACACCATGTGCTGATCCGCAGGACGGATTTCACCCTTCCCGAAGAACTCGCGGCAGACGGAAATCTCAAAATATACGACCTCTACCGGGCGCTTGCGGAAGACGAAACCCGCAACGCCCTGATCGCCGCCGACGTGCTGAACGCCCTCGTTCAGGGAAAAAGCCCCGTGGTCATCACGGAGCGCACAGATCATCTGGAGCGATTGGCGGAGCTTTTGAGGCGTCACACGCCCCATGTGATCGTCCTGCGGGGCGGAATGAGCGCCCGACAGCGCCGCGAGGCCGAAACGCTGCTGGGGCAGATCCCGGAACCCCGGATTTTGGCGGCGACGGGCAAGTATCTCGGGGAAGGCTACGACGACGCGAGGTTGGACGCCCTGTTCCTCTGCCTTCCCATCTCCTGGAAGGGAACCGTCGCCCAGTACGCGGGACGCCTGCATCGCCTCAACGACAGGAAGAAAGAGGTCGTCATTTACGATTACCTCGACGACAAAGTCCCCATGCTGCTGAAGATGTTCGCCAAACGTCAGCGGGGCTACAGGGCAATAGGGTACGATATGAAAGAAACAGACATGAAAAAAACAGATATGAAGGAAACAGATATGAAGGAAACAGATATGTGGGAAACCGATATAAGGGAAGCTGGCGGCTCGGAAGCCGGTAACGCGGCGGGGGAGGAAACTTCTCCGGATGTGAGGTAATCGTTCAAACTCGTTATGCTCAATCCCCAGCAGGCGTTTTCGTCAGGGGGGCCTCGGGGGCCGGAGAGGACCCGTGGCCGAACTCCGCCCCCCTGAGCTTGAACGTTTGTTTACAATGTGAGTTTCCCCCGCCGTATTTGGATATTTGGGTTTTTCGGTTTATTGAGGTATAGGCGAACCTACGCCTCCGGAGTCACCGTCCCGATGAACTGCTTTTTCCCCTCTTTGATCTCCACAATGCCCAGTTCTTTTTCCGCGTCGTGGGTGGCGTTCATGGTGGTCAGGCCCGTGACCGTGAGAACGTCCTTGGTCTGCTCCAGGGCGTCCCGGATCTTTGCGGGCTCGGTGCTGCCGGCGCGCTTGATGGCGTCCACAACGAGAAGATAGGCGTCGTAGCCCAGGGCCGCGTTGACGTTGGGATCTTTATCGGGGTACGCGGCCTTCCAATTTTCGGTGAACTTCTTCGCAACGGGGTTCATTTCCTTCATGGAGGGGTCGTAGGCGAAGGTGGTGTGCAGGAACCCGTCCACCGCGTCCCCGCCCAGAGTGATGATCTCCGGGTTGTCCATGGCGTCGCCGCCCATGAAGCGGAAGGTCGCCCCCAGCTCCCGGGCCTGCTTCAGAATGATCGCGCCCTCGGCGAAGTAGGCGGGGATGAAGACGATATCGGGAGCTTTGGAGATGATCTCGGTCAACTGAGCGGTGAAGTCCTGGTCCCCAGACTGGTATTTCATCTCGGAGACGATTTCTCCCCCCAGTTTGGTGAAAGCCTGTTTGAAAAAGTTGCTGAGCCCTACGGAGTAGTCGTTGGCCACGTCGGTCAGAAGAGCGGCCTTTTTGAACCCGAGAGTTTTGAAAGCGTAGGTCGCCCCGCCTGCTCCCTGGAAGGGGTCGATGAAACAGGCGCGGAAGTAGTACTTCTTGTTCAACGTGACCAGCGGGTTGGTACAGGATGTCCCCATGACGGGAATTCCGGCCGCTTCGGCCACCTCTCCGCCGGCCATAGCCAGGGAAGAGCCGTAGGTCCCGATGACCACACTGACCTTGTCCCGCTCGATCAGGCGAGTGACCGCGTTGGCAGCTTCGACCTTGTCGGACTTGTTGTCCACTACGATCAGCTCAACTTTTCGGCCCAGCACCTCGGGAATTTCCTTGAGAGCCAACTGGGTGCCCTCCAACTCCAACTGTCCCCCAAAGGCGTTGGCCCCCGTCAGGCAGTTATAAAATCCGATCTTGATCGTGTCCGCCGCAAGGGCCCCGCTCGCCACAAACAAACATATGCCCACCGCCAACAAGAACTTTCGCATAAATCAAAACACTCCTTTCAAAATAATGGCTTATCCTTAAAAATAACATTGTCCAGGAAAACGCGAGTCGGTCAAAATACGAAAATACGAAAAATACGAAGGTTTAAACTTTCGGCAAAAACAAATGAAGAAAATCAATGTCATGATATTTATCCTGCGCCACAATCCCCTCCTTCCTTACATACTAAATACTCGTTAAACACTAAACACTCATTGCGCCGCAAACACTCGGGCTCGGCTACCCTTGTCTGGAACAGTGCATAGACAGTGCAGAGAAGGCGTGGCTATTGCCTCAAAAAATCCACGGCGCAGGAGGTCATAAAACGCATACCCCATGGAAAACAAGCCTCGTCGGGGTCGAAACAGGTATTGTGGAGTACGGCCATCTCGTCGGGGGATTTTCCGACCGGCCGGCAGCCCAGCCACGCCATCAGCGCAGGGCGTTCCCGGGCGAAAAACGAAAAGTCCTCGCCCCCCAGGTCGGGGTTGTCCAGGACCACGAAATGCCCCTCTCCCAGGGATGCCGCGGTGGTTTCGGAGGCCAGCCGGAAAAGCTCCGGCGCGTTCAGCGTGGGGGGATAGCCCCGCACATATTCCACGGAAGCCTCGCCTCCCAAAGCGCCCGCGTAGCCCTGGGCCGTGCGCTGGATCAGGCCGGGCAGCCTTTCCTGGGTGGCGGGGGACAGAGTGCGGACCGTGCCCTCCATCTCCACCTTGTCCGCCACCACGTTGTAGCGGTACCCGCCCTTGATGGTCCCTATGCTGACCACAGCGGAATCGAGGGGCGCCACCGTGCGAGACACCACCGTCTGAAGCCCCCCGATGACCTGAGCGGCGATCATGATGGCGTCGATCCCCTGATGCGGAGCGGAGCCGTGGGAAGTTTTGCCCGATACCGTCAGAAAGAGGCGGTCCGAAGCGCCCATCAGGGCTCCCGAACGAGTGATGACAGTGCCCGTTTCGAAGCCGGGCCACACGTGCAGGGCAAAGAGGGCGTCTACGCTGGGGTTTTCCAGAACGCCGGCCTCGATCATTCCCGGCGCGCCGCCTGTGGGGTTCAGTTCCTCCGCGGGCTGGAAAATGAACTTGACGCTTCCCTCCAGTTCCTCCGCCAGCTCGGACAAAACGCAGGCCGTCCCCAACAGCATGGCGGTGTGGGTATCGTGCCCGCAAGCGTGCATGACGCCCGGCACCGCGGAGGCAAAGGGCAATCCCGTCTCCTCCTGCATGGGCAGCGCGTCCATGTCGGCGCGAAGCCCCACCGTTTTTCCCGCTTTTTTCCCCTTCAAAAGCCCCACGACCCCGTGCCCGCCGACGTTTTTCCTCACCTCCAGACCGAGCCCCGTCAGGGTGTCCGCCACCAGCGCCGCCGTTTTTTCTTCTTGCGTACTCAGCTCGGGGTTCCTATGAATGGCGCGCCGCCACTCCACAACTTTTCCGCCGTATTTTTCGGCAAGTTCTTCGATGCTGCGGTATATGGAAACAGCTTCCATAGCATAAAACCCCCTGAGTGCGCTCATTAAATATAAGAGAAGTTATCGGTATTTTAACAGATTGTCATAAGAAAGAATGGGAAAGTATGGGAAAGAATGCATTTCCCCTGTGCCCTTTTGCAATCGCAAATAGGAACCCGTGAAATAGAAAAGGCGCATGACGACACCTGATAAGATAATGCGTATGTGAGAACGAGATAAAGGTGGGATAAAAAGGATGGAGAAACTACCTTTATCGGATACAAAATTTAGAAGAGAGGTGTCCCTTGTGCATTTAACTTTACAGTTTCTTTCACGGGAGTCGAGCGTTTTGAGACTCCCCGTCGTCAACCTGAATCTTTTTCAGGCTCTTTTGTACAAGCTGCTGCCGCCGGAGCGCGCCGCATTTCTCCACGACGAGGGCTACAGAGTGGACGGCAGGCCGATGAAACTTTTCGCCATGAGCTGGCCGCTCTCCGCGACGCGCCCGAGAACGAGCAGGGAAACGATCGAGTACGACCTGCCGATACGCCTTGTCGTCTCGACCCCTATCGTCAATACTCTGGACGGATTTGTCAGCGGCGCCTTCGGAAGCGAGGAGCTGCATATCGGCAACACCTCTGTCATCTGCGAGAGTATAGAGGCGGTTCCTCTCACCGTGACATCGGAGGAAGTCCGCGTGAGAACCCTCTCCCCGATAACGTGCTACTCCCAGATGCAAAGAGGCGACGGGCGGAAATACACCGTCTACTTCCACCCCTCCTCGCCGGACTTTTCCGAGTCGGTCCACAACAACCTCGTCAGAAAATTTCGCGCGCTCCACCCCGAGCAAGAATCCCAAATACCGGAGGGCAAGGTGGAGATAAGACCGTGGGGAAAAGTTTGGGAGCGAGTGGCCAAATTCGACGAGAAAAGCAATTTCCCCATCAAAGGCTGGGAGGGCGATTTCTTATTGAAAGGTCCGATCCCCCTGCTGCAGGTGGGCCTCGACTGCGGGCTGGGGGCGAAAAATAGCGGAGGCTGGGGATGCGTGATAGCACACAAAGCGGATGTTGTGGATGCGTAATAA
>JAISLU010000005.1 GCA_031277095.1 Synergistaceae bacterium
CTCGCTCATATTCTTTACTCAGTTGACGACTGTAATCTGCGCTCATACTTATATTATCGTATAACTTTGGTTTATACATTAGCCCATTATCTCTACATTCCCACTGTACTGTAACAAAATTTGTAGCTCAAGTTGCAGTGTGCCTTAAATTTCTCGGTAGTGTCACCAATTTGTTGATAGTTTATTTTCAGCCCTTTATTGAAAACGGTTGACAGGTACTCATCAACACATTGCCCACACGACCAATTTTTCGGTCTAAAAATAATTAACTGAAAATTCTGAGTTCGAAATGGGGGTTGAAGGCCGAGTGGCGGACAAAACTTTATTCAGATAAAGGTCAACAGTATCGAACATCCTAAAAGAGATACTTTGGATCTTTCATTTTCCTGCGCCGGCGCGATAGAGAACATTTATTCGCCGGATACTGCCGAAGGGAATGCATTTGATGTTGAGATTCCGGAAGGCTCGGACTATGTTTCAAAACGCAAGTTCAAACGCAAGGGCGATTGTCTTCGAAAACCGGCGACGGAATAGGGCGCGTGAAGAGTTTTTAGTATAATGACTCACAAAATGCACGTTATAGAATCCCGTGGAGGAAGTGAATTGTGTGCTTGCAGATCTCGTGAAGGTAAAAGCGTGGTTCGATGGGTACGTTCGTTCTTTCGACCTGTCGGTCCCAATGATTCGGATGAAATACGAACACAGCTACGACGTCATGCGGGTCGGAGAGGCTTTGACGAAAACCCTCGCTTGGCCTCCCAACGACGCCGCCGTGGGAATTGCGGCCTGCCTTTTGCACGACACGGGGCGTTTCAGCCAATACCGAGATTTCGGCACGTACAACGACGGAGCCTCCGTCGATCACGGAGACTGCGGATACGAAACGCTGCGCAGAGAATTCTTCGGAAACACAATCAACGCAGACTCTGTGGACGATGAAGGACAAAAAGTCATTCTACAGGCCGTGAAATGGCATAACAAAAAGAGTTTGCCCGAACTTCATCCCGATCTTTCCTCCGATGCCCTGCTCTTTTGCTGGCTTGCCCGGGACGCGGACAAACTGGACGTTTTCAGGTTGGTGCGACGCCGCATGGACGAGGGAACGATAGGCGGCCTTCTGCCGCGTCACAAAATAGGGGCCCCACTGTCGACATCTCTGTTGGAGGAGGTCGAGACCTTTTGGAGCGGTTCGTATAAAAACGCGTCCTCGTTGCAGGATTTTTTACTGATCCAGTTGACGTGGACGCTGGATATCAACTTCGCCCCTTCTTTGCAGATTCTGGAAAAAAGCGGGGTGCTTACCCACATCCGTGATTGCTTTCCCAAAGACGACGCAAGAGTCCAAACTTTGCTGGAAGGCCTTTTTGTTCGCATAGAAGAGCATAAACGAGCTATCGCCGAGAAATAAAGGTCGAGAAGTAAAAATCTCTACTCCCCTTGTCGCGAAACCTGTAAAATTATTCGTAATTTTTGATACGATCAGATCAAGGAGGAATTTCGGCGATGAAGCGTTTGACGTCTGTGTTTTTCTTGACGGCGCTGTGGATAGTAATTTTTCATGTGCCGTCGGTGTCGGCTTGGAGCGGCAAATTGGGGTGGACCTACGAAGCGGAGTATCCCATCGGCAGTTCCGTCGCCGTGGCGGAGGGGTTGGTCCTCGCAGGAGACAACGCTGGCAACCTTCATGCCGTCCACGCGGCATCGGGGAAAGCTGCCTGGATTTACAGGGGATCGAACAGCGTCGTGGGACAGCCTACGATTTTAGATCAGAAGGTGATCTTTGCTCAGGCCGACGGAACGATAACGGCTCTTTCCCTGTCGAAGGGTACCCTGCTCTGGAAGTACGCGCCGCCGGAGGAAAGCTACGCGGCGGACACCGTCGTGGACGGCACCACCGCTGGCGACGGCAAGGTCTTTTTTGTCAAGGGCGATGGGCAAATGGTCGCTCTCTCCGCCGAGAACGGTAAAATGCTCTGGACGTACGGCACAGGACAGGAGCTGCGCAGCGCCCCCTACTTCTCGGAGGGCATCGTCTTTTTGGGCGAGCAGAGAGGAGTCTTCAGCGCCGTAAATCCCAAGACGGGCAAACGCGACTGGGGCGGCGGCGCAGGCGGCGCGATCAACACCCCCATGACCGAGGGTGGTTGCGTATACTTTTCGAGCTGGGACGGGTCCGTTCAGTCCGTCAAAATCAAGGGCGTCATTCCTCAGTGGAAAACCGACGTGGGCGACCCCGTGACGACGCCGCCCTCCGTTGAAAGGGGAGGTGCCGGCGGAGAGAAAATTTTTGTGGGAACGGCGAACGGCAAAGTAGCGGCTCTTTCCAAGGCGGACGGATCAATGATCTGGAGCTTCGACACCCAGGGCGGAACAGTTGTGGGAACGCCGATCGCGGCCGAGGGCCTGGTTTTTATCGGCGGAGGACAGGGAACGCTTTTCGTGCTGGACGCAAAAGACGGAGCCGTGCGTTTCACCTTTTCCACCGGAGGCGGGATTAACGGAACACCGGCTTTTTCCGGAGGAGTGCTCTTCCTCGGCAGCACCGACGGAAATCTTTACGCCATACGATAAAATTAGGAAGAACGATAATTTAGGAAGAACGATAATCAGGAAGGATTGAAATTAAGAAGGGATTAAAAATTAGAAAAGATTAGAAAAGAAACGGGGCAAAGGGGAAAACTCGCCCACTGCCCCGTAAATTCTGTAGTTGGTAAGGTTTCGTTATTTCAGGCCCTCGCCCGCAGAGATTTCGGTGCCGGGGCGGAGGGCGGGAGGAGTTTGAACTGGGACAAAATATCTGACAGGGCCTGGGCGTGCGCGGTCAATGTCTCTGACTGCTCCGCGACGCTCCGCGCGGCCTGAGCCGTCTTATCCGATGCGTTGCGGACGTGGGAGACCGTCTCGACCATTTCCATCGTCGACCGGGTGGCGCTGTCGATGGCCGCGGCTACCTCTTTGCAGGAAGCCGCCTGCTCTTCGGCCACAGCAGCGATGTTTTGTGTGGAATCGTTGGCTTTGTTGATTTCCTGCAGAGCGCCGTTGAGTTCCCCCTGTGCCTGTTCCGCTTGGGCGAGAATTTCTCCCAGCATGCGGCCCGCCTCGGTCGTGACCCGGATGCTTTCCTGGGCGCCGCTTTGAAGCTCGGCGATGATTCCATTCACGTTTTGAGCCGCGCGGGCGGACTCCTCCGCCAGCTTGCGGACCTCTTCGGCAACCACGGCGAACCCTCGTCCTACCTCCCCGGCACGCGCCGCTTCAATGGCGGCGTTGAGGGCGAGCAGGTTCGTCTGGTCGGCGATCCCCGTAATGACCGATACAAAGCTGCTGACGTTCTCCACGGAGGAGACCAGTTGACGGATCTTGCTTTCGCTTTCTTTGGAATTTTGGTCCACGTTGCGCATCCCTGCGATCACGCCGATCACCCTTTGGATAGCCTTGTGGGAGGCCTCCGTGGTCTGGACGAGGAAAGCGGCGCTGTCGGTGGACGACTGAGCCACGGTGTCCGCGCCGGCGCTCATTTCTTCGACGCCGGCGTTGCATTCCTGAAGCGCGGCGCCGTTGCCCTCGCTCAGAGAGGCAACCTGTTCGATGGAGGTCTTGATTTCGTCCATTGAAGACTCGGTCTCCTCGGAAATGGCGGCCAGGCTGCCCGCTCCGTTCGAAAGGTTTTCGGCAACGGATACGACCTGCTGCATGGTCTTTTCCTGGGCCAAGATCATGTTGGAGAGCGCCAGAGCCAGCGTCCCCAGCTCGTCCTTGCCCTCGTAGCCGAATTCTTTGTGTTCGATGGTCAAGTCGCCGTCTCCGGCGCGTTTGGCCAGGCCGACAAGGACATTCAGCGGTTTCGAGATGCTGTGGGAGATGACGATGGCGATCGTCAGGCCCAGCAGAATGGCCAAAAGGGCCGCCGAGAGCAGTATCGTGACGCAGGAGCCCACCCTCTCCAGGGTTGTCTTCGCGAAAGCCTCGACGCGCTCCTGACCGATCGTGGAGGCTTTGGAAGCCTCTTCGTTGAGCGCCGCCATGACGGGAGCCCTATCCGCGTGGGTTTTCTGCAGCGCCGTGAACTCCTTCACAAACTCGTTGATGAGTCTTTCGTACTCGGGCAGCTTCTCCAGGAGCTGACTCGACTGGTCCAAAAAACGGGGGAGGGTGAAGATGGTCTTCATGGTTTGGACGGGCTCTTTGATTTTGTTGATAGTTTGGCTGAGGGTTGCCGTCAACTTCGAGACGTTGCCGCTGGCGACTTGGCTCAGGAGCATGTTGCGAAGGTCCAGGATATCCACCGTGATGTTCCGTGCCATGTCGAGTATATCCAAGTTTGCCTGTTTTCCCCGCTGAACCTCTTCCTTACCGTAAGCGAAGAGTTCGTTCACCAGTTTATTGCTCAATACCGTCAATTCCTCGCCCGCGGCCCCCGCAGTCCTGAACGCCGCGTTCTTCTTCTCGATGGCCCTTTCCGTTGCGTCCAGCATCTGGAAGTATTTGTCGATAAGAGGAAGAACATTGTCCACGGCGTATTTCGTCGACTCCACTGTGGGGTTGACACGTTGGAAGGCGATTACCCCCTCTACCGCTTTCTGAATCCGCGCTCTGGCGCCGTCTGTCTTTTTGATGGATTCTTCGCTTTCCAAGCGCTTCATTTCATCAACTACCAGAAAAAGTTCGTATACTTCCCGCTCTCCCCCACTGGTCACAGCCATCGCGGGTACAATGGCGTTTTCCATGTGATGGCTGTCTTGCTGGAGAATCGATAAATACCTCCATGTCACGAGTACGCCCAGGGCAAATATCACTAAAAGCAGCCCGAATCCCAACAACAGCTTAACACTGAGCCTGAAGTTTTTCCACATCCGTAACCACTCCTTCTATAAAATTTGAATATCTAAACTCCAATGCCGCGGCGAAAGAAGAACCTTTTCAGGAAAATAAAACGTAAAAATTCACTATGTGTCTACGCCGCATAACATTATGTAAATATAGAAGCTCAAACTAATTACTCTCACCAAACTAACCAACTTACTAAAGACGCTTTATATTAGCGTACTCTTTCATACTGGATAAGTCAACCTGGTTACTCTAGTCTTCTAGTGGTCTTCTAGTCAAAGCTAGTCAATTGGGCAGAATACAAAAAATCTTGCAATTTTGCCTCAATTAGGTTACCATGCAATTTGTTCAGAGGTGTCCGCAAATTGAGTTATGCGGGCTGAGAAAGTACTCTTTGAACCTGATTCGGGTTATGCCGACGTAGGGAGAACAGAATTGTGAAAAGCCTAAGGTCCAAATATCGCACACCAAAGACTTACCTTTCTGTTTGGAAAAGCGGACTCTTGCTGACATTGACAAAAATAACAAAATCGATCGCGCGGCGGCGTCCTGTTTCATGTCGTTTTGTGCCTTGCACGGAAAGGAAGGGTCATATCAATGGTCACATCGATGCACTATCAAACGCAAAGGGAAGCGGCCAGAATCGGGATTATAACCCCCGAAATCGAAGCTGCCGCAAAGGAAGAATATCTTGCGCCGGAGGAACTGCGGCTTCTGATCGCGACGGGAAAGGCTGTTATTCCCAAAAATATCGGGCACCCAAACGGGCGGCCTAGGGCAATAGGAAGCACACTTTCGACAAAAATCAATGTCAACCTGGGCGCATCGAAGGATTGCGCCGATTTCGATATCGAGTTGGCCAAGGTGGCCGAGGCGGAAAAGTTCGGTGCGGACGCGATCATGGATTTGTCCACCTTCGGCGATACTCGGGCCTTTCGCCGCAAACTTTCAAGCACGTGCAAGGCGGCGCTGGGCAGCGTTCCGATTTATGACGCACTTGTTTATTATGATAAGGCTTTGGAGAAAATCACCTCTGACGAGTGGCTCTCGATTGCGCAGATGCACGCCGAGGACGGCATGGATTTCATGACCATCCATTGCGGGATGAACAGGGCAACCGCCGCACGCTTCAAGCGGAATCGCAACAGGCTGACCAACATCGTCTCCCGAGGCGGCTCACTGATGTTTGCATGGATGGAAATGACAGGCAAAGAAAATCCGTTTTATGAACGCTTTGATGAATTGCTGAAGATTTGCCGGCGCTATGACGTGACCCTGAGCTTAGGCGACGCCTGCCGTCCGGGCTCAACCCACGACGCCAACGATGCGACGCAAATTGAGGAACTGATCACTCTTGGCGAGCTGACAAAAATCGCCTGGAAACAAGACGTGCAGGTGATGATAGAGGGGCCCGGGCATATGCCGCTCAATCAAATTGCGGCTAATATGGAGCTGGAAAAAACGCTGTGCCACGGTGCGCCTTACTATGTTTTGGGGCCGCTGGTAACCGACATTGCCCCTGGCTATGACCACATCACCTCCGCCATTGGAGGGACAGTCGCCGCAATGAACGGCGCGGCTTTTTTATGTTATGTCACCCCCGCCGAGCATTTGCGGCTGCCCAATGAGCAGGACGTTCACGACGGAATCATCGCCGCCAAAATTGCCGCACACGCCGCCGATATCGCCAAGGGTATCCCCCATGCCGCCGACAGGGACAACGAGATGTCCAAAGCACGGCAGGCGGTGGACTGGGAAAAGATGTACAGCCTTGCTCTAGACCCCGAAAAGGCACGAAAGATGCACGGGGAATCCACACCTGAATGTGCCGACACCTGCACTATGTGCGGCAAATTCTGTGCCATGCGGAATATGAATCTGATTTTGAACGGCGAAAAGGTGATGAGCGATGATTAAAATCAAGGGCGAAAAGTGGACATATTAACCACATCAACCCATATCAACCCATATGAACGCTATGATCCCGATGCGAATACCTGGATTCCCGGAAAACCAGAAAACGTATCGCCGGGAGCCGCATTTTCTATCGCAGCGCCCTCTGTCGCAACCCCCAGACGATACCCGTTTTCTTTGACTCTTGCCAACAGGGAAGCGCACAGCACATCAGACCCCGTGTCCGTCGTCAAGTCGCTCATATCCAGCCGGATGATCGGATAGGTTTTGTAGTCGGGCCAACTCATGAACTCTTCCGCATAAAGGCCCCGGAACAATTCTTTTTTGCCGGAAAAGAGCGCGTCGAAGGTGGAAATGCTCAGGGATTTGCCAACCTCTGAACCATTACAGACGGAATTGCGCCGCTTCGGCAGTATTGCCCCCAGGGCGTCGTTGGCAGGGTCGCCGTGTATTCCTGCTCATGTCGCAACATATTCTACCAACGGGCCAATAGATAAGCGGCCGGTGAAGTCTACCTTGCCGCCGTATGTGTCGGTAAAAGCCCTCTCTTCATCGGAGAGTTCCTCATACGGCCTCTTGCCGATGCTCATTTTCTTCACCATCGCCATCATTCCACGATGGACGATGCTTAAATTCTTGTAGTCGATGCCACCCCGCAGATGGAAAACCTTCAAGGGCTGTGTCCCGCCCGGCGGGAAGTTTTTCTTTAAAATACGGGTGTAGTCCGTATTTTGTGGGTCGGCCAGCCCCACTGTGAACACCACCAGCTTTTTACAGGGATTCTTCGCGATCAGCTTTACGCCGAGAATGCCCCCCGCGTACAGGCTGCCGCCGTAGACCACACAGTCAAACTCCCGGAGCCTTGCCGGTGAAACTGTGTTCGCTTGCAACAGCTCAGCCCCAAGCTCTTCCGCAATCCAGGCGGCATATTGTTTCGTGGTTCCATATTTTGAAGCATAGATGACGGCTGTATTTCGCGTTATGTGTCACTTCCTTCTGCGCAATGGCGAGAAAGTTCAGGTACTTGCCGCCCCCTGCGCTCATATTTTTACCTTCCCGAGGGTTCCTCAGCGTAATACGAGCATGTCGTTTTCGTCGAACGAGGAATGGGGGTTATACGCCACTTCCCAATAATAGCCGTCCGGATCGGCGAAATACCCGCTGTACCCGCCCCAAAACACCTTTTGCGGCTCCTTTGCGATGACCGCGCCGGCATGTTTCGCCAATTCCATAATCTCATGTACTTCCGTTTCGCTCTTCACATTGTAAGCAAGGGTTATGCCCGCGAAACCGTCCACGATTTCGGCGGTGCTGTCTCGTTGATGTCCTTCGCGAGCAGCTCCAAGGGGTACAGCTCAAACTTCGTTCCGGTCGTATTGAAAAAGACGACCTTTGGCGCGTTCTCTTTTTCATCCGTTTGAAAACCCAGCCCCGGCGCGGGCATCTCAGGAACATGTCCCGCAAGCTCCTCCGCGTCCCATTTGCGAAGAAGCGCCATCCAGCCCAATTGGTAGGCGATCATCTGCGCTGGTGCGCGATCAACGCCAAGGACCGTGTTATCTTTATCCGTTTCCTTCACATCATCAAATTCACGGATGAAAAGGTCCGCCGTTTTCCGAATTTCACTGATCAAGGCCGCTTTGTCGGCATATTCTTGCATGGCGCCTCCCCTTTTGGGTAGTGTAACCAATTTGTTGATGGCTTGCAGACACTTCCATAATGGATCAGATTTGCTCATCGGTCATTGCCTTTCGTGTGCGCCGTTATGATTGTGCAGGTATGGGCGTTCACCGTTATTTCGCAGCCGTCGATGCTGACATACCAATTCTTGCCGCGGCTGATAATTTCCGCTTTGGGTTCCTGTATCTTTTGTTTGCACCACTTCACTACATCGGGAATGTTCAATCCGAGGTTTTTTCTTATTCGTTCCGCCCCCATCGGCGTGGTGTGAAGTTTATCAATGTTTTCCAGGAATTCTGCATTGCTCATATTTCAAAGTCTTCGCTCTTGAAGTTGCTGTAATACCGTCCTTTGCGCACCGTGAATTTCAACACGCAGTAATCAGGATCGGTTACGCCTTGTTTGTAATACATCGTGTCACCTTCGCGCCATATCATTTCCTTTGTCGCCGCGTCCTCCAGAACCTCCATCATGCCGACAAACTGTACTCCACGAAAGAAACGCTTATCACAGAAATATATGCTCGCCTTTGGGTTCTCGCGGAACTGCGCGACACGCATGGATGAAGCGTTCGTGGTGAACCAAAAGGTTCGGATGCCCTCTCGCTTCCTGGGCGGAAGCATAGCTTTCATGTTCGGGAAACCGTCCGCGTCAACCGACGCGATGAAGGAAACTCCTTGCTTGTCGATGAGGTTGCCTATTGTTTGTTCGGGGTTTTTCATCATGACTCTCCCTTTCCTAAATATATTAGCTCGCCGCTCCAATCTTGACTTCAATTCTGGCTTCAATCCTGGGCGCCGCCATTTCGTCTCGATGCCGGTCGATAAAGCCGCGAATCGAAGTTTGTTTTGCTGTATACCCGCAGACGCCATTCGACTTTTCAGTCTCGCGGGCAAAAAGCAAACCCCGCCGGAAAACTTCTTCGACGAGGTTCTTTATTTGCTTTACTTGTCTTGTCGTTATTGGATTTAAAGCACTGAGGCCGTCGTATCTTTGTCTTTTCTTCTACTCTTTCTGGGACAAAGCGAGTACGGTGTCGGGCTCCATTTGGGGAGATTCTTCTTCGGATTCGGCGTAAGCGGGGGGCAAAGCGCGAACCACGTCCGCCTCTCGGTCGTCGAAAATCACTTCCGCCTCCATGCCCAACGACGCGGCCAAGGACGTCAAAACCGTGCGGGTATTTTCGTCCGCCCGGCGCAGAATATCGCTTTGCAGTGCGTCTTGCCGGACGTCCTCCAAGTTGTTGGCGATCTCGCGGTTTTGATCCTGAAGCTCGATGGAGGAGAAAAAGCCCGCTTTCTGGTCGTAAACTTGGATACTCTTCATGTCCGCGTAAAGGTCCAGAAGCCGGCTGCGCGGCACCACCATACGAATACGGTTCACGGAGAAGCGCTCCGAGATTTGGATTTTCGAGAGATCGTTGCCGCAGGTGATGGTGCCGGAGTATTTCAAAATGAACTTCCGCCCCGTTCCGGGCACGGAAAACCCCAGAATGGCCTTGGTGTCCTCGAAAATGACGATAGACTGGAAATCTTGTCGTATCGTCGCCAGATCCCTGACGTTTTTGATGCCCTGAAGCAGCGTGGAACGCACGGACTGTTTTCCAGACCTGCCCCTTCGCCTCAAAAACCACACATTGACCGCCACAGAAGCGACAAGCAAAAGAGTTACGATAATACTCACGGGGAACCTCCGTTCTGATTTTTAGTCTATTGGATTCGCCGGATATTCAGCGTTTAAAATCTAACAAACTCAAAAAAACTATTCAATCTCGCGCAGGACGCGATTTCGAACCTCAGGCAGGGAGAGCCCCTGTTCTTTTGCCAAACGTTTCAAATCATCGTACTCGGGAGTGCGGCGAAGGGGATTTTTTCCATTTTTTTCGATTCCGATAAAGGCTGTTTTCACCCTCAAAGCCCCCAGTGAAGTCGCGATTTCTTCTATCTTATAACATAATTTAGTACGGTCAAGTGCCGTTCTCCGGACGCCCAGGGTGGTGGTGTGACGCAGCACGGAAAGGGAAAGCGCGCCGGATTTGCCGGGGGGGCAGAGGCAACAGAGCTTCACTCCGGGACGCCCTTTCTTCATGGCAATGGTTTCGAGCCAGACGTCCAAAGCCCCTTCTTCGAAAAGGCGCTCCGCCGCGAGTTCGAAGTCTTGCGGGTTCATGTCGTCGATATTGCTCTCCAGCAGCGTCACCCGGTCGCGCTCCACTCCCATGGACTCCGTGCCGTCCGCTGCGGAGTCCATCAGGAGAACCCGCAAAACGTTGGGCAAATCCGAGTCCCGGGTCCCCAGGCCGTAACCCGACGCGGCTATGGTCCCCTCGGGAAGGGGGCAGAAGGCGTCGGCCAGGCAACGGGCAAGAAGCGCTCCCGTCGGTGTCGTGCGCTCCATGGGCTCTCCCAGGGAACAGACCGGCAGGCCGTGGAGCAGTATCTCCGTCGCAGGGGCGGGGACGGGCAGAATCCCGTGGGCGCACTGGACGGTCCCGGATCCTACGTTGATCGTCGAAGAAAGTACCCGCGGCCATTCCAACTGGTCGATCAAGATGAACGCTCCCACGATATCCAGGATCGAATCGATGGCCCCCACCTCATGAAAGTGAATTTTGTCCGGGGTGGTGCCGTGTACCTTGGCCTCGGCCTCGGCCAAAAGAGCAAAAGCCCGCATGGCTTCTCTCTGGATGCGAGAAGACAGGGTGCTTGTCGTGATAATTTCCTCTATTTCCTTCAGCCCTCTGTGAGGATGATGTTCATGTGTACTCACGTGAAAATGAGTGCCCGAAATGCCTCCCTTACTGCCCTTTTCCATAGCGATCCCGTAGTCTTCGGCCGACAGCCTCGTCATTTTGCTCAACTCGGCCCTGAAGCGGTCCGCGTCGGGGACAAGCTCGAAAAGAGCCCCCACCAGCATATCGCCGGCAATTCCCGCAAAACAGTCCAAATACAATGTCTTCATCGCTGCTTACCTTCTTCGAGTGATCTTCGCGTGATTTTTGCGTTATATGATTTTTGCATTATATTTGAATAATTTAGGGTTCATTACCCATAGTACATAATCTCGGTGCCAGGATATCGATATCCAGACGCCTAAGGCTTTCTGACCTTGCTTTTACGCTGTTTTCTGTAGTTTTCCCCGGCGAAAAAGACCTCTCCGACACTGGGTTCGTCGATAACCGATTCTGTGACAATCGGTTCTTTTCGCCACACCACGGTCATCGGCTTTGGGTCGTTCTCGGGACCGGCGAGTACCGCTTTTTCGGGCCCCGAGTGAGGTCGGCTGCCGAGGACGGAGGGCGTCTCGGCCGGAGTTCCCAAGCGGAGTACGGCGCGCATTTCTTTTCCGGCGGGAAGCTCGAAGAGTTCGGGGACGACGCGGGTGACGTCGATCTCGGCCGCGAAGGCCACGTCTTTGCCGTACCCGATCTTCTCTAAAAAAATCGCGTGCTCGGCGGTCTTGAGGGACGCAGTGAAATCCCTGTTCCCCTTCCAGGCGAGATAGGCGAGCCTTGCGCCGTCGGTCAGTCGGATGTCCGGGAAACGCTCCACCACGTAGGCGACCAAAAGCCCCGCGCACAGCGTATCGTCCCAAGAGGGCCGCCCTTTGCGCCCGGAGCAGAAGATGCCGATGCGGAATCCTTTGGAAAGAGCCGTATCGAGAGCGGCAAAAGCGTTGCGGGCACAGGCCACTAAAACAGGTATCCCCGTCGAAGCGCCTTTCAGCAGGGCCTTCGTTCCGTTGGTGGTTGCCATGACGGAGCAGGAAAAATTCCGGATCAACTCCGGGGTTACGCTCAAAGGAGAATTCCCGAGGTCGAACCCCTGGGGGGCGATAGCGTTCTGTTCTCCCATCAGAAGAGGCCTCTCGCCCTCTTCTTTCAGAGAAGAGGCCAAACGCCTGGCGTCCTCCACGGACACGGTCGGATAAAGATCGCCGCCGCCGGCAGCAAACCAGCTCACCATCATGGTACTGGCCCGCAATATATCCACGATCAACCAAACATCCACCACCGGCAGGTATTCGCTGAGCGAAAGAATCACCTCTACCTGTACGGGTTTCGACATCCCATGCCCTCCTCGTTTTCCCAACGTAAAGGATTATATCTCAGAGTGAAGCAGAGTGCAGCGAGGCGGGCCAAAACCATCATAAGTCCGTAAAAATACTTAGCAAAAACAGAGACCAACGACAAAACGGTTATAATGATCCCGCAAGGCGTTGGCATTTAATAGATTATTTATACTTGAGAGTTATTTATATTTATCGGACATGTCGTTTAACTTAAAAAATGTTAAATTTACACGCGCCAAATAGAGCAATTGACTTGATTTTTAGCTATTCTAACTTTAGGCTTTTTATCTTAATACACTATAAGGGGAGTAATGAAAGTGTGGCGAAACGGCGAAACGCGCACGAAAATCGCCGAGGTACGGGAACTCGACGGCAAAAAAGCCCAGGTGATCCTGGAGGAGTCGCCTTTTCATCCCAGTGGAGGAGGTCAGCCCGGAGACACGGGAGAACTCAGGGGCGATGGATTCCGCGCCGCCGTCCGCGCCGCCGGAAAGAGCAAAAACACCCACGAGACCCTTCTCGACCTGCTGCTGCTCGAAGGCGCGCCCCGGGCCGGTATGGAGGTCACGGCGGTGGTGGACATGGCGCGCAACTGGATTCTGTCGCGGATGCACACGGGGCAGCATTTGTTTTCGCGTCTGCAGGAAAACGCCCATGAAGGGCTCGAAACCCTCAAGGTGAACATCGGCGTAGACGAAAGCGTCGTGTACGTTCGTTACGACGGCGCTCTGACCTGGGATTCCCTTTTCGCCGCGGAGGAAAAGACCGTAAACGCCATCGAGGCCGACCTTCCCGTCGAGTCGTTTCTGATGTCGAGGAACGAGGCGGAGAACATCCCCGAGCTGAAGGCCAAATGGGAGCGCATACGCGACGAGAAAATCCGCGTGGTACGCGTGCCGGGTATCGACGCCACGGCCTGCGCGGGAACCCACGTCGCCCGCACGGGGGAGATCGGCGATTTTCTGGTCACGGGTTTCAATGGCTCCGCGCCCGACTGGGAGGTGCGGTTCACCGTCCAGGGAAAGGCGCGAGTGCGGGAATACAGCCGCGTGATGCGCCGCCTTCTGCGGGAGGTGGGCTGCAGGGCGGACCAGTTGGAGGACATTTTTGCCCGCCAAAGATCCGAAAATAACACCTTACGCCAAATCGCGGACAAGGTACGCGCGTATATCTCCATTCCCTGGGATACGTGCCAAGCGGGAGGCCATCCCCTTTACTTCGCCGTGCTTCCCGGGCTGACCAAGGAGCTGCTCTCGGCCCCCGCCCGCAACTGCGTCGCGGAACATCCCGACTCGTTCTGCCTCGTTCTTCTTCCTTTTCTTTCCGACACGTCAGCGAACGTTCCCTTTCCCTTCATTCTCCTGCGGGGAGCCGAGGTGCCCGTCGATCTTGCCGGACTTGCGAAAAAATTTCCCGAACTCCAAGCGAGGGGAGGCGGCAAAGGAGACTGGATCAACGGGACGACGACCCAAAAATCCCTCTCCGTTTGGCTCGACTGCCTGGCTTCCCACTGTCGGGGGTTTTGAGGGTATGGCAGGCGAACATGGCCGCCAAGAGGACAGTTCCGCCCACGGCGGTTCCGCCAAAAATATTGGCGTTGCAGCCGCCTCCGCCGCCGGTCGAAGTTTCCGTCACGGTGACCTCACAGGTGGCGGTGAATCCGCCGTCTTTTGCCGTAAAACTCACGTAAGTTTTTCCCTTCTTTTTGGCCGTGACAGTGGTGCTGGACTCGTCGGAATCGCTGATCTCGGCGACATTGGAGTCGCTCGACTCGATGGTCACGTTTTTGTTTGTGGCATGTTCGGGCTCGATTTGGTAGTAAATTTTTTCGGAGACGCCTTTTTCCAGCGTCACACGTATAAACGTCTGAGGAGTTTCCGCCGGGTTCAGCAACAGACCGATGCCGGTGACCGGAACGCCGGGCCTTTCGCCTTCCCGGGCTTTAATGGGGAAGAAACTCGTTATCACATCATTGCCATAATGGCCGGTTGCGATGAGAGTCAATTCCAGTCCGGAGGGTAACTCGCATTCAACGATCACCCGTTTGCCCTCGGCAGGGGGCAAAGCGGCTTCAATCGTCTCGGTGTATCGAGGGAGGACGGTCTTCGTTAAAACGCTCGCCTTGTCCACAGCGCCCTGAAATTGGAAAACCAATCGGACCGGTCTGTAGGGTTCGATGGCGGTGATATCGGGTATCTCCGCGCCATCGCCGTAGTCGGCACTGAGCAAAAGGATGTCCTCTTCACTGGCCGCAAAGGCGCTTCCGCAAAACAGCAGAACGAAACACGCCAAAAGGAAAATTTTCTTCACAGCAACAACCTCCCTTATTTTTCTAAAATATCATTTTTCTAAATATTATACCTAAACATCCAAGCTCGAGGCTTGCTTCTTTTATTCGGGGTTCGACTTCTCACGATTCGAGTTCCCTCAGCCAGGCGTCACAGGCGGCGTCGCTTGGCATCCTCCAATCGCTGCGGGGCGAAAGGCTCACGGATCCTATCTTGGGCCCGTCAGGGATACAGCTGCGCTTGAACTGCTGCGAGAAGAATCGGCGGTAAAATACCTTCAGCCACTTCAAGACAGTAGTGGGTTCGTAGATTTTTTCGAACGCGGCGCAGCTCAGAGCGTAAATTTTCCCGGGGGAACGCCCCCACCGGACGACGTGGTACAAAAAGAAGTCGTGCAGCTCGTAAGGGCCCACAAGGTCCTCGGTTTGCTGAAGAATGTCGTTTCCCGAGGGAGGCAGAAGTTCCGGGCTCACCGGGGTCGCAAGAATATCTTCCAATATTTCCGTCAAGGCCGAAGTTTTTGGGGCCGTGTCCGCCGCGTACTGGACGATGTGCCGCACCAGGGTTTTGGGGACACCGGCGTTGACGCCGTACATGCTCATGTGGTCGCCGTTGTAGGTTGACCATCCCAGCGCAAGTTCGGAGAGGTCCCCCGTGCCCACCACAATTCCCCCCGTTTTGTTGGCCAAGTCCATCAGGGTCAGCATCCTCACTCGAGCTTGGGCGTTCTCGTAAACCACGTCCCGGGTCTCCTCGGACTGGCCGATATCGCGCAGGTGGCTTCGGACGGACTCGGTGATGTCGATTTCCCGGCAGCCGACGCCGAGAGTTTCGGACAACCGCCGGGCGTTGGATTTCGTCCGCTCAGTGGTGCCGAAGCACGGCATGGTCACAGCGATGACGTCCGAAAGAGGGCGGCCGAGCTTCTTCATTGTCCTGACGGAGACGAGAAGCGCCAGACAACTGTCCAGCCCGCCGGAGATTCCCAAGACGGCCGTTCGGGCGCGGGCGTGTTCCAGCCGTTTCGCGAGGCCGGCCGCCTGCATGTCCAGAATGATTTCGCACCGCGCGTTTTTTTCCCGCGCGTCTTTCGGCACGAAAGGGTGGGGATCGACCCGCCGGCTCAGGGCGGAAATGCCGGTGTCCAGGGAAAACGGGATAACGGTGTAGGAAGCATCCCAAGGCGCGGCGGATTTGAAGGTATTGATGCGTCTTCGGTCGTACTCCAGCGCATGCAGGTCGATTTCCGTCGCGGCCCATCCGTCTCCGAAGGGAGGAGATTCGGACAAGACCTCGCCGTTTTCGCAGACGAAGTTGTGCCCGGAAAAGACCATGTCGGTGCTACTCTCGCCCCGACCCGCATCGACATAGACATACCCGCAGACGAGGCGCGCCGACTGGCTGGCCGCGAGAGCGCGGCGGTAAGAGGCTTTCCCCACCACTTCGTCGCTGGCCGAGGGATTCACGATGATCGACGCCCCGGCCAGGGCGTGATAGGAGCTGGGAGGTACGGGGACCCACAGGTCCTCGCAGATCTCCACGGCCACTGAAAAGCCGGAGTCGTGGCGGAACAACAGCCGCGTTCCCAGAGGAACCTCCCGGCCCTCGAATAACGCCGAGTGCGTTTCCTCGGGCGAGGGAGAAAAATGACGCAGTTCGTAAAACTCGTTGTAATTGGGAAGGCAGGTCTTGGGGACAAGTCCCAAAAGTTTGCCGCCGCCGAAGACCGCGGCCGTGTTGAACAGCGTTCCGGCGTGGGGGAAGGGCGTGCCCGCGACGACCAGCATGGGGAATTCCGCGCTTTTTTCGACGAGATGAGCGAGAGCCTCCATCGCGCTGCGGATCAGCGTGTCCTGCAAAAAGAGATCTCCGCAGGTGTAACCCGTGAGACAAAGCTCCGGCAGACACAGAAGCCGGACTTTTTCCTCCCGCGCCCTTTCCATCAGCGCGAGAATCTGCCCTGCGTTGTACATGCAGTCGGCTACACGGATGGCTGGCGTCGCTGCCGCCACACGGACGTACCCTTCGAGCTTATTCATCGACTCCTTATTCATTGACGCTGGCATCGAATTCAGCATGAAATTTTCGCTCCTCTCGGTCATTGCTGCCCTCTTCTGGCACAACAAGTACAGCATAGACACGCAAAACCGCCGAGGGTTCGTCTATAGGTACTTGTATAAGTAAGTATACAGGAGCATCCGGCGGAGCGACGATGAGACCTCAATTCTTACCCAAAGGTTAAAATAGCTCCGGTTTGATCCTTTAGAACTTGGAACTCTCAAGTTTACAGAACCCTTTTGTCGAAAGTGTGCAGGGCGCTCCGGAACCAGGCCGAATCAGCCGACGCCCAAATCCCTGTTGTCGATGAGTACTTCGCAGTTGGCGAGCTGCCTCGCCCGCGGGTAGGCTTCCCGAAGGAACCAAGTCACTAGGGACTCGTCCCGCCGGACGGGTGTCGTGTTCGGGCAAAAGACGTTCACGCTGAAATATTCGAAGAGCCGCGCCGCGATACGGATGTCCCCCTCGACGATTTCTTTTGTCTGTCCCTCGACGCCGACCAGGAGGCACACGCCGTCGAAGTGTCTGCGCACTTCCTCCGGGGAGACGTCAGGGATGCCTTTGTGCATGGCACGCCGGAATCCCTCGTGGAAGCTCTCGATACCCGTTCTGAATTTGACGGTTTGGTTGGGGAATGCGCGCCGAATTTCATCCAGGCGCGGATGGTAGGCGTAGTGGGCTTCGAACCACAAGGTTTCCACGTGTTTGTCGTCTGCGGTTTTCTGAATATATCGGAGGGTCTGGGGGTCCAGTTCGTGAACGGACCCTGAATTGACAATATCCAGGGTTCCCAATTCGCCGGTCACCCTGTCGAGTACAGGCCGGTTCTCCCTGAAGGGGTCCTGGCAGGTATCTTTATAGTAGTCGCAAAAGAGGCATTTTTTGTGAAAGCAGCCCCGCCCTTTCAGCAGTAAAAGTTCCCGGGGAAATTTGTCCGTGACTCGGGCGTACCGTTTCATGATTATTGAGAGACCTCCGCTGCGCTCCATTTTTTCAGGAAGTGGACCGCCGCGTAAACCAGGGGCGTTCCGCAAAGGGATTCCGCCGCGAGCTTCAGGGCATATTGTGCCGCCGCCATGAAAAACAGATCCGCCGCCGAGACCGTTCCCCAAAAGGCCACGAGAACGAACAACACCGTGTCGAACACATACCCGACGGTGGAGCTGCCGATCGTGCGCATCCACAGGTACTTTCCCTTCGTCCGTCTCTTAATCTTTTCCATGCAGTACGCGTTGGACAGCTCCCCGCAGAGAAAGGCCAGGAGCGACGCGAAAACGATCCTGGGCACGTAGGTGAAAACCTCGGCGTAGGCGTCGGAGGTTTGCTTCAAGTAGCCGGGCGACGGCAAAAGAACGCCCAAGGAGGTTGCGCAGACCAAAATCACGTTGCAAAAAAAAGTGAGCCAAATCACTTTTTTGGCGACTCTAAAGCCCCATACCTCGGTCAGCACGTCCCCCAACATGTAGGCCAAGGGAAACGTGATCGTCCCGGCGTCGAAGAGAACGATTCCCCACGCGTCCACCAACTTCACGGCCATGACGTTTGCCGTGAGGTAAGCGGTTATCATCAACCCCGCAACGACCACAAGAGGCGAAAAATCCGCGTCGCACTTACGTATCATTTTCATAGGAAAACCCGAGCATAGCGCGCATCGATCTGAAATACATTCACCTGAAAAGTTTCTCCTTTCGGTTCCTACAAAATATTTTATTTTATCGGCCTCCGTTGAATCCTTGAATGCAGCACTATATCTTTTCGGTAAAGACAAGCGATGAAAAAATGGGAGAGTGTTGTTTCTTAATGATTTAAGGAAAACCCTTGAAAAATTAATATTTTATGCACGATATCATTATAGAGCAACGGATTAAGTTTTTTTATTGAGAATCCACTTATACACATTTCCGTTTTCCTGTAGATTTACGCCTTTAACCATGCATCAATCATGTTCGATTTTTTATTGTCTATTTTATAAATCACGTAACTGCGCATGAATGGAAGGCTCGCTTCCATCATGGGTATTTCGATTATAGAACCTTCTTGCAACTTTTTTTCTACAATTTTATAGGGCAAAAAGATGTAATATTCACTATTTTCCAAATAAGGAACTAGTTTCGTGCCGATGTCGATTTCCAGCGGGTATTGGAAATGTTTTGGAAAAATCCATTCAGAAGAACTTGAGTACAAATAGTCCGAATGTAGCAGAGGAACCCTTCGTACTTCTTCAATAGTAACCTAAAAGTCGGAGAATACGTACTCAAATTAAGATGGCAACACGCCCCCTATTTTTTCGAGAAACATCTTATCTCGCAATGTAATTTCCGTTGTCCATCTTAGATCGG
>JAISLU010000069.1 GCA_031277095.1 Synergistaceae bacterium
CTTCGAGTTCAAAACATTGGAGCTGATCCGAAATCGGTTGACGGAGTTGGGAATCCCTTTTATCGAATGTCCGGGGGGAGGGATTCTTGGGTTCGTCGAAAACGGAAACAGCGGGCGGACGGTGTTGCTGCGCGGAGACATGGATGCCCTGCCGGTTACGGAGTCTGCGACGAATCTGTGCCGTGAAAAAAAGGTCGTGTCGAAAGTCGAGGGCGTTTCGCATATCTGCGGACATGACGCGCATACTGCGAATATGCTGGCCGTTGCCGAAATTCTTTGGGAAAACAGGAAACTGATCGACGGCAAAGTCATCCTGTGCTTTGAGCGCGCCGAAGAAAACGGCGGTCCAGGCGGAAAATACGGAGCGCGAACCTTGCTGAGTTTTTTCGAGGAACAAAACTGGCGCATCGACAGTTGCTTCGCGATGCACGTCAACCCCGAAATGAAGTCGGGGACGATTTCGGCGAACGAAGGCGCGGTGATGGCCGGGGGCGGCGCGTTTAGGGCAAAACTGCTTGGAAACAGCGGTCATGCCGCAAGACCGGACCGGGCAAATCATCCGCTGGATTGCTTTGTGGCGTTTTACCAGGCGTTGCTCAATTTTCGGCTCAAACACGCAAGTCCTTTTACGCCGGTGACGATTTCCGTTCCTGTTGTCAATACGGGCACACAGAGAAACGTGATCGATGGAGAGCTGACATTTGCCGGGACAGTGAGATTTTTCAGGCCGGAGATTGGGGAAATGTTCGAGCGTGAATTTCGCCACGCTCTCGAATCTATCGCCGCTGCGTACCATTGCGAGTATGAGATTGAGACGCTTTCCATAGGTTCACCTGTCGTTAACGATACGAAAAGCAGCCGTGTAGCTCGCGAGGCCGTGGTGAAATACATCGGCGAGGAGCGTTTGACGGTAGCGGAACCGTTGATGGCGTCGGAACCTATAGGGCAGTATTTGAGGCGATACACGGGAACGCTGGCTTTTCTCGGGATTCGAAACGAGTCCTATGGCTCCGGCGCGGAGTTGCACAACACACACTTCGATATCGATGAAACGGCTCTGAAATATGGCGTTGCGGCCTATGTCGGGTACGCGCTGGATGCGTTGGCTCGACATGTATGATCTGATCGTGCGCAACGCCTGGGTATACGGCGGAAATGGAACGAAATTTAATTTAAGGAGAAAAATATGACTATCAACTTGAATTCCACCACTTTCGGAAAGCGAGAGGAGCGTTTAGGCTCCGTTGTGGGTTACGTGGGCACGATCCAGGACTTGGCCGTGCAATCGCGGTGCGGGACTTTGAAGGACCGAGGCCGTTGCTTTTCCCAGTCCAGTTCCTGCGACGCGGGATGTGTCTTGGGCTATATTTCTCACATACGGGATGTGGCGATTATCAACCACGCGCCCTCCGGCTGCGCGGCCTCGGCCTCTACCGTCCTCACCAACCAGACGCAGCTCGCAGCGAAACGAGGGCTGCCCTACGACACCGTGATTTTAGGCACCGACATGAACGAGTCCGACACCATCTTCGGCGCTGCAGAGAGCCTTCGGGAGACGATCCTGGAGACTTACCGCCGTTACCAACCGTCGGCCATTTTCATCACCACTTCTTGCGTGTCCGGCATTATCGGCGAAGACGTAGATTCTGTCATTACCGAAACCGGCGAAGAAATTCCTGTCCCCGTGATCCCCATCCACTGCGAGGGGTTCAAATCCAAGGTTTGGGCCACGGGGTTCGACGCCACGGACCACGCGGTCCTGTCTCGAATCGTCAAACCGCCTCGAAAAAAGGGCAACTTCGTCAACTTCAAGAACTTCAACGAAAGCGCGCGCGACGACATTGTAGAAATGTTTCGCGATATCGGCGTGGACGTCTTCATGATCTACTCCAACACCACGTTGGAAGAGCTTTCGCACGTATCGGAGGCGCTGGCCACCATTTCCATCTGCGGAACCTTGGCGTCTTACTTGGGCAACGGACTGGAACAGCAGTACGGCGTCCCCTACATCAAAACCATCAATCCATTGGGGGTTACCGGGTTCGAAACCTGGTTCCGAGAGATCGGCCGAGTGATCGGCAAGGAAGCGGAGGTCGAGGCTTACATCCAACGTCAGCGGGCGATCTACCTGCCCAAGATCGAGGAGGTCAAGAAAAAGCTCCAAGGGATTCACGTCATCTTGGGGATGGGCTCCAGCTTCGCGTTCCAGGTGGCGCGCGTCGTTCAAGAGCTGGGCATGGAGGTGGACTACATCGCTTCGTGGCATTACGACTCCCGCTACGACGACGGGGCTCCACCGCCCCACGTTCAGTATCTGGCCGAGCACTCGCCGCGAAACATTGGAGTCAGCGTTGCGGACCAGCAAAATTTCGAGATTCTCAACATCCTCAACAAGTACAAACCCGACCTTTACTTGGCCCGCCATCCCGGAACCACCGTATGGGCCATCAAACAGGGTGTGCCTTCCATTTTTATGGCCGACGAGTACATGTCCTTCGGCTACAAACGCACCTTGAGCTTTGCCTACACCATCTTGGATAGGATCACCAACCGCAGCTTCGAGAGAAACCTTTCGTCCAGGATCAGACTGCCCTACACCGACTGGTGGTACCGGCAGGACAACGCGTCGTTTTACGAGGGAGGCCGTTGAAGGATGGCCAGGACCCAGGATCAGGTCCGCTATAAATGTGCGCTGGGGGCGATGCAGACGGTGCAATCCATCGAGCGGGTGATGCCCATCCTCCACGCGGGGCCCGGCTGCGCGGACAAGCTGGCCACAGGCAACGGCAACTCTGGACATTTCGCTCCCCGCATCTTCCCCTGCACCAACCTCACGGAAAAAGAAATCGTTTTCGGTGGCGAGGGGCGCTTGAAAGAGACCATCGAAAACACTCTGAAAGTCATCGACGCGGACCTCTACGTGGTGCTTACCGGCTGTTCCTCCGAAATCATCGGCGACGACTCTCAGGAGATCGTGAACTCTTTCCGTCTCCAGGGAAAACCCGTTATCCACGCCTCCACCGCTGGCTTCAAGGGCAACAATTACCGCGGGTACGAGTGGGTACTCAACGCTTTTTTCGAACAATATTTGAACGATGAGGAACACTATGACACGGAGAAGGGCCTTGTCAACGTTTTCGCCAGCTTACCCCTTCACGACCCCTTCTGGCACGGTAACTTAGAGGCGCTGGAGGGGCTCCTGGCCGACATCGGCCTCAAGGCGAACATTTTTTTCGGCTATGACAGGGGGGTCAAAAACCTCCAGAAATCTCCAAAAGCCCAGTTCAGCCTCGTGGTAAACCCCTGGCTGGGATTGGAAAGCGCAAAACTTCTGGAGCAGCGGTTCGGGGTGCCGTGCTTCCACTACCCCAACCTGCCGGTGGGAGCCTCCGAAACGGGAAAATTTCTGCTGGCGGTCAGCGAATTTGCCGGTTTGGACGTAGAAAAGACGAAAAAACTCATTGCCGAACGGGAGAGCAAATATTACTATTACATTGAACGTTTTGCCGACATTTTCCTCGAAAACCGCATTATGTCCAGGCGTTTCACGATTGTTTCCGACGCGCAGTACGCTTTGGCCCTGACCCGTTTCTTGGTGAACGATATAGGACTTTTCCCCCAGAGACAGTATGCTATGGAAGACGTGCCCGAGAGTTATCGCCCTCAGATACGGGAGTACTTCAAAGATATGAACTATGGGATAGAGGCCGATATTTCCTTTGAAACGGATGGTTACGCTGTGCATGACGAAATCAGAAAGGCCGATTACATGGGCTATCCCCTCATCGTCGGCAGCGCATGGGAAAAGAAAGTGGCTGAGGAAACCGCCGCTCACTTTCTCCCCATTTCGTGGCCTTTGAACGAACGTTTGATTGTCAATAGTTCTTACGTGGGCTACGAAGGCGGACTCAGGTTTCTGGAAGACGTCTATTCCGTGGTGCTCACTCGATTCACATAGGAGAGATGAGGCGATGTTTCCAGCGAAAGTGAAATGGGCATCAGGAAATCTCAACTTGTCGGCGGCCGCTTCTATTTTTGCCTTTTTTGCGGAGAATTTTTTGACCCCTTTGGCCGAAGAAAAAGAAGAATACAACGCGCTCTTCTCAGGGACGCGCTTCCCTTCTCTAGATTTGTGGGAATCCTGTTACCGTGGAGAAGATAAGAGGTTGCTGAACGGTGTGACGCTGGACGTGGCCGCCGCATACCGCGATGCAGGCCTCCACGTCGATGAAAAATTGAGACAGCCTCCCGACCATATCGGCGTAGAGTGTTCTTTTTTTTCTTATCTTTGCGGTAAAGGCGGCGAGATGGAATCCCTTGGCCGTGCCTTTTTCGACAGGCACCTGTGTTCTTTCGCGATAGATTTTGCCGAATCCCTGGAGGAAAAGACTCGGTTTCCCTTTTATAAAAATTTGGCACGCCTCCTGCGGGAATCCGTGGAGGCTTTGGTAAAGAACGAATTGGGCGCCGAGACGCTTCCTGGGGTCAAAAATTCTCGAGAACCTGAAAAAGCACCCAAGGGACTTCGCTTTCTGACGGAAAACGAGTTGCGTCAAGGCATTGCCAATAACCAAGTCCCAATCTGCGGGATCAACAACTGTGGAGGAAAGTGTCCGTTGGTCGCCGATGTATCCGACGGCTGCATCTTGGCGATTCACCCTTCGCGCCACCCAGACGCGACGAAAGCGCCGGGAATCCATATATGTCTCAGAGGAGCATCATACCACCAAACGTTTTTGAGCGGAGGCAGGCTGCGTTATCCTCTGAAGCGCGTAGGCGAACGAGGCCGGGCTGAATTCGAGCGTATAACTTGGGACGATGCGACGAATGTCATAGCGGAAGAAATCCGCCGCATCGGAAAGCAATACGGGCCTCAGTCGAGATACGTAAACTACGCCACGGGCGTCGCTGGCGCGGCACGGGGGGATCTGTTCGCGAGAAACCTGCTCGCTCTGGATGGAGGCTTCTTGGGTAAGTATAATTCTTACAGTACGGCTTGCACTACGTTTTCCACCCCTTTCACTTATGGCACCAGCGAAACGGGAAACTCTTCGGAAGACCTGCTTAACTCGCGTTTGATCGTTCTGTGGGGGCACAATCCCTTTGAAAGCGTCTTTGGATCTTCTCTGAATTTTTATCTGAAGGAGGCTAAAAAGAAAGGTACGCCAATTGTGGTGGTGGATCCTCGTTTCAGCGATACCGCAGCTGAACTGGCAGACCGGTGGATTGGGCTCAGGCCCACCACGGACGGCGCATTGATGGACGCGATGGCCTACGTGATCATGGAAGAAAGGTTGCAAGACCAAGATTTTATGGACCGATTCTGCCTGGGGTTCGACGCTGCCCACATGCCGGTTGGGATGGAACACTGCGAAAACTATAGGGACTACGTTTTTGGAAAATACGACGGAACGCCTAAAACCCCTGAATGGGCGTCGAAAATTACAGGCACTGACGAAGAGACAATCCGGTGGTTGGCGAAAAAATACGCCACTATCAAACCGGCGGCCCTCATTCAGGGTTACGGACCTCAAAGGAACGGCAACGGGGAGCAGACAGCCCGCAGTGGAACTTTGCTCGCCTGCTTGACGGGAAATGTGGGAATACCGGGGGGATGGGCCTGCGGCAGCGGTTATGTGGCATTACATAAACAGCCCGTTGTCACGGAAATCCCCAACCCTTACAGGGGTAAAATACCAGCTTTTCTCTGGACAGACGCAATTTTGCGAGGTTCAGAGATGACTGAGGCCCACGACGGGGTCATGGGTGTAGAAAAACTGGACGCCAACATCAAGATGATATTCAACCTGGCCGGAGACACACTCATAAATCAGCATTCCGACGTAAACCGAAGTGTGAAGATATTGCGTGATACGACGTTGTGCGAGTTCATCGTGTGTTCAGATCTTTTTTTGACGCCCAGCGCAAAATTCGCCGATATTTTGCTCCCTGGCACGTCTTTATTCGAGGGAGAGAACATCGGCCGCCCCTGGCTGGAGGGCGATTACGTCTTGTACTGCAACAAATCGGTGGACCCTTTGTTCGAATGCCGATTCGAGTACGAGTGGCTGTCGGAGGTAGCCCGCAAGCTAGGTCACTACAGCGCGTTCACCCACGGTGGCAAAGATCTGCATGGGCTTCTAAAAGAGAGCTACAATAATATTCTCGTCAACGAGCCAGATATGCCGGACTTCGAGGCTTTTCGCAAAAATGGAATATACCGCTATCAAAAGAAGCGCCATTGCATCGCTTTCGAAGAGAATGTCCGCGATCCCGCAAATCATCCGTTTCCCACGCCCAGCGGCAAGATTGAAATCTTCTCTCCTCGGCTGTACGCAAAAAACAACCCTTCGGAAATTCCCCCAATCCCCAAATACGTACCCAGCTTCGAAGGCCCCGGGGACCCCCGGATCGAAAAATACCCTTTCCAACTGATGGGCTGGCACACCAAGAGAAGAACCCACTCCACCCACGACAACAACCGCCGCATGGATCGATACGATCTGCATCGAGTGTGGGTAAATCCTAAAGACGCCGAGAGCGTCCATGTCAGCGAAGGCGATTGGGTGAACGTCTCAAACGACAGAGGATGTATCCGAATACGAGTCCACGTGACGGACAGGATTGTTCGCGGCGTTTTGGCCATTTCTCAGGGAGGCTGGTACTCGCCGGACGAAGATGGAGTCGATCTCCGCGGTTGCATCAACACCGTGTCTACCGCGCGCCCAACGCCTCTCGCCAAGGGAAATCCCCAACACAGCAACCTCGTGGCCCTATCCTTATATTCTAAATCCAGTTGAAATGTGGCAGAGAAATTCCAATAAGGCAGAAGTCATTCGCGAATAATGTTCCAGGCATACCAAATAGAATTTCCTCATGAATTCTGCCGGTTCAAACTTAGTCGGCTCCTTTCAGCAATACACCGATCCGGCGGCCCAGACGTCCTCCAGCTCGTTGAGGCGGGATAGGGCATCGGGGCCCAACTGGTTCGCCATATGTTTCCTCCTCTACCTTAGTAAAATTGTGTGAGTCAATGCACCTTTTCCCGCTCGCTTCGTCTGTCACTGCGCTAAACCTATGATCTTTTGTTATAACCCTCGTTTCGCAGCTGACAAAAACCATAAATTATTTTTTAAGTCAATAGGCAATGATACTTAGACTATATAAGATATATATGGAATATAACGATAATCTATTAAATGATATATAAAATTTTATAAGCGTTTTTGTCTCATTTATTTTTGACCTATCTTGACATAACTTCAAAAATAAAAAAATGCTCGTCTGAAAATTCGGACTGCTAAATGAAGGTTATATATTTTTAAGAAGTATTACTTATTGACTCTAAAAATATTTTATGATTTTTATTGACTGCGAAACAAGGGTTATAAGCCCTAAAGTAGGATAATATGTACTGAAAACGCTATATACGCGAAAAAATGTGTGTGGAATTTTTAAAACCCCCATTTCGCACTCAGAATTTTCAGTTAATTATTTTTAGACCGAAAAATTGGTCGTGTGGGCAATGTGTTGATGAGTACCTGTAAACCGTTTTCAATAAAGGGCTGAAAATAAACTATCAACAAATTGGTGACACTACCCGTATTCTACACGCGGTGGTACCGCAACTTCGCCTTCTGCAAGCGGATATCGGTGTTCCGTGTACGTCGTCACCACTTCTACATCTACCGTCCACACGGACTTGTAACGTTCCGCAC
>JAISLU010000084.1 GCA_031277095.1 Synergistaceae bacterium
CTGAGTCGCAAGGCATTTCGTGATCGCCGCCGTCAGCGTCGTTTTGCCGTGGTCGATATGTCCGATCGTGCCGATGTTCAAATGCGGCTTGTTACGATCAAATTTTTCCTTTGCCATAACTGAAATTCCCTCCTGTAAATTTTAGAGTCCGCAACGAACTCTTTTAGGATCTTATTAGATTTTCTTCTTATTACAGATTATCTTTTTAAAACTTTTTCCGCCACGTCGGCGGGCGTCGGCTCGTAATGGTCGAACTGCATGGTGTAGTTCGCTCTGCCCGACGTTTTGCTCCGCAGGTCTGTGGCGTAACCGAACATGCTCGCCAAGGGCACATGAGACCTGACGATGCGGGCGTTGGCCCTCATATCCATACCCTCGATGCGCCCTCTTCGGGAGGACAGGTCGCCGATGACGTCCCCTACGTAATCTTCGGGGGTTACCACCTCCACGGACATGATGGGCTCCATCAAAATAGGGGCGGCTTTTTTCATCGCCTCTTTGAAGCCCATGGACGCCGCGATTTTAAAGGCCATTTCCGAGCTGTCCACCTCGTGGTAGCTTCCGTCCACCAGGGAGACCTTGATCCCGATGACGGGGTACCCGCCCAGAACGCCGCTCTGAACGGCCTCCTCCACTCCTTTTTGCACCGCAGCGATGTATTCTTTGGGAACGACACCCCCTACGATCTTGTCCTCGAACTCATAGCCGCTGCCCCCCGTTAAAGGCTCTATGTCGAAGACCACGTGGCCGTACTGCCCTCGGCCGCCCGATTGCCGGATGTACTTGCCCTCGCCGGAGGAGGATTTTTGAATGGCCTCCCGGTAGGCGACCTGTGGGCGCCCCACCTTGACGTCAACCCCAAATTCTCTTTTCAGGCGATCGACGATGATCTCCAGGTGCAGCTCCCCCATGCCCGAAATGATGGTCTGGCCGCTCTCCTCGTCGGTGCGGACGCGAAAAGTGGGGTCCTCGTCGGCCAGGGCGACCAGCCCCTTGGAGAGCTTCATCTTGTCCCCCTGAGTGGCGGGCTCCACGGAGAGGGAAATTACCGACTCCGGAAATTCCAGGCTTTCCAGGACAATAGGGTCTTTCTCCAGGCAAAGGGTGTCCCCGGTTTTCGTGTTCTTGAGGCTGGGAACCGCCACGATCATCCCCGCCTCCATGAAGTCGATGTCCTCCCGCTTGTTGGAGTGCATCCGCATGATACGCCCGATGCGCTCCCTTTGGCCGGAGCTGGCGTTGAAAATGGTGCTGCCTTTCTCCAAAGTTCCCGAATAGACCCGCAGGAAAATCAGCTTGCCCAGAAACGAGTCAACCGCCACCTTGAACGCCAAGGCCGTGAAAGGCTCCTTGGGGTCTCCGTGGCGCTCCACCACACTGTCCGGGGCGTCGGGGCGGACCCCCTTCGTGGAAGGCAGCTCCACGGGGGAGGGCAAGTAGTCCACCACGGCGTCCAGCAGAAGCTCCACGCCCTTGTTTTTGAAGGCGGACCCGCAGAGAACCGGCACGGCCTTCAGCGCGACGGTGGCGTCCCTGAGGACTTTACGGACAAGGTCGCTTCCCACTTCTTTGCCTTCCAGGTACAAGGTCATGATATCGTCGCTGAAGTCCGAAATAGCCTCGATAATGGCGTCCCGTCCCGCCTTGGCCGCGTCCACCATTTTGGCGGGTATGGGCCCCACGACGGGGGGATGTCCCAACTCCCCGCTGAACATCACGGCCTTCTGGTCGATCAGGTTCACCACCCCGGAAAAATCTTCCTCCGCGCCGATGGGTATTTGAATGGGGATGGCGTTGGCGCCCAAACGATCCTTCAGCGCGGTCACGACGGCGTCGAAATCTGCCCCGATACGATCCATTTTGTTGACGAAGGCGACCCGGGGAACGTGATACTTGTCCGCCTGACGCCAGACCGTTTCCGATTGAGGCTCGACCCCTCCCACCGCGCAAAAAACCGAAACGGCTCCGTCCAACACCCGCAGAGACCGTTCCACCTCCACAGTAAAGTCCACGTGGCCGGGCGTATCAATCAAGTTGATAGTATGGTCTCTCCAGACGCAGGTCGTGGCCGCTGAGGTGATGGTAATACCCCGCTCCCGCTCCTGCTCCATCCAGTCCATGGTGGCCGCGCCCTCGTGAACTTCCCCGATTTTATAATTGCGTCCCGTATAATAAAGAATCCGCTCGCTGGTCGTCGTCTTGCCGGCGTCGATGTGGGCCGCGATTCCTATATTTCTCAATTTCGTGATATCCAAAAAAACAGCACCTGCCCGCTACAAAAAGTCAGTACATAAACCCGTACATTAAAAAACACCCCAAATCAGGAGGGATGTCTGTCGTTACTTCAGTGAATTACCAGCGATAATGCGCGAATGCTCTGTTGGCTTCCGCCATTTTATGCGTATCTTCGCGCTTTTTGATGGAGCTGCCCTCGTTCTTGTAGGCGTCCATCAGCTCCCGCATCAAACGCTCGGACATGGGCATACCTTTTTTGGCGCGAGCGTAAGATAAAATCCATCGGATGGAAAGAAGCTGCCCCCTTTCGGGCGTGACTTCCACCGGCACCTGGTACGTTGCGCCGCCTACACGGCGGGGCCGAACTTCAATCTGAGGCGCGACGTTGCTCATCGCTTTCTCGAAAACATCGAAAGGCTGGGTATCCAGCTTCTCCGCGGCATGGTCCAAAGCGTCGTACAAAATCCTCTCGGCGATACTCTTCTTGCCGCCCTTCATCAGGCTGGCAATGAACTTCGCAACCGCAGGATTTCCGAAACGCGTATCCGGCACGACTTCCCGTTTTCTTACATGACCTTTACGAGGCATCCTAAATCCCCTCTCTAGACTGCTCTTCCGAACTAACTCTTTTTCGGTTTCCGCGCGCCGTACTTCGAGCGGCTGCGTTTTCTATTTTCCACTCCGCCGCAGTCCAAGGTGCCGCGCACGATATGGTAACGCACACCGGGAAGATCCTTCACGCGTCCTCCGCGAACGAGGACCACAGAGTGTTCCTGCAAGTTGTGTCCAATCCCCGGGATGTAGGATGTGATCTCGATTCCGTTGGTCAAGCGTACGCGGGCCACCTTTCTCAAAGCCGAGTTCGGCTTTTTGGGGGTGACGGTATACACCCTCGTACATACTCCACGTCTGGCGGGATTGCCCTGCAACGCCGGAGAGTCGCTTTTGGCGCGCTTTTCCGAACGCCCATGACGGACAAGCTGGTTGATTGTCGGCACAGAATCTCCTCCTTCTAAAATTTGTCTAAATGTCGATATAGTGAATTAAGATAAAAAGCCTAAAGTTAAAATAGCTAAAAACAAGTCAATTGCTCTATTTAGCACGTGTAAATTTAACATTTTTTAAGTTAAACGACTATATCTATATGCCGGTACTCGGCATTGTATGTTTCAACAAGCCCACCACGGCAGCCGGTCTGTCTATCGCGCAGGCACGGCCCAGTTTCAATTTCGAATCGACTTCCTCCACCTCGACACGAAGCTCGGCCGCAGCCGCAAGAAAACCCGCAATAATTTTCGCGTCACTATCCGTCGCTACAAAAATCTTTCGCAAAAGGTTTTTGTTCAACGCACGGCGGACTTCTCGTTCTCCCACGACCCTTTCCGGAACGGCAAGCTCGTTTAAAGGCACAAAAATACCCCCTGTCCCAAAGACACAAGGGTAATAATATCAAAAGAAATCTCTCTCTGTCAAGCAAAATGTCAAGCAAGAGGTGTAGATATTTTTAGATATTTTTAGATATTTTTAATACCTATCTGCACGGACATTGAAATTTTCCAGCGTCGAGGGTATTTCTAGTATGAACGCTTACAAAATGCACGTTTGTTCTGGGTCTTTTATCCCCTATCCTTTCCACCAGTGTTTCGACAGAGCCAACCCCGGTCTTCGCGGATAACACGAAGGGCAGGGAAGGGTTTTTTCCCATAGGACGAAAAAATAGTTTCTGTCCCTGGGGCCGTAGGGCAGGAGCTGCGGCGGGCTCAACCCCAGCTCCTGCCATTTGCTTTCCCGCTTATTTCCACCTTTGCTTTCTTCTTTGCTTTCTTCCTTGCTTTCCACTTCGGCCAATTCTTCGGCGCCCCTGGGGCCCTTGAACGCCAACAAACACCCTCCCCTTGGGACCAGGGGAGAGAGGTATTCGGCTAAAACGCCCACATGGGCCACCGCCCGTGCCGAGGCCAGGGCATAACGTTCCCGGGCGGAAAGAGCGTGTTCTTCGCACCGCTCCCACACCACGGAAACGTTTTCGAGGTTCAGCGCGGCAGCCATCTCCAAGAGGGCGCGGCATTTTTTCCGCGAACTGTCCAAAAGGGTCACAGCCAGATCGGGGCGGCAGATCGCCCAGACTAGACCCGGCAGTCCTCCTCCGCTGCCCACATCGACAATCCTGCCCGTCTCGGGCAAGAGAGGCACGGAGTGAAGGGAGTCCTTCACGTGAAGGTCGTAGAGTTCCTTCGCCTCTCGGGATCCCGTAAGGCGCGCCGCGGAGTACGAAGCCAGAAGCTCCGCATAACGCCTGAGCGGGTCTTCCCATGACAGCTCCAGATCCGTTACGTCGTTTGTCCTACCGAGGTCTTTTCTTTGCATATCAAAAATTGCACATTAAAAAAATATTAAAAGCTGAACGGGCCGGTTCAGCTTTCGGGCGACCAGGTTTCCAGGAAGACAGCCCGGTCTTTCAGCCCTTTGAGGATAACACCGGGTTTGTTGAGGGGGTTGTGGGTTTCCTTGTCCACCGTCCATTTGAAGTGCGTCACCTGAAGGTCTTTCGTATTCTCGATGGCGTCGCGGATAGCCGTCGGGTCGTCGCTTCCCGCCGTCGTAATGGCGTGGGCGAACATTTGTATGATGTCGTACCCGAAGGCCATATTCATGGGCTCCGTGGCTTTTTTGCCGTACTCCTTTTCAAAAGCCGCCATGAGGCCCGCTATGGAGGGCTCTTCGCCGGAGAGGCCGTAGACCCAGAACGTTCCCTCCATGGCTCCGCCGGCTATTTCGAACATGTTGGGGCTGTACCCGGTACCCCCCATGAAGTAGGGAGTCCAGCCCATCTCGGCGGCCTGTTTGATCACCAGGGCCATCTCCTTATAGAGCATGGTCAGCCCCACCGCGTCCGCTCCCCAGGCCCTGGCCTCCGTCAACTGCGCGCGGAAATCCACGTCGCCGCCCCGGTAACCCCAGAATTTGTTCTCCACCCCCAGCTTATCCGCTTGTTTTTTCTCGTACTCCGCCAGACCCTCGGAGTAGGCGTCGCCCACGTCGCCGATGATCGCAATTTTCTTCGCGCCGCATTTGCGGACCAGATAGTCGGCGATGACAGTTCCCTGGTAGGTGTCGGTGTAGTTGATGCGGAAGGTGTAGGGCCGGACTTTGCCCGTATCCGCGTCCACCGTGACGGCGGGGTTCGTGGCCGTGCTGGCGATGTTGGGGACCTTCGCCTTGTCGATGACGGGCGCGATGGCGAGCTGAACGCCGCTGTAATTGCAGCCGCCGATGCCCACCACTTTGTCGTGATCGATCATTCTGCGCACGGCGATGACAGCGTCCTCCGGTTTCCCCTTGATGTCGTAGCAAATCAGCTCCACCGGACGCCCGAGAAGCCCGCCTTTCTCGTTGATCTCCTTGACCGCCAGCATGGCAGCATCGCGCTCGTGCTGACCCCACGTGGAGCCCTCGCCCGTCAGAGTAGCGATGTAACCGATCTTGATCGGCTCCCCGGAAGGCGCCGCGAAGGCCCCTCCACACGTTCCGAACAAAACAGCCGCCAGCAGCAGTCCTTTCATGCACGTTTTCATAAATTTCCCTGTGAATTTTCCCGTGCATTTCCCCATAAATTCCTCTGTGAAGCTCCTCGTAAATCTCTTCATATCCTTCGACATCCTCTCTTTCGACATCCTCTCTCTCCCTTTCTTCCCGATCTGTAAAATGTTTCGTTTCAGAATTATACTTTTATTTTATTATATGTCAATTAATGAAATAAAATTTATTCATGACTTTCATCACTTTCAGCGCCCCTTGAATGTCGAGATATTTTTTTCCGAAGGACTCAAGCAGGAGGTTTTCCGGGAGATAACAATCATATTTTTCGCGTCCTTTGAGGGCAAGCTCGAACTTTGCGGCGATGCGCTCCACTGTGGGAAGGTTTTCCAGAAAAGGCGCGTAGGCCTCCCGGAGTTCGCCAGGGGTCGTTCTTTTGAATTCCAAGGCGATGCCTCGGTCCTCCACCTCCAGCTCGGCCAGCAGACCCAAGGCGGTCAGAGTTCTGTGAACGGCGGAGCTTTCCCAGGGCAACCACAAGAGGTCGCGTTTTTGCCGCAAAAACGGCGAATCCAGAAGCCCCGCTTCTCGGGCGGCGGAGCGGGCCTCCCGAAGCATGTTTGCGGCCCCTGAGTCCAAGTACCGAGGGACGTCGTTGCCGGCCAAAACCTCGAACATCTTTCGGCGGACGCGGGAGTGGATTTCCGGCCCGGAGTCGCCGCCAAAGGGCGGGGCCTTGCCGCCTTTCGCCGGTTCCACGGTCATCTCGTTTTTTTCCAAGTCGATGAGCATAATTTTCCACCGCCGCCCCGCCAAAAGAATGAGTCCCTCGGGGATCATGTCGAGGGCCAGGAAGATGCTGCCGACTTTTCGCCCTCGATGAACCACGGAGATCTCCTGGGGCGCGGCGAAGGCGGCGTAAAAGTCCCGACGCCGGACGAGGCGCTCGCCCGCAAGCCCGAGAATGAGCGCGCCCTCCGGAGTTTGTTCGACGAGATCGTGGGTTCCGAGAGAGCGCAGGATATCCGTAAACGCGGAGTGAGAGGCGGCGACGAAAGCTCCTTGACCCACCAGAATGTCATAGAGCCGCTTTGCGGAGACGCCTCCTTTTTCGGCGATAACGCTCAGACATTGCTGCGCCAGCGTCGAATAATGAGGCAGTCCCAGAGCGGGGGGCTCGCACCAGCGTTCGAAGAGAAGCTCCGACATGGCGACGGTCTGCAAGAGTTCCAGGTGGATTTTATCGATGACGGACGTGTGTTCCGATTCTCCCGCGGTTTTGTCTACGATGAAGAGGACCAGGGCGGATGGCTCTCCGTCCTTGCGGCCGCTGCGGCCCAGACGCTGGCGGAGGGCGCTCACGGACCAGGGCGCGCCGAACTGCCCCACGCGCTCGACGTTCCCCACGTCGATGCCGAGTTCGAGGGTACTGGAGCAGAACGTGACGACTCCTTCTTGGGTTTTGAGGGCCTCCTCCGTGTCCTCCCGCTCGTCTTTCGAGAGGGAACCGTGGTGGACGCGATAACGATCGGGCAATTTCTTGGCCTCCACGACCCTTTGGACCGTGTAGGCCAGGTGTTCGAGCATACGTTTGGAGTTGACGAAAACGAGAGCCGTGGAGGGAAACAGCCGTATCAAATCGGAAACGTAGTCCGATCGAGAAGGCAACGCCTCGCCACCGAGACCGGATTCATCCCCCTCCTGCCTTTCTTCTTGGGTCCAAGGCCCATGTTCCTGTCTTTCCTCCTGGGTCCAAGGCTCACGGGCCTGTTTTTCCTCCTGGGTCCAAGGCTCACGGCCCTGTTCTTCCTCCTGGGTCCAGGGCCCGCGGCCCTGGTAGGCTTTGAGGCGATAGAGGATTTCTTTTTCGTCGGGAGCGGTCAACACCTTCACGTCGCGGGGGGCATGGGGCCGCAGCCACGCCTTGGCAATCTCCAAGTCTCCGATGGTGGCGGACAAGGCCAAAATCCGCGCGCTGTGAGTACCGCGGGGCCGGGCTTGTTCGATGCGGGACAGGAGGCTTTTCAGTTGGGCTCCCCGCTCGGTCCCCATGAAGGCGTGCAGCTCGTCGAGAACGATCCAGGAAAGGTTTTTGAACAAGGGCGCGACATGCTGAGAGTGGTTGACGAAAATGGACTCTATCGACTCGGGAGTGATGAGCAGCACGCCGCCGGGCGCGGCCAGAAATTTTTTTTTGCGCGGAGAGGCGACGTCCCCGTGCCACTTGAACACGGGAATACCCGTCCGCCGGCACAGGTCCTCGAGACGGCCGAACTGGTCGTTGATGAGCGCCCGAAGCGGACTGACGTAAAGAACCCGCAACCCCTGCCCCGGCATCTGCAAAATTCGTGAGAGAATGGGGAGAAAAGCGGCCTCTGTCTTGCCCGACGCCGTGTCGGCCGCGACGATCAGGTCCTCCGTCCCCTGAAAAAAGGCGCGAATGGCCGCCGCCTGTATGGGCCGCAGCTCGGTCCATCGCATGTCATACAACTTCTGCTGAATGGAGGCATGAAGGAGATAAAAAGCGCTGCCGGCGGAATCGGCGTTGTCCATCGTTGTGCAGCTCCTTCGGCGGAAAGCTATTTGAGTATGAAGCGCGTGAGTTCGTCGTCCTGTCCGCCGGGGTCCCCGTCAGAAGGGAAAGAAGGATTATCAGATGGGTCGAGGGAGGGATCAAGAGAAAGATCAAGGGAAGGCTCGATGGGGACGTTTCCCAAGAGAGACCTCCAGCCGACGCCCGGGTTTTGCTCCAGCAGGGAAAGGAAGCCGACGAAGGCTTTCGACGCATCCCGGGGTGTCTGGTAAAAGGACGCCCCCAAGGTTTGGGCGCAGCGCTGAATGAAGGCGTGAAGGGCCTCGTCCGGGACGAGGTATTTTGCGGGGTCACCAAGGGCAAACACGCTGCGGATATTGTGGAGCAGCAGATAGAGATCCTCCGGTGAAAGATTTTTCAGCCGAATCACCGGCCCCAAAAAGTCCTTCAGCCCCGCCTTGGCCCCCATTTGCCCGTAGGGATTCGCGGCCAGCCTGCCGGCCAGCGCGCCGTAACTCATGAGGCCGCGCCTGGGATCGTCCAGAAAGGCGTCCGTTCCGGCGAAGACAAATCCGATGCCGGAGACGTTCCCCTGCAGGCAGTCGTTCAAAATTTGCAGCAGAACCTCGTAGTTGGCGTTTCGCGCCGGGGCGTTGTTCAGGCGGTGGGACAACACCCCCATCTCGTCCAGGCAGACGAGCAGCCCCTCGTAGCCTGCCAACCGCACGAAAGCTCCCCACAGCTTCAGGTAATCGTACAGGTCGCGGTCCGTGACGATAGAGCGCACGCCCAGGGCTTCGCGAGCCTCCGTCCGGGTGGCATATTCCCCGCAGAACCAGCGCAGCGCGGCCTCCTGTAGTTCGTCCGCGCCGGAAAGGTATCCTTCCAGGTACCGGCAGAGAACGTCGGCGAAAACATACCCTCCAACCCGGTCCAACAGAGGCTTCAGCTTTTCCCGGATTTTTTGCGGGGCTTGTGCGGCGTATGACGTTTTTTCGCCTTGCCAGACCGACTCGCCGAGCCATCGCTCCAGCACCCCTGGCAGCGCCCCTCCCTCGGGTTTCGAGCGGACGGCCATGCTGCGGGTCAGCTCCGTGTAAAGGGCCGCGGCCTGCCCCGCCGAGGCGGAGAGTCGCCGGGCGGGGGTGAGGTCCGCCTGCATGACGACAAATTTTTTCTCCAACGCCAGAGTTCTCGTCAGGTTCAAGAAGAAACTCTTGCCCGTTCCGAAGGGTCCGATCACAAAACGGACCGCCGCCCCTCCGTCCTCGACGCGCTCCAGATCTCTCAGCAGGGCCGTGGTCTCGTCTTTTCTCCCCACCTGAATGTGGTGCAGTCCTATGCGGGGCACGACGCCGGCCGCCAGAGACTGAAGAATGGCGCCTCGCTCCCGGGGAAGAATTTTTATAGGGGGGATTTTTGTAGAGTTGGTAGGGTTGTTTATTATGGAGGACTCAGCCATGTTCCGGGACGCCGGGCGTCTTACTTCGATCTATCCGGCAGCAGCCTGCCCAGCGCGGGAACCAAGCGGCGCGCCAGATAGCCGGCAACGACGGCCTTGATGGAATCTCCGATCACGAAGGGCAGAAACGCGACCTGAAGTGTTCTGCCGACGCTGACGGGCGTTTTTGCCACGTATTTCATGTTGAAGTGGAAGCAGGGCAGCGCGATGGCGTAAAGGACCGCCGTCGCAGCGAAACATACGAAGGAGTACCCCACGGCTGCCTTCCGCCCCTCTTTAGGAATCCAATTTCCGGAGGACAGGAAGCCCGTGACCCAGGAGACGAAGGGGTACCCCAGCAAGAAACCGAAAGAAGGAGACAGCACGCGGTGAATTCCCCCCGTTCCTCCGGCAAAGACGGGCAGCCCCGCCAGCCCCATCGCCAGATAGAGGACCTGAGACAGAGGCCCATACTTGGGGCCCAGCAGAAGCCCCGACATCAGCACAAAAAAAGTCTGCAAAGTGATGGGAACCAGGGGCGTGGGGATCGTCAAGGCCGCCCCCACCGCGGTCAAAACGGCAAAAAAAGCGGCCAACAGAAAACCCTTGAGCATAGGACCATTTTTGAGCGCAGAAGCACTTCCCAAATTAAAAACCTCTCTTTAAAAGATTAAAAATTAGAGACTAAAGTATTGAAAATTAAAAATTGAAAAGGAAAAACTGGAGATTAAAGTTTTTTATAGGTGTCATTCCAGCATGTCGGGCCAGAGCGGGACCCAATCTTTTGTGTGCATCAGGCCGACGTCCAGGTATATCGTCAGCATGGAACGGCTGGGGTAGCCGGAGGAAGAAAGCTCCTGAGGCAGGGGGATGCGTATTTGAATTTTGCTGTCGGGGGCCGTCAGGTCCGGCGCGCTGGCAAGGGAGAAGAGAACCTTGCCGCCCGAGAGAGCGGCGGCCCGAACCATCTCCACCGCGGGGATCGACCGGGCCCACAGGTCCAGCTCCACTCCGTTGTTCAAGCAGAAAAGAGTCAGGGCGTCCAGCTCGTCCTGGGAAAAAATAATGGAGGAATCCACCACGATGTTCGTCAACGTCCTTCTTTGAGTACTCCAGATGGAGGGCAACGCGATCTGAATGTCCGTCCCGTTTTCCGCTACGACGGAATCCAGCCCCGGGTGGATGGTGCCCACGGGGGCGGGCCTGTGGAAAACCAGCGCTTCCATCTTCCCCGTGCCCTCCCGCCGCTCGGCGAAGGATGGGATCGTCTTGTTGTTCCAGACCGCGTGGACCACCAGGGTCGCTATTTTCGAGTACGTCACGAAGGGGGACATCAGATCGGCCTCCAGGACGAAGCTCTCTTTGTTTTCCTCTCGGCTCACCGAGGGCCGGGCGATGCTCAAAAAACCCAGCGATGCGTTGACGTCCGGAACCGACACGGCCTTCCACAGCTTGGAGGCGGAGATATCCAGGCAGTACAGGTCCCCCCGGGAAGAGGGAAACAACGCCCATCCGTTCTCCAAACCTCTTTCCAGCAGGTCGGCGGACTCGGTTCTCCGGTCTCGGAAATCCACGAGAACCCTGAAAATATCCCCGTCCTCGTTGATGACGAAAAGCTCCCCTATGGCGGACCAGGCAACGTCCCGCGGGCGCGGGATATCCACGGAAAAAAAGTCCCGCCCGTTCACGACGTTCAGAAAAAAAACCCTGCCTCCTCCCCGGTCCGCCACCGCCAGCCAGGGGCCGTAGGCCGCCAGCCCCACGGGCTCGAACAGGAACTCGTCCTCCGGAGGGGACCAGGAGCCCGTTTTGGAGAAGGTCGTGCGGGAGTAGAAAGCCGTTTCCCTCGCAACGGGGTCCGCAATGGCGAACTCGCTGGCGGAAAACGACACCGCGTCCGCCACCGTGTTGTCGAAGGAACCTCTGAAGTCCAAGGATAGGGTATCGCCCGCTATGAAGGAGTGTACGTCCCCGCTGACGGTCACTACGTAAAAAGAATCGTCCCCCATGGGAAGGGTTACGGCTGGGCTTTCCACGGAAATGCTCTTTATCCCCGGGGTTCCCGTTGTGTAAAAGTCCACGCGGTCTCCGAGGGTATCCGATATACACAGGGCCGAGCCCCAGGCGTCCGCCTTCCCCATTCCACTGACGCTGAGGGGCCTGAACGTCCCCAGCCCAAACTCGTTCTGGAAGTCCGGCCGGGTGATCTGCCACCGGGCGGAGAGGGCGGAAGTTCCCAACACCCTGCGCAGTTCCCGCTGCTGCCCGATGGCGTAGGACAATATCCGGGGCGCGGTGAAGTCCATAGGGCGAACCTCCAGGTAGTACGCAAGAGCCTCCCGCCCCGCGCCGTAGTCGCCGGTCCGGTTCATCGTCAATCCCTTCATGAGGTAGTAGTCCACCAAGTACGTGTTGGCCTTCAAAGCACGGTCCAGATAGTCCGAAGTCCCCCAGTAGTCCCGATTGAGGAAACGCAGATAGGCCTCGGTGAAGAATCGCTCCGACTCGTCCAATTGGGCACGGGGCAGATCCGCCCCGAAGGCGGCGCCGATGAAAAACATACACGCTAAAATTGCGATCCCCGCGAGAATCGTTGCCCTTTTTTTCATGACCCGTTTTCATGTCCATTTCCAGAAAATTTTTCCTTATAACGGCATTATAGCGCATAGGATACGGCCAAGGCGAACGTTACAAGTGGAGGTTCGAGAGGGTTGAGTTTACGGACAAGACCGAACCTGGAAGAGCTTTTCCCCATTTTTCCCATCTTGCCGTCAAACTCGGGTTATAATTTTTGCGGAATTCAGGTTACGGGTTGAAATGTCGATACGGGGTTCGAGTTTTGAATTTCGGGGATTGGTTGTGTGGATGTGGATGTGTGACAAAAAAACGAATGACGATGTGAGTCATTTCAAGGAAATGCGTCTGGAGGGGATTCACATCGGCTATTACGACAGGAGCCCCGAAGAGAGGCGCTTTAGAGGACTGAAATCTGAAGACCTGAAATCTGGAATTTTGGAATCTGAAAGGCCGGGATTTAAGAATCCTGCGGTTTTGTTTTTGCACGGCTGGGGGTCTGACTTTTCGGTGTTCCGTTCTTGCCTGCATCGCATAGCGGACCGCAGGGTGTGCGCGTTGAACCTTCCGGGCTTCGGCGACAGCGAAGAGCCGCCCGCCGCGTGGGGGGTGGGGGACTACGCGGATTTTGTCGCTTCATTTCTAAAAAAAATTCAGGTCGACAAGGTGATCTTGATCGGGCATTCTTTTGGAGGACGGGTCATCATCAAACTGGCCGTCAAGAAAACACTTCCGTTCCAGATCGAAAAGATCGTCCTGGTGGACAGCGCCGGGGTCAAGCCCAGAAGAACGCTCCGGCAAAACCTGCGACTGGGGTTTTACAAATGCGCCAGAAAAATTCTGTCGTTCCCGGCGGTGGAGAGGTTTCTGCCCGGGGTTCTCGAGGCTTGGCGGCGCAGGGCCGGGTCGGCCGATTACCGCAGCGCGTCCCCGCGGATGCGCGAATGTCTCGTGAAAACGGTCAACGAAGACTTGACACCCCTTTTCTCCTCTATCCCTTATCCCACCTTGCTGATCTGGGGAGAAAACGACCGCGACACGCCTCTCGGAGACGGGAAAATTATGGAGCGCCTGATCCCGGATTCCGGGTTGGTTACCTTGAAAAACGCCGGTCACTACTCTTTTTTGGACCAACCTTTCGTGTTCGGAAGGGTACTCGACTCGTTTCTCGGTATCCAGAGGGTATCATGATCGGGCTGTCCCTCGCATTTCTCTGCAGTCATTGGGTCTCCGTCGTGCATTACGTACACATGTTCCAGTTGAACGCCTATAAAACAGGGGTGCAGTTCCGCTGGTTCGCAAAGAACAAAGGGGACTATCTGCGCAAGAACGCCGCGGTTCTTCCCGTCTTCCTCGCGCTGCTGGCGCCGGTAGGGCAGAGTGCGCTTTTCCTCGTCTGCTCATGCTGTTTCCTCCTTCAAGGGTATCTCAATAGACCCCGTCAGGCGAAAAAACCCTTGGTCTACACAAACCGGGTCAAGAGGATGCTCGTCACGCAAGGGATGTTCCTCGCCGCGCTCCTGCTTTTCCTTTTCTCTGTGGAAAACCCGAAAGTTCAGGCAGCCTGTCTCGCGGCCGCACACCTTCTCGCTCCCTGTTTCGTCCTGTTGGCCGACAGAGTGAACATGCCCCTCGAAAAATCCATCAACCAAAGTTACATTAAAGACGCGAAGCGGCGATTGCGTGAGCATCCCGGCCTTATTGTCGTGGGTATAACGGGAAGTTACGGCAAAACAAGCACGAAATTTTTTCTGCATAGAATTTTGTCGGTCAAATACGACGTTCTGATGACGCCGGAGAGCTTCAACACGACGCTGGGGGTGGTGAGAACCGTGCGCGAGAAGTTGAAGCCCTTTCATGAGATCTTCATCTGCGAGATGGGCGCGAGAAACGTCGGCGACATAGCGGAGATATGCGATATCGTGAGGCCTCGATACGGGATACTCACCTCCATTGGGCCGCAGCACATAGAATCCTTCAAATCCCTGGAGAACGTCGTCAGGGCAAAATTCGAGCTGCCCGACGCCCTCCCCGGCGATGGAGCGGCTTTCTTGAACTTCGGCAACCCCCATATCCGAGCCGAGTGCCTTCGCCGGGGGCAAACCGGGCAAACCGTCACCTACGGGTTTTCCGAGGACTGCGGCTACCGTGCGGGGAACATCGTCACGTCGGGGGAAGGGTCTTCTTTTTCCGTCAGGATGCCCGATTCCATAGAAATGTCCTTCGAGACGCAGCTTATCGGAAAACACAACGTCGAAAACATCCTCGCTGCCATAGCCGTCGCGGATTTCTTGGGCGTCGAGCGGCGCCGAATAGCGATGGGAGTGCGCAGGCTGGAGAGCGTCCCCCACCGGCTTCAATTGATCCGCCACGGCAAAGACCTCCTCATCGACGACGCCTACAACTCCAACGCCGCCGGAGCGAAGGCGGCCCTGGACGTTCTCGCAATGTTCGACGGCTGCAAAATACTGGTGACCCCCGGTATGATCGAGCTAGGAGTCAAAGCGAAAGAACTCAACGAAAAATTTGGAGCCCAAGCGAGCGAAGTCTGCGATTTCGTGATACTCGTCGGGAAACGTCAGACGGAGAGTATTCGAAAGGGACTGGCGGACGCCGGCTATCCCGATGACAACATTTTTATCTCGGAGGACATCTTCCAGGGACTGGCAAGGGTGAGGGAACTCGACGGGAAAGGTAAACAAAAGGTCGTTCTGCTGGAAAACGACCTTCCCGACAATTATTGACGAGTATTCACAAACAATCGGGGTCGCTCACAAGCCGGGTGGCCGTTATTTTCCCTTTTCAAATGAAATTTCCTTTTTCAAACTAAATTTCTTTCAAAAAAATCTCCGCTCGCCGGGCTGCCCTTGCGAAAAGGGCTCCGCCCGCCTTGCCCACGTCGGCGGTCAATTTTTTCAGCTCGGGGGTCTTTGCCCCGGAGGTTCGTCGAAGCAGTTCAAGCTCCCAGGGCGCGCAATCGGCCCACTCCGCCAACTCTGGGGCCAACCCCCAGCTTTTCAGCCAGCGCCAGATAAAACGCCACTCCAAAACCTCGGCGGAAATCTCTCCTTCGTTCAATAATTTCATGTTCCAATAGAGATTCGCCAGCAGATCGTCCGCAGGGTGCCCCTCCATCAGATGGCGGGTCAGGAGCTTTGCCCAACCCACAGCCATAAACAACGCCCGGGCGCTGGTCCGCAGCTTCAGCATGTCGTCGGCGATATCCACGCTTTTGAGGTATTTTCTGCCCTCTTCGCCTTTTCCCTGATAAAGGCCAAAGACGCCCCACACCATGGGCTCGGTTCCCCCGCCGAAGCGCACTTTTCCCCCCGCCGCTCCGGGGGCGGAGGCGAAGGTCATCCCCATTCCTTTGAGAAAAAGGGTCAGCAGCAAATCTCCCTCGCCGACGATACGCCGGCTCAACACCACGCCCGAGGCGGATCGAAAACCCACCGGCTTCTGGTTCACGGGCTCATCGGCTGCCGGGGCGGGAATAGCCCAGACGCCTCAAGACCAGATCGGATTGTCTCCATCGGGGGGAAACCTTCACCCACAGTTCCAGATACGCAGAATGACCGGTGGCTTTTTCCAGGTCGAACCGGGCGGCCTGGCCTATTTTTTTGAGCATTTTCCCCCCTTCGCCTATCAAGATGGCCTTCTGTCCCGTAGTTTCCACGATCAGGGACGCGCGGACGTACAGTTTGCGGCGGTCCGGATATTCGTCGGGGCTTTTGTATTCTTCGATCTCCACGGCGACGCAGTGAGGAACCTCGTCCCGCAGCAGAGACAGCACATGACCCCGAAGGATTTCCCCCGCCCTGAAGCGTTCCGTGCTGTCCATCAAAATATCGGGATCGTACAGGGGCTCCCCTTCGGGCAGAAACGGCAGCAACATGCCGATGAGCGCGGCGACCCCCTTGCCGCTTTTCGCCGAAAGAGCCGTGTGCCCCGCGAAGGGCCTCGCGCCCTCGTAAAGCCCATAGACCCGCTCCGGACCGTCACGAGAGTCGGCCCGATCACACTTGTTGACCACAAGAACCACGGGACAGGTGACGTCCGCAAGAGCGTCTATCACCTCTCTGTCCTCGGCGCCGATTTTTCGGTCTCCCACCTCCACCAGCCAGCAAACCGCGTCGGCGTAGTCGAGGGTGTCCTTTACGGAGTCGCAGAGAAAGCGCCCCAGCTTGTTTTTGGGGAGATGAATCCCCGGGGTGTCCGTAAAAACGATCTGCGCCCCTTCGCCGTTGTAGATGCAGCGCACGGCGTTGCGCGTGGTCTGAGGTTTCGGGGAAACCACGGCCACTTTATCCTTCAGAAGAGCATTGATCAGCGACGATTTCCCCACGTTGGGACGCCCTACCAGGGAAACGACCCCGCACCTCATTTTGGCCATCGACTCAGGTTCTTTCCGTCAAGGAAAAGCTGAGAGGCAGAAGCTCGTTGACGTTCATGACGATGATTCTGTTGGGGGACTCCAAGACCACCAGCATGTCGGGGTTGAACTCCGCCAAAACTTGTCGGCAAGCCCCGCAGGGAGGGCAGGGCGTGCCAGATCGTCCCCCCACGACGGCGATGGCTACAGGGTCCAGATGCCCCATGGCGATCATGCTGACGACAGCGCTGCGTTCCGCGCAAATCGACATGCCGTAGGAAGCGTTTTCGACGTTGCAACCCAGAACGACGCTGCCGTCCGACGTCAAAAGCGCAGCTCCTACCTTGAAATTCGAATAGGGCGCGTAGGCACGTTCCGCCACGCCCCGCGCTCTTTGCAGAAGGGTTTCGGCGGGCACATCGGGCCAAGGCCAGTGGAATGTACGTTTGTCCGTCACCTGGGGCTCTTCCCCTTTCCAAATGATATTTTTTCCAAAATTTCCCCAAAATTCGATCTTCAGGCAGCGCCCCGACCTTTCAGATTTTGATTTTTAGAGCCTTGATTTTTCGAGCTTTGGCCTTTCGGGCCTTGGCTTTTCAATTCATTTTCCTCGTTTTTCGGAGAATGGTCTTTCCGCATGAGGCGAAGCAGCTTTATGCGATGATCTTCCAGGTCCACGACCTTGATGATCCAGTTTTCATATTCGAATTCGTCGTTGTCCTCCGGGAAATTTCCCGCCAAGGACAGGACGAGCCCCGCGATGCTCTCGGCGTCGTCGGACTCGAAAGGACACTTCAAAGCCTCGCTCAAGTCTTCCAGACTCATGTTCCCCTGAACGAGGTACGAGCCGTCTTCCTCCTCGAGAATGTCGGGGGCTTCCTGGTCGTATTCGTCCTGAATTTCCCCCACGATCTCCTCCAGCAGGTCCTCCATGGTGACGATGCCGGCAATTCCGCCGTATTCGTCCACCACCACGGCGATATGCACGTGATCCCGCCTCATGGCCTCCAACAGCTCCACGGTCCGGATGCTCTCGGGAACGAACATGGGTTTCCGCACGAGAGACCCCACGGGCTGCTGGAGATCCCCCGCGATCAGGTGCTTCAGGGTATCCTTGACGTAGAGGATGCCCACGATGTTGTCGGGGCTGCCGTCGTACACCGGCAGGCGCGAGTGCCCGTGTTCGATGAACACTTCCATCGCCGCGCCCATAGTGTCCGCGGTCTCGATGGTCACCACGTCGATCCGGGGGACCATGATTTCGTAAACCCGGGTTTCCTCGAAGTCGATGACGCCGTGGATCATGCGGCGTTCGACGGCTTCCAGGGCGCCGCTTTGCTCTCCGATATTGACCACTTGCTCAATTTCTTCCCGGGTTACAAAGGGGCTTTGCCGTTTCAAGTCGATGTGGAGAAGCCACCCGATGGCGTAAACGGCTGCCTGAAGCAGACGGGTGAAGGGGTAGGCCACAAAGTCGAGAACGCGCAGAATAGGCGCGCAAAAGAGAAGAGCCCGCTCGGAATAGATGATGGCGATGCTCTTGGGCAGGATTTCGCCGAAGATGACGATCATCACCGTCATGAAGGGCACGACGTAAACCAGCCCTCCTCCGCCGAAAAACTTCAGGGCGATAGCCGTGGCCAGTGTGCTGGCCCCGATGTTGACGACATTGTTGGCGATCAGGCAAAGGGTCAAAACCCGCTGTATATCGTTGAGCATCCAGTGGAACAAAGATTTGTAAAAAGGCCGCGTCTCCTGCAGAGCCAGAAGTTTGCCCCGTCCCGCCGTGGTGATGGCCGTTTCGGAGGCGCTGCAGAAAGCCGACAGAAAAAGCAGGACGATCAGCCAGAAAAGGCCCCCCAATAACGGGACCACAACGTCGGAGAACACCCCCATCAGCGGACCTCCTGGAGCGCGTTCAGCAGTTTCGACTTCAAAGAGGCCTGGCGCTCCCACATCGCCTGTTCTTTTTCGGGGGTATCGTGGTCCCACGCCAGCAAATGCAAAAAACCGTGGGCCAAAACCAGGCAGAGGGCCTCTCTGTAAGGCAGAGAACAGTGGATGCGCCTCACTTCTTCGGGGCAGACGAGAATATCCCCCAAGGGCAGCAGTTCCGGCAGGCCCTGGGGCACGAATCGCCCCTGATCCTCCCAAAGAGGAAAAGACAGCACGTCTGTAGGCTCGTCCGCGTCTCTATGGCTTTCGTTGATCTTTCTCATCTCTGAGCCGTTCAAAAACGAAAGGGAGATCTCCACCTGAGCGTACCTGTCTATCTCAGGGCAGAAAAGCGGCAATTCTTCCTGAAAAACCCTCTCCAAATTTTTGACCGCACTGGGCGAAAATAAACAAAGGAAACTTTGAGGGTCGTCGTCCTCCGAAGCGTCGATATTCAACTGTAATTTCAAAACCTAAATCCCTCCCATAGATTTAGCTCAGGGGGAGCCCCTTCGGCCCATTCATATCCTGCTCGACTCATGTCTTTACGGGCTCATGCTCCGGCCGACAAAATCCTTGTCGGCCGGAAGAGGGACGGGAAGAGGGGCATCAGGGGCCTGGGCCTTTACTTCTTTTACCTCTTTTACCTCTTTTACCTCTTTTATTTCTTTGACTGTTCTCGTGTGATACATCGACTGGAAGGCTTTGAGCATCGCCTCTTTGACGCGCTCTATTTCCTTGAAGGTGAAATCCACATCCTCCAGTTGTTTGCCCGTGATCTTGGCCGCCACGACCCGCTCGATGATTTCTCGAATGTCCTCCACTCTGGAGATATTTCTGCTCTCCGCCCTCATGGCCGCTTCCAGGGAATCCAGCAGCATCAAAAGCGCCGTTTCGCGGGACTGGGGTTTGGGGCCGGGGTAACAGAACTGTTCCAGTTCGACTTTCTCTCCCTGGGCCAGAGCTTTTTTGTAAAAATAACCCAGAGAGGTCGTTCCGTGATGCTCGGCAATGAACTCTTTCACTTTTTTTGGGAGGCCAAATTCGTTCGCCAGTTCGATTCCTTCTCGAACGTGGGCGATGATCGCCACAGCCGACAGGGTCGGGGACATGGTATCGTGAATATTTTCGCCGCCCAGTTGATTTTCCACAAAAAACCGGGGGCGGCGCAGCTTGCCGATATCGTGGTAGTACGCTCCCACCTTCATCAGGTTCTCGTCCATCCCCAACTCCTCCGCGACGTTCTCCGCCAGGGTCCCGATCATCAAACTGTGGTGATAGGTTCCGGGGGCCTCCACCTGGAGCTTTCGGAGCAGCGGGCTGGAAGGATGACTCAAATCTCTCGTTTTGAGAATGGAAAGGACGCCGATGTGGTTTTCGATCATGGGCAAAAGGCCGATTATGAGGTACGTCACCACAAGGTCGAAAAACAAAATTTGCCCCACCACGCGCCACGTTTCCCCCAGGGGCCAGCTCAGCCTCAGAGACTCCCAGGTTACGGGGAAGCCTTGAAACCTGCGGATGATCACCGTCAGCACGGCCATAAAAGCGGCCATGACCAAGACTTTATACCCCAGATTTTCCCGGGAGTCGATCTTGTGCAGAATGTAAAATCCGCTGATGGAAAGTACAAATCCGAAAATCAGCAGCGACAAAGCGCTGTAGATGGAAAGCCCCGTGATCAGAAACACCGCCGAGACCGTCCCCGCGAGACAAACGTTGAACGCGAAGCGTCGGGACATGCAAAGATACGCCAGAGTCACCGCGGGTAAGATCCCGGCGCCTGCAATGCCCACATGAGCGCCCGTCGCCTCGCACAGCCAGGCCACGCTGATGACAAACACCACGCAGCTCCCGGTGGGGCGGCTTTCGGGTATCTCTTTCGCCGAAATTTCCAGCCAGAAGGGCAGAACGAACATCAAAAGGCACAGCACGAGAAGCTGGTGCAGGGGAAATTCGTCCTCCGAATAACCTTGAAGCCGCAACAAACGTGCAATCTGAGGAGTCACGGTCTGCCCTTGCTCGACTATGACCTTGCCGGGCTCCAACTGACGTTCGATGGAAGGAACCGCTTTTTTCGCCGTGTCGCGCACGAACTGCGTCAGCTTGGGATCCACTTTGTAGCTGGGATCGGCGACTTCCTCCAAAAGTTGGTAAAGGAGGTTTTCCTCCGCGGCGGACATCCCCAGCTTCTCGATTTCCGCCCACAGCACGGATTTTTCCTCTCCCAGCCTCAACCCTCCGACATCTCCCGAGGCCAGAGCCGCGAAGTAGATATCACCCACGGCGTCGGCGGAGGCGAGGAGCGTTTCTCTGCGGTCGTCGGGCAGGCCGCCGAAGGCCTGCATCAGCTCCCCGGAAAAACCTTTCACCGGCGCAGCCCAGTCTCGAATGGCGTGAAACTCGGACAGACGCCGCTTCATGCGATCGCTTGCGCCGACGTCCCGCACCATGACGCCCGCCACGGAGTCTCCCGCCCTGTGGCGCAAGTCCTCCGTGGAAGCGATGTCCAGATACCTCATGGGGGAAACCGCGACGTAGCTGTAGGGGGACGGGGCACCCACCGTGAAGTTGTGCCCGCTGGAGGCGTAACTCCACTCCAGCAGGATGACCGCGACCCCCACGCACAAAAGAAGCATCACGGGGACCACATAATGAGAGGCATCGAACTCGCCGAAAACGCGTTTCAATCTCTGGGAGGAAACTTTATGCCCAAATTTATTGGTCTTGTGTTTATTGGCCTTATGATTGCTGTTGCTCATAACGTTCGTAAGCTTGCACTATTTTCTGGACGATCTCGTGACGCACGACGTCCGTGTGGGTCAAATCGAAAAAGCCTATTCCCTTGATGTTCTGGAGAATGGCACGGACGTGATTCAGCCCGGACTCTTTTCCGTTCGGCAGGTCGATCTGAGTGACGTCGCCCGTGACCACCGCTTTCGATCCAAATCCCAGCCGAGTCAGAAACATCTTCATCTGCTCGGGGGTGGTATTCTGCGCCTCGTCCAGAATGATGAAACTTTCGTTCAAGGTACGCCCCCTCATATAGGCCAAAGGAGCTATTTCGATAACGCCCTTGTCGATGTATCTCGCGAACCGCTCAGGCGACAAAAGGTCGTAAAACGCGTCGTAGAGCGGGCGGACATAGGGTTCTACCTTTTCTCTGAGATCTCCGGGCAAAAAGCCCAGACTCTCCCCCGCCTCCACCGCCGGACGCACCAAAATGATGCGCGCGACTGCCCCCGATTTCAGCATCGACACCGCCTCGCAGACCGCCAGGTACGTTTTGCCCGTCCCCGCGGGGCCCACGGAGAAAAGGATGTCGTTCTCCCTCATCGCGTTCACGTAAGCGCGCTGTCCTACCGTTTTCGCCCTGATCGGCCTTCCCTTGGCCGTGGTGCAGATGATATCCGAGTAAAGAGCTTCCAGCTTGGGCTCGTGCCCCTCCGCTAACGCGTCCATCGCATACCTCACATCCGCGACGTGTACGTCGTACCCTTTGTCGGCGACGACAGAGAGCTGGCGTATCAAGTCGCTCACGATTCGGACAGGTTCCCTGTCGGACCCGCCCACTTGAATGCTGCAGCCGCGGACCACCAAGTTGACGGGGTAGCGCTCTTGTATGGCCTCCAGATTTTCGTCGTTCGCCCCGGAAAGACGCAGCATCGCGCTCTCCCCGGATATTTCGACGCCCTCCGACCAGGGACTCGGCACGCCTCGAATCGCAGTCACTCCTTCAGCCGTACTTTCGCTGGGTTCCATCGTCAGTTAAAAAAACCTCCCTATCGAAATCTTCCTCTTTAAACAGGGTAAGCGCTTTCGTCCACCAGTTCGTTCAGTCCCACGTCTCTCTTTGTGGAGCGCGCATATTTTTTGGGCAGGAAGTCCTTGGCGATCTGGGGGAACATGATCCACGTCAGGGCATCCTCCGGCTGCAGAGACCAAGCGGCGGACGCTTTTTCAGCGTCCTCCAGCTCCGGCGCGATTTTCTCTCCCGGCCTGCAGGTGATGGGGGGGTCGTCCCCTATCGCCAGCTTCTGAACCTCCGGGTCCAAAGGAGCGGGCGCCGTGCCGTAGTAGCCCAGAAAATACTGTTTGACCTCCTTGGGGATAACCTTCCATCTTTGTCCCGTCAGAACGTTGAGGGTGGCCTGGGTGCCCACGATTTGGCTGGTGGGGGTCACCAGGGGAGGATAGCCCATAGCCTTCCGCACGACAGGAATTTCTTGCATGACGTCCTCCAGCTTGCCGAGGGCGTTCTGCTCCTTGAGCTGGTTCACCAGATTCGAGTACATGCCGCCCGGGATCTGGTATCGGAGAATATTGATGTCGACCCCGCCGATATCCGCGATGAGGCTGCTGTACTTCTCTCGAAGTTTTTTGAAATATTCCGCCACGGGCACCAGATTTTCCAGCTTGATGCCGGTGTCCAGAGGACCGCCCGCGAGAGCCGCCACTATGGATTCCGTGGGCGGCTGGCTCGTTCCCATGGAGAAGGGCGAAATGGCGGTGTCCACCACGGACGCCCCCGCTTCGAGACCGGCGTAATACGTCATGGAGGCCATTCCGCTGGTGTAATGGGAATGGAGCTGGATGGGGACGTCGGTTTTCGATAGGATGGCCTTCACGAGGCTGACGCAGTCCACCGGGTTCAAAAGCCCCGCCATATCTTTGATGGCGATGGAGTCGGCCCCCATTTTCGACATTTTGTAGGCCAGCTCCGCGAAAGCGTCCAGGGTATGAACGGGGGAAAGGGTGTAAGAGATGCACATCTGCAGATGAGCGCCCTCTTTCTTTACCTGATCCGCCGCGACCTCCATGTTGCGCAAGTCGTTGAGCGCGTCGAAAATCCGAACGATATCTATGCCGTTGCCCACGGCGTATTTGACGAACTCCCGCACCACGTCATCTGCATAATGGCGGTATCCCACCAGATTCTGGCCCCGCAAGAGCATCTGCAGCTTCGTGTTCTTGATGTGTTTACGAATGATTCTCAGCCGCTCCCAGGGATCTTCGTCCAAAAAACGCATACAGCTGTCGAAGGTAGCTCCTCCCCACATTTCGAGAGAGTAGTACCCCACGGCATCCATCGTCTCCAGCACCGGAATCATGTCCTCCGTCCGCATCCGGGTGGCGATCAAAGACTGATGGGCGTCGCGCAGCGCCGTTTCCATGATCATTCCCTTGCGCTTTGCCGGGGAGACATTTTCCTCCTTCCGCTCTGCGTTGGATGGACGTTCGATGTGCGAGGTTTCGCTTTGCGCGGCGTGTTTTGCCGCCTTATCTTTTGGCATTGTCTTTTCCCCTCTCGTTTGACTGAATCTCATCCGCCTTGACTCGTCACTCGATTCAATATTCAACTGCAATATTTAACTTCAATGCAATATTTAACTTCAATAATAGTACTGAATTTCAATGCTTAACTTTATTCTTGATTTTATTCTCGATTTCGTTTTTGATTTCACTTTTGGCTTCATTCCAAAACGCGTCCAACTCTGACAGCGAACAGCCTTCCAACTGAAGGCCCCTATCCGACGCGGCCCGCTCCACTTTCCGGAACCGCTCCGCAAACTTGGCACAGGCCCGGGAAAGGGCTGCATCCGGGTTAACGTCCAAATGCCGGGCCAAGTTTACCGTCATAAAAAGCACGTCCCCCAGCTCGTCCTCCATCTCGTCGGCGGCGTTTGCCGCGACGGCCTCTTTCAGCTCCTCCACCTCTTCGCCCAACTTCTCGAAGAGAGGCTTCAAATCCCCTCGGGGCCAGTCGAAGCCCACGTGAGCCGCTTTGCCCTGCATTCGATGGGCTTTCAACAAGGGAGGCAGACCTTTGGGGACTCCGGCCAGAATGGAAAGCTCTTCTTGTTTGTCTTTGCGTTCTCCCCGTTTTATGCGCTCCCAGTTGCGCAGTACCTGCCCGCTGTCCATTTCCGCTCCGTTTTCACCGAATACATGGGGGTGGCGGCGGATCAGCTTGTCGCAGAGGGCGCGCGCCACGTCTCGGATGTCGAACGCTCCCGCCTCTTTCGCGATGGAGGCCGCGAAAACAATCTGGAGCAGAAGATCCCCTGCCTCCTCGCGGACCTTGTCCATGCGCTCTTCTCTATGTTCTTCCGTAATGGCGTCCGCCAATTCGTAAGCCTCTTCGACGATGTAGGCGCGCAGGTCCGTGAGTTTCTGCTCCCTGTCCCAAGGACATCCTCCCGGCGCTCTCAGGCGCTCTATTATCTCGACCACCTCGTCGAAAAAATGAACTTCGCCGCAATCTTTCACATTGTCTTTCACTTGATTGTCTTTCGCTTCATTATCTTTCACTTCATCATCTTTCACTTCGTCTCGCACTTCGTCTTTCAGATCGTCTCTCACAGTGAAAGTCTACACCTCCCGCCTGTGCCAGGGACACCGCTTTAAACGAAACATCGCCGATTATACAAATTCGCTCCCCGTAATCTTCTAATCTTCAAACTCTTCTTTATTGACTTGTCAAATTATAAAGCCATAATAAAATAATCATAACATATCAAATCAAAAGGGCTTGGCTCGGAAAAACCTTATGGGGAAACGAGGGGAAAGTTTGAACACCGCCGGCAACGAATATGCGAATCAATTGAGCAGCGCTCTGGGGAAAATCACCAAAACCCCCGCCCTCACGGCTGGAATTTTAGAAGACGCGGCGAACGTTATCGCGAAAGAAGGCTGTTACGCCTTGAACGCACACCGCGTCGGAATATGGCGCATGTCCGCCGACGCGCGGACCCTCCACAGCATCGCCAGCTACAACAGCGTGACGGACCGGCTGGTCGTCCAGGAAGATTTCCCTTTGAACAACCGTAAAGAGTACGTGAAGCTGCTCTCGGTGGAACGCCTGCTGGTCATCAACGACATCGATCAGCCCAACCCTCTTTCGGACCTGCGAGACGATTACGGCCCGCAGATCTGCGCGCTCCTGGACGCTCCCATCCGCGTGGGGGGAAAGCTGGTGGGGGTGGTCTGCATCGAGCAGGACCGCTGCGAAGATTTTCCGGAGAGGCGCAAGTGGACCATAGAGGAGCAGAACTTCGCCTCCTCCTTGGCGGATTTCACCGCCCTCGCCATGGAAAGCGCCGAGCGCCGGAGCTTGATGCGGCGCTTGGAGACTTTGATGAGCAACCTTCCAGGCATGGTGTATCAGTGCCTGAACAACCCGCCGGACTTCACCATCACCTTCGTCAGCGAGGGATGCTACAAGCTCACCGGTTATATGCCCGAGGAGCTGGTGAACAACAATGCCTTGAAATTTTTCGATATGGTGCATCCCGACGACGTGGAAACCGTGGCAAACCTCAACGCGGAGACTCTTTCCATCGGCCTGCCCCTGGAAACCACCTTCCGGATGATCACGAAGGACGGCAGCGTCAAATGGATATGGGAGCGCAGTCGGGTGGTGGAAAAAAATCCCGACGGCAGCCCGCGGCTTTTGGAAGGATTCTACACCGACATCACCGAGCAGCGGCGCCTGGAGACCGCCGAGCTGGCAAACCGCGCGAAATCCGAATTTCTGGCCAATATGAGCCACGAAATCCGCACGCCCATGAACGCCATACTGGGAATGACCGACCTGGCCCTGCGCCACTTCCCTCAGGAATCCGTACGGGAATACCTGGGCAGCATCAAAAACGCGGGGATCACGCTGCTCTCCATCATCAACGACATTCTCGATTTCTCGAAAATCGAGGCCGGCGCAATCGAACTGATGCCCGACAAATACGACGTCCGTTCTTTCATCAACGACATCGTGACGATGATCTACGTCCGTCTGGGAGACAAACCCCTCGATTTCATCGTGGACGACGACCCCCGCATGCCCCAGGAAATGATCGGCGACATGACCCGCATCAAACAGATCGCCATCAACCTGCTGACAAACGCCGTGAAGTTCACTCACACGGGCCGCATAACCTTGACGGTGGGCGCGGAACCCGCCGGCGACGACGGGCGGTACAAGCTGAAAATCGCGGTTCGGGACACGGGCATCGGTATCCGTACCGAAGAAATTCCTCTTTTGTTCGAGAATTTTTCTCAATTGGACACCCGTAAAAACCGCGGCATTGAGGGAACGGGCCTCGGGCTCGCCATCTCGAAAAAGCTGGTGGAGCTGATGGAGGGAGAGATCCACGTAGAAAGCGTTTACGGACAGGGCTCCTGCTTTTCGTTTTACGTGGTGCAAAAGGTGGAAAATTTCAAACCGGCCGTCACCCTTTCCGGGGACCCTGACCGCCGCGTGGCCATCTGGCTTTCCAACCCTGCCAAGGCGGAGGCGCTTTCCGAGACCTTGGCTAAATTGGCCGTGGCTTTCGATATTGTCCACGGACCGGAAATTTTTCCGCAGTTTTCCCACGCCTTTTTCGACTTCGACAAATTTTCCTCCGTCTGCCTCGTTCCCTGCCCGGAGACGCGGCTCGTGGCCGTTTCGCGCGGCCTGATGGACGGGCAGGGACTGCCGTCTCACGTGAAAAACATCTCCATGCCCTTCACGAGCCTTTCCGTGGCGAAGCTGCTGGACGAAAGAACGGCCTACGGCGACGACAAAAACTGTCGGACGGAGGACGAGTCCGTTTTGCGGCTCCACGACGCTTCTCTTCTGGTGGTGGACGACAACGAAATCAACCTGGTCATCGCAGAAAATGCGCTGCTCATGTACGGGGGCAGGGTGGATGTCGCGCAATCCGGAGCCGCGGCCATCGAACTCGTCGAAAAAAACGATTACGACATCGTGTTCATGGACCACATGATGCCCCAAATGGACGGCGTGGACGCCACGCAGATCATCCGCGGCCTTCCCGGGGAGAAGTATCGGAAACTGCCCATCGTGGCCCTCACGGCCAACGTGGTGGGAGACGTCCGGGACATGTTTCTCCAGAGCGGCATGAACGACTTCCTGGCAAAACCTCTCGAGTTCCACGAAATCGAGCGTGTCCTGCAGAAATGGCTTCCCAGCGATAAATGGAGCCGCACCTTCGAAGAGGAGGACTGAGTGAGGAGAACTGCGGGGAAGAAGAATAGTCCCTGTTGCGTTTCCGTCAGTGGAAGTCGGTAGGTTATAATGAACGTCCATAGGCGGCTTCGTCGACGAGAGATTTTGGGAAAAAATTTAGAGGGGAAATTTGGAGGGAAAATTTTATCTGTGTCTCTAAATCGAGATGGCGGGAGGAATTTAAAGCGATATGCGGCATTTTAATATTACAGGCCCCAACAGAGAACAAGAACATTTCAGTTTGAATCCATTGAAACGCATAGATTATCCCTTGCTTGAAACTCTTCTCTCGAGAGGACGATATTTTTCCGTGTGTTCGCCCAGGCAATCGGGGAAGACGACTTTTTTGTTGACTCTCAAAAAGAAGCTGAACGAGGAGGGAAAATACCGCTGCCTTTACTGCAACGTGGAAACCGCTCAAGTGGCGGGCAACGACACGGAGCGCGGCATAAAGCTGATTTTGAGCCGGATCGCCCAGGAAGCGGAATTCGAGTTTCAGGACCCCTGGCCTCACCAAAATTTCGTGTCCATATTGGAGCACACGGGACCGGACGGCGCGTTGGTCACCCTCTTCGAACGGTGGATGTACAGAGAGCAGCCTCCTCAGGCGCCTATCGTCCTTTTGCTCGACGGCATCGACGTTTTGAGGGGGGAAACCCTGACGTCTGTCATGAGGCAGCTTCGGACAGGCCAGATCAGCAGCCCGCGCCTGTTTCCCCAATCCGTCATTTTAAGCGGCGCGCGAGACGTGAGGGACAGCGACATAGAAATCGGCAAAGACGAGTACCTGCTTGGCCGATCAGGATCGGACATCCGGGATCATACTCTCGTCCTCTACAATTTCACTCAGGGTGAAATCAAGGAGCTGTGCGACCAATACACGGCGGAGACGGGGCAGACCTTTCAAGAAGCCGTCTATTCCCGGCTCTATTCTTTGACGGGAGGGCGCCCTTGGCTGGTGAACACCCTTCTTTGCGAAGGCCTTTACGAGATGGGTTTCGGCAGCGACGCCTCGAAGCCCGTCACTTTCGGAATGATCGACGCGGCGAAAGATCATTTCCTGGCCCGCCAGGATATCTACATGGATCAGTTGGCGGCAAAACTCTCCTCCCGCAGCGTTCGGGAGACGCTTTTCCCCATCTTGATCGGCGGAAGGTGGGAAAAGAAACCTCTTCAAGAAGACCTGGATTATTTGGAGGACCTGGAACTCATCAGGAAATCTCCCGGCGGGTGGGGAATTCCCAACGCGATATACCGGGAAATCATCCCCAAGGTGATGGGCAGAAACTTAAAAGATGAACTGTCCCACGTCGTCGACCGCTCCAAATTTCTCAGGCCCGACAGACGGCTGGATTTTCGCGAAATGATCAAATTTTACCAAAAACTTTACTGCGAGTATTTTCTGGTTTGGGGCCGCCGGTACGATCTGCAGGGCGTGTTGGCTCAGATTTTGTTGCATACCTTCCTCCATTACGTTCTTGGCGACCGTGGGCGCATGGAATGCGATTACGCCTTGTCCACCGGGTGCGTCGACATCAGCGTGGGGTGGGGTTACAGTCTGGAGAACGGCGAGCGACGGGAAGAGCGTTTCGTCGTCGAAATCCGCCTCTTCGACAACACCCAAGCCCACGAAGTCGGGGTGCGCTACGGCGTCACGCAGGTGGTCGCTTACGCAAAACCGCGCCAGCCCTACGAGGTTTATCTCCTCATCCTGGACGAGGACGAAAGCAAAACCTGGTACGACCGACTCTTCCAAGAACAACACGTCTACGACAACATGACGGTTAACGTTTACGGATTATAAAAAGATTGCAAGAAATTTAAGGGAAATAGGGAAATAGGGAAATAGGGAAAGGAAAGGGTTGTTCTATTTTCTAATATTTTCTAAACTGAAGTATTTCGCGGGAACTCAGCGGGCTCATGGCACCCGACGGACATCGCTTACTGCTGCTCCCTTCCGGGCCTGACAGGATTCACGAGCCTTCGCCGCATGAGACTGAGCCCCCGCGTTGCCAGTATACAAGGAGGAGATATTTTTATCAAGGGCGCCGATCCCGCCCGGAATTTTGGCCCCATTCTAACCTACCCGACGTGTCGCCCACAGTGAAGCGTACCGAGTGACAAATTTCGGCCGGAACTAAATTTTTTTGCGCTGCTGCAGCCGGTATTCTTTGGGGCTCACCCCGACGTATTTTTTGAAGACTTTGCTGAAATACAAGGGATCGCTGAAACCGACAGCGGAGCTGATCTCGGATATACGGAAGATGCCCGTGGAGATCATGTTTCGGGCTTGTTCTATGCGCAGTTTCGCTTGGTAGGAAAGGGGGGACATTCCGTAGTGCTTGCGGAACAGTTTTTCAAACCACGAAACGCTGTAGCCGGAGGTTTGGGCAATTTCTTTGATGTTCAGGTCCACGTTGTAGTTGACCGCGATATGCTGTTCCGCGTTTTTGAGCTGCGACACCTGGTTGTAATCCGCGCGATCCACGTAATTTTCCTTGAGAATGGCGCCGTTGATGAGCCCCAGTACACGGAAAAATTCTCCCCAGACGATTTCGCTGCGGGAGGGGGCGACGACCATCATCTGACGGATCAGGTTCGATATGGCTTTAGCGAGGTAGTCGTCCACGCCCACGTTATGGATGCTTTTCTGCAGCAGAGGCATTCTCGCTATGGTTTCTTCGATTATTTTGCCGCTGAAAGCGATGCCGTAGTAGTGAAGGTCGGATTCTTCGGTGGTTGCGTAATGCTGGTGCTCGTGGGGTTTGTAGAGAATCAGAGTTCCGGGGTCCAAACGCAGAAAACGGTTTCCATCGTCATAGAGGCAGATACCGTCGTAAATGTAGAGCAACAGAAAACGCTGGTGATATCGGTCGAGTACAAAGCCCGGCTTGCACCACACCTCGCCCGCCCAGCGAATTTCCAAGCCCAGACGTTCGCTTTCCTGGTCGATAAGGCGGTACACTTCGTAGGAAGATCGCTCCAAAGCCCGTACCTCCTCCCCTGGTCTAGAACATATTGCCCGGGTTGAGAAGCCCGTCCGGGTCGAAAAAATCTTTGACGGCACGCGCCGCCGCAAGCTCCTCATCGGGCATGTGGCGCAATAAATTACGCTTTACCTTGCCGACGCCGTTTTCGCCGGCAAGCCTTCCCCCCATGACGATGACGTGCTTTGCCCAATCGTCTATGAGAGCCTGAGCCACCTCTATTTGCCCTGGCGTCTCAGGGAAGAGATTGACGTGAAGCCTGCCGACCGAGGCGTGGCCGAAGACCGCCCCGGAGAGGCCCCGTTCTTTCATGCCCCGCCGGTACATAAACACGGCCTCTTCCATGCAATCCAGGGGCGTCGTGAAGTCGGTGGACAGCTTATATACCCCCGGACAGCTCTGACGGAGATCGTCGAAACGGGCGTTGGCGGCCTCGGGGACGGCATGACGGAACACCTTGAACTTTTCCATTTCGTCCTCGCCCTCCGCCGCCCATGTGGCCTCTTCATTTCCTCCGCAGGCGGAAAACGCGTCCAGCAGGGTCAGCAACGCTTCCTCCATCGCGTCGGCGTTCCCGGCCGACAGATGAACATACACCGACGCCTGATACTCGGCGGGAATGTCCGGCACAAGGTGGAGCCGGGTCACGCTTCTTTTCAGCTCTTCCACCAGGTCCAAGGAAGTTCGGTCGAAAAACTCCACGGCCTCCAGGTCGGCGGGCCCTGCTCTGTCGCCGGCGACGACGCTTTGTGAAAATGCCAGGGCCCCAGAAAGCTCCTCAAAGAAAAACATAATGCCCCACTGAACGAGAGGAGCAGAGGTCAAGGCCAAAGTCAAGTCCGTGACGATGCCCAACATTCCCTCGCTGCCGGCCAGAAGGTCCAGGAGGTCCATCCCCTGGAGGGGTATGGGGCAGCGGCAAATCGGCTGGATGCGGCTCGACTTTACCTTCAGCCTCCCTCCGTCGGGAAGCGTGACCCCCTCGGCGTCGAAAAGATGCCGTCCCCGCACGATCTTCCAGCTTCGTCCGTCCGGCAGCGCCAAGGTCACACAATGCACGTGATCCGCCGTGCCACCGTATCGGTAGGCGTTCGGGCCGTGGGCGTCGCAGGCGAACATACCGCCGAAGGTGGCGGTGGTTTCGGTGGGGTTCGGGGGGAAAATTTGAGCGGGGGCGCGTTTCAGGCGCTCCAATGCGTCCTCCGAATCTTTACTCCAGCCGCTGACGTCGAAGCTCTTTCGCGTCAGACAATGCTCCAACTCCGACAACGGCACCCCCGGCTCGACGGTGACGAAAAAACGGCCCCCTTCGTCGACGGAAAGTCCGGTGATCGCGTTCATCTTGACCATGCTGAGAATCCCCCCGCCCGCGGGCGTGGCCGCGCCGGATATTCCCGTGCGGGCGCCCTGCACCGTTAGCGGGGTTTTCGACGACGTCATATGCCTCAGCGCGTCCTCAACCTGTGCCGCGTCCGCGGGAAACAGGATTTCCTCCGCCTTGCCCGCGAAACGGGATTCGTCTTGCAAGTACATTTCGTATTTATCGCCCACGGGTTCCCGGGCGCATTGTGCCCTCGTGTTCATGAAATCGCGGTCCATCACATTTCCTTTCCCATTGATATCGTCAGACCGATATATCGTCAATCCAAACAGGAGCCCTGGGGCTCCGCCCCAGACCCCGCAGGGGACGCGTCCCCTGACCCCATTTGTCGCTCTTTCATTAGGATACGCTCCAGTTCCGACGCGATCGCGTTGCAATCCTCCACTACGCCGACGTCGCAATACTTGAAAATGAGCGCGTCGGGATCGTTGTTGACGGCAGCCAGCACGCCGCTTTTCTCGACACCCGCCATGAACGGCCCGGAGCCGGAGACGCCCATCGCCAGACAAAGCCTCGGCCGAATCAGGTTCCCCGACGCGCCGACCAGGTCTTTATGTTTCAGCCACGCGTCCAACACGGCCGGACGGGTTCCCCCCAGTCTGCCGTTCATCAGCCCGGCAAGGCGGCGCATCCGCTCCATATTCTCCCGATTGCCCACGCCTCTGCCGCCGATCACCGCGACTTCCGCCGACTCGATGCCCTCCTCCGCCTCTTCCCTCCGCAATTCGAGTCCCTTGTGCCAAGAACCATCGGAGAGCGACTCGACGAGGGTAATTATCTCCGGAGTTCCCTTGTCTTGAGTGGGTTCTCGGGTGGGTTCATGGAGGGGTTCGTGGTTGGATTCATGGAGGGATTTATGGAGGGATTCGAAAGCTCCTTTCGCGATGGAAAGCACCCAGGGTCCCTCCATGTCGAAGTGCGCCGTCAGATTGGAGCCGTAAGCCCCCCGGGCCACCGTGAGAACATCCGCGTTCATCGAAAAAGAGGAGACCTCGGTCATACAGCTTCCTCCCACGCGCACGGCAAGGCGTACCGCCAGTTCGTTCCCGGCCAGATCGGAGCAGAACAAAACCGCCTGAGGCCGACGCCGCTGGTACAACCGCGTCAGGGCGGGCATCCATTCCTCCGCCGAGCAAAGGCGGGGCTCCTGAAGTGTGACGTGACAGATCACGTCGACGGGAAGCAAAAGGGCTTCGTCCAGATACTCCTCCCCCAGAAGCCACAGCTCGGTCTGGGGAGGCACCGTTGCCCAAGAGGCGGCAAGTGCCGCGAAATGCGCCGCGCCGGCCAAAAGTTCGCCCGTCCGGCCAAAACTCCTCTCCGAGGCGAAAACCACCACCGCGATCCTCGTAACCTCGAAGTTCTCGATTTCAGCACTCATGATTTCAGCACCTTTGCGAGACAGGAATCGTACAGCAGTCGGGCTTTTTCCTCCGGAGATTTGCCTGGGACAAACCGGCACTCTCTCCGCAATTTTTTGACCGTCAGGCCCCTGTGAACCACCTGAGGCAATCGTTTTGCGGCGGATGCATTGGATGAATCGATTGAATTAGGGGAATCAGGGGAAACGAGGGTTTCTCCCGCAATAACCAGAACTTTTTTTTGCGAGGCGGCCATGCGTTCGCGCAGGGTGGGCACTCGAAGGTAAGGGTGCGCCGCGTTGGCCACAGCCAGCACCGCCGGCGGCGTCACCGTTTGCTCGAGAACTCCCTCGTCCACGAGGCTGACGACACGCACTCCTTCTTCCAGGCAAGAGTCTTTCAGGCATGAAGCGTCGATCACGTTGAGGATGCAGGGAATCCCCAGCTTCTCGGCCATCAGAAGGTGAGTCTGGCCGTTGTCCCCCACATTGGCCTGCTGCCCGGTGAGAATCCAGTCGAAAGACTTTTTTTCATTCAGGTTTTTTTCTTCATTAAAAAATTTTTCTTTTTGGGAGTGTTTGGTAAATCCGCAGAGCAGGTCGGCCGTGAGATCCGGGCGGAAGCGCAGGTCTTCGGAACAGGTCACTTGGACCACGCGGGCGTAGCCTGCCGCAAATAGGTTTTTGGCCGCATGGTCCTCCATGTCCTCGTCCACGGTGAGTGCGGTCAGCTCCGCTTCCCGGCCCATAGCCCGCGCTTCCTCCGCGAGGCGAAGGGCAAGCTCCAGCGCCGATTCGTCGTAGGCGCCTATCGCTTTTTTCATGTACGAAGGAAGCTGGCCTTCCTCCAAACGATTCCATTCCTCCGCCGTCACATCATCCAAGTTCCAGCAGGTTTTGAAGCAGGCAAGCAGTCTCAGCAAGGTCGGTATTTCCTTTCATCTCTCGATTTGTCGCATGTTCGATTTTCTCATGTTTCGATTTGCATATTTCGATTTTCTCTACTGAATTTTTTCTAGTGAATTTTTCTGTGAAAATCATTCCGTGAAAATTATTCTATGAAAAATTTCCTATGAAAAATTTCCTATTGAGGCCAGTTCAGCGAGCGCTCGAGAGCGGTTTGCCAGACGCCGAACTGTTTTTCGTACTTTTGCGTTTCCTGGGGGTCCGACGAAAAAACTTGCAGCCCGCCGTGGTAGTAAGAGTCGAAGGTGTCTTCGCTCCACAGGCCGCTTTGCATCCCGGCGATCTCGGCGGTCCCCAAAGCGGTCAGTTCCACCGTGCTGAGCCGTCTCAACGGGCGCTTCATGACAGAGGAGAGTATCCGGCAGAAGATATCGCTGTTCGCCAAGCCTCCGTCGATTCGCATGTCGTTGATCGAGATGCCCAATTCTTCGGTCATGGCGTCCGCGATGTAGCGGATGAAAAACGCGATCCCCTCCAGGGTGCCCCGCATGATGTGCTCCCTCCCACAGGACTCAGAAATGCCCATGACCGCGGCGCGGGCGGTCGGGTCCCGCCTCGGATGGAGCGTTCCGAACAACGTGGGCAAAACCACCACTCCTCGCGAATCCTCCACTTTGGCGGCCAGTTCGTCGATTTCCTTGTAGCTTTCCAGGGCGAACACTTTTTTGATCCATCGCTGAAAGGTGCCGGTGGTAGGGGCGTAACACTCCGCCACGTAGGTCGGGATGCCCGCCAGCTTCCAGCCCAGCAGGACGGAATGACTGCGCCCAGGGGGCAGGCTTTCGTGGCCGATGTTCAGATCCAGGAAGGCTCCGGTCCCGTTGGTGCATTTGCAGTCGCCTCGGTTGACGACCCTCTGGGCGAAAAGCGAGGCGTGCTGATCCGCGATCACGCAGGTGATGGGAATCTCCGCTCCGAAGAGGCTTTTGTCGGTGACGCCATAAACTGCGGCGTTGTCCAGCACCCGGGGCAGGTTGCCGGAGGGCAGACCCAGATATTCGAACAGTCGTTCGGTGGGTTCGAAACGATGAAAATCCACCATCCCATTCAACATCGCGTGATCGATGCTGGTGTAATAGTTTTTGCAGCCGGTCAGACGGTATATCAGCCAACTGTCCACAGACCCGTAAAGCAGATCTCCCTTTACGAGGCGCTCGTGGAAGCCCTCGATGTTTTCGTCCATCCACTTGATGATGAAAATACCGCTGGTCGCCTTGCTGCGCCCCAGGTCGCTGAAGACGTAATCCAGCATGCCGTCCCGTTGGAGCCTTTCCGTCAAGTAGCCCATCCGGGTATCCTGCCAGCTGACGGCCATTCCGGAGGGTTTCCCGGAATCTTTCTCCCAGGCGAGGAGAGTGGAGCGCTGGGTGGCGACGCCCATGCAGGCAATTTCATCCGCCTCGATCCCGGCTTTTTGAATGGCCTCGCGACAGACCTCCACGCTTTTTTCGAAGATCTCCCCGCCATCCAGTTCGGCCCTGCCGCAGCTCGTGCTGTACAGGGCGAGTTCCCGATAACCGCTGGAAACGATATTCAGGCTTTTGTCGAAGACAAAGGCTTTTGTCCCCGTCGTTCCCTCGTCCACAACCAAAACATACGTTTTTTCGCTCATGCCTCGCTCCGCCCTTTTGTTCCGATTTTCGATCCGCCGGCTCACCCCCGAGGCCGACAAGAACCCTGGGGGGCCGGACATTCACTTACAGGCCAAGGTATGCCGCTTTCACATGTTCGTTGTTGCGCAGCTCCGTGCCGGAGCCCTCCAGCGCCAGCTCTCCGTTCTCTATCACGTAGCCGTAATCGACGATCTTCAAGGCTTGGTTGACGTTCTGTTCCACGAGAAGAATGCTGACGCCATCTCGGTTCAATTCTTTCACGGTCTGCATGAGAGTATCCACGACGATGGGCGCGAGCCCCAGAGAAAGTTCGTCGATCATCAGCAGTTTGGGATCGCTCATGAGGCCCCGGGCAATGGTGAGCATCTGCTGTTCTCCCCCGCTGAACGTTCCGGCGATGCGATTGCGGTTTTCCCCCAGCACGGGAAAAAGCTGAAACACCCGATCGATATTCCTGGCGATGCGGGGAGCGTCCTGTTTGAAGCGGTAAGCGCCCATCTTCAGGTTCTCCAGCACCGTCATTTCATAAAAGAGCTTCTTCCCCTCCGGCACCATCGCGATACCTAAAGCGGCAACCGCTTTGGGCTGCCAGCCGGTGATGTCGAGCCCTTCGAACTCGATTTTCCCGGCCCAAGGTTTATCGAGGCCGGAAATCGCTCGCAGCAGGGTGCTTTTCCCCGCGCCGTTAGCGCCGACCACGGCCACTAGACGCCCTTCGTCGATGGTGATGTCGATGCCCTCCAGTACCCGGAGACCGTCCACCACAACACATAAATTCGTGATTTCAAGAAGCATCGTACTCTTCCCCCAAATACGCTTTGACCACCAGCGGGTTCTTCGAGAGTTCGTCCGGCTTGCACTCCGCGATGATTTTTCCGTAGTCCAGCACGTACACTCGTTCACAAATACTCATGATCACTTTGATGACGTGTTCGACAATGAGAAACGTGGGCTTCATCTCCCGGCGAATCCTGAGAACCAGGTCCACCATCTCCGAAACCTCGGTGGAGTTCAGGCCGGCAAAGAGTTCGTCCAGCAGCAGAAGTTCGGGACGAGTGGCCAGAGCGGCCGTCAGTTCCACTCGTTTGCGATCGAACATTGTCAGTTTATCGATCAAAGTGCTTTCTTTTCCCTGAAGTCCCGTAAAGGCGACGAGTTTCTCCGCTTCCTGCCGGGCGGCGGCTCTGTGGGTCGTTCGGCAATACGCGCCGATCATCACGGACTCCAGTACGTCCAATTGGGGGAAAAGCTGCGCGTGCTGAAAAGTACAGGCAATCCCCGCTTTGTTGATTTTAAAGGTGGGCAGTCTCGTCAAATCCTTGTCCTTGAATCGGATGGAACCCGAGTCGGGCCTCACGAACCCGTCGATGATCTGGAACAAAGTGGATTTGCCCGCGCCGTTGGGTCCTATCAAACCCACGATCTCGTGCTGGTTTACGTGGAGGCTCACGTCCGAGTTCGCCACTAGGCCGCCGTATCGTTTGGTGATGCCCTGGATTTCGAAAAACATGGTCATTTCTCCTTGGAAAACTGGGAAGCGTGAAGGGTTGATCCCCCGCCGGCCCCCAGGTTCTCTGGGTTAGGCCCCACTGAGGCATTGACGTCTTTGCTGGGCGTCAGAGCCGCGATCGCCATGCCGAAAGACCGTTTGAGGTTGATGCTGACGATGCCCTTCGGCCTGAACAGCATGAAGACGATCAAAATGACGCCGTACAGCGTGGAGGCCAAGGGAGCGTACCTCGCCCCCAGAGTGCCGCGGATGAACTCCTCCAGTAAAATCAGGACCGAACCGAAAATGGGCCCCCAGGCGTAGCCCATGCCGCCGATGATGCTCACCATGATGATCTTTTCCGAAATGATGGGAGAAAGGTAGTTCGGGTCCACCACCTGGATATAGTAGGTGATGAACGACCCCACCACCGACGCGATCATCGCGGCTATGACGGAGGAAATGGTTTTGTATCTCACTACGTCCACTCCCAGCGAGCGCGCCAAGTTGATGTTTTCGCGGATGGCGACGAACATGCTGCCCGTGCGCGAGCGCCGCAGATACGCGAAAAATATCGAGACGGCCACGGCCATGGCGATAGACAGATAGAAAAACGTCATGCGGCTCACGATGGGGCGGAAAATTTTCAGCCCGGTGATACTGTTGGTAACGGGAGTCCACTGCATGGCGATGGTGCGTATGACCTGAGCGAGGGCGATGGTGGAGATGGTGAAGAAGAACCCGGTCAGCCTGGAACTGATGGCGCCCAGAAGCAGACCGAAGAAAGCCGACAAAACAATCCCCGCGGCCAGTCCCACGAGGGGGTTCAATTTGAGCTTCACCATGGCGACCGCCAGAGCGTATCCGCCCAAACCGTAGAAAGTGGCGTGCCCCAGAGAAAACATTCCCGTGAGCCCCGACAAGATATTCCACGTCTGGGCCAGAACGATATAAGACGCCACCATAATGACCAGATGCATCGGCAACAACGCGGCGCCGCCTTTATAAAAAAACGGGATGAGCAGCACTGGAACGATCAATATACATACAAGGAGATTTTTGGGAGTTATCCAGTCTCCTATCCATTCTGTTTTCGCACTTTGCACCTGCTTTGCCTCCTATACCGCTCGTGAAATGCTTTTTCGAGATACGAACACACCGTTCGGCAGGAAGGTGAGAATGACCACGAAAAGGATAAAAAGAATCGCGTCATGCCACGTCGCGGCAAATATATTCGCCATCGTCGAAATGAGGCCGACCAAAAGCCCCGCGTAAAATCCGCCTTTCAGATTTCCCATACCGGCGATCACGCACACCAGGAAGCCGATCAACTGGTAGTAGTGGCCGGCCGTCGGTTCCAGCACGAACTGCAGCGAAATCATCACCGAAGCGATAGCTGTGATGAGAAAGCTGATGCCGAAGCCGACGTTGATTATTTTCTCCGGATCGACCCCCATCAAAGAGGCCGCCTCTTTTTGCTGCACGACGGCCCGGATCGTCATGCCGAGCCAAGTGCGTTTCAGAAAAAGGGCAAAACCGATCAACACCAGGGACGAAACGGCGAAGGTGAGAACGTTCAACTTACTGATGACCAAAATACCGCCCATGAATGGAAATTTCCAAGTCGGGGGAATGCCGGCCAGCAAACTTCGGGGCAAAGCGCCGACGATGAAAAGGACGACACTTTCCAGTACCAGCGCGACGCCGGACGTGATGATGATCTGCACGTTGGGGTCCGAACTCCTGAGCAACGTCGCGCGCAGAAAATAACCGACGAAAAAATAGATCACGATCAAAATCGGCACCGCCGCCGCCGCGTGCAGCCCAAAATGATGTATCCCCGCGTACATGACGTACATTCCAACCATCACGAACGCCCCATAGGCAAAGTTCATCATTCGCAGCGCGCCGAATTGAAAAGAAAAGGCGGCCGACACCAAACCGAACAGGCTGCCGGTACACAAGCCGTTGATGATTATGGTCGCCCAGATCGCCATATTCACAGTCTATCCCCCCGATTTTTCCAGGTATGAATGCCGCTCATACCCGGCTCATACCTGAATGGATACTGGCAACCGCTCAAGCCTCTTACACCCAATTCTCATCTGACAGAAGTTTTCAGGAATTTTCCGGAATTTAATTCGGGGGTTTCAGGGGGGCTCTGCCCCCCTGAGCTTGAACGTTTACGGACACTGTACGTTTTAAGGTGAAAAAATTTAAAGATGAATGAGTTTTAAGATGAATAAATTTTAAGGCGAAGAATCAAAGTTTGGACGGATCCCAGGGGATAATGGGCTCTCCGACCTTGATCTCGTCCGTCCCCACCGTAACCAGCTCTCCTTTTTGCCACTGACCGACGGCCAGGGGGTCGCCGGCTCCCACGTTCCTGTGATACTCGTCGAATTTGACGCCCCAGTAATTGGGATACTGCCCCTTGGGAATATCGGCGCTCTCGATGGCCTCCCGTATCTTGTCCGCGTCGTAGGCTCCGGCCTTCTCGATCATATCTAACATAAACAAGGTGGCGGAGTAGGTCTGAGTGGCGTGAGTGAGGGGGTACCAGCCGTATTTGGCCTTGTAGCCCTCGGCAAACTCCTCGAGACCCGGGGCGTTGTCGCGTTTGATGAAGGGATGGGTGTAGGACAAAACCAGGCAGCCGTCAACCACTTCCGCGCCCTGAGCGCCGAAGTCGGGCTGGTCGTAGATCAATCCCATGGCGAAAAGCATGGGGGCTTCGTAACCCATCTCCACCATCTTCTTGCGGAAGGGAACTCCGTCCACGGAGCCCTGGCAGGGGATGAGGACGTCGATTTTGTTGCTTTGCAGGTTCGCGACGAGAGCGGTGAAGTCTTTACGATCCAGCGGGTACCCCTCTTCGAAAACGGGGGTGATGCCGGCCGCTTTCAGACCGTCCCGAGCCGCGATGGCCACGTACTCGTAGTTGGCGTTCCAGATCAGGGCGACCCTCAGGTTCTCTTTTTTGATGCCGAGATATTTTTCGGCGTACTGAGGCATGTACTCCCCCATGCGGGTGCCGAACACGGCCACTCTCGGTGTCCAGTGGAAGTAGTTTTTGATCTTGTTGTCGGTGAACTCGTTTGCCCAGCCGGCGGCGGACATCATTACGGCGCCGTACTCATCCACCACGCCCTGCACCGCGAAATCCGCAAAGGAGCCGTAGGAGCCCATGAAAACCCGGTACCCTTTAGCGTACAAACGCTCGAACTCCGAGATAGCCTGGCTGGCGTCGGTGGCGTCGGCGGCCTCGAACTCGATTTTCTTGCCCAGAACTGTGCCCCGTTTCTCCACGGCCAGGGCGATGGCGTTTTTCACCTCGTTGCCGCCAAAAGCGTAAGCGCCGGTAAGAGGCCCTATTACTCCGATACGAATCACGTCGTCAGCCGCATGGGCAGCTTCGACGAAAACGAAAGGGACCACGGACAGCAACAGCGCCAAAGCAGAAATTACACACCACCGCGAACGCAAAAATCCTCTTTTCATCATGACCTTCCTCTCTTAATGTCTTTTATACCTTCTGAATTTCCGACTGAATTTCCGAAATCCCGAAATCTGCTGGATTTTTTGCAGATTTTTCAGGCTTGCTCAACGCGCGAGTTGGTTCGAGACGGTATCGAAGGGCATTCCCCCTCACCAGCCCTGTGGGGACTCAAATCTTGGACGGGTCCCAGGGGATGATGGGCTCTCCGACTTTGATTTCGTCCGTGCCCACGGGCACCAGCGTTCCTTTCTGCCACTGACCGACGACCAGCGGATCGCCGGCTCCGATGTTTCGGTGGTAATCGTCGAATTTGACGGCCCAATAATTGGGGTATTGTCCCTTGGGGATGTCGGCGCTCTCGATGGCCTCGCGTATTTTGTCCACGTCGTAAGCTCCGGCCTTCTCGATCATGTCGAACATAAACAGGGTGGCGGAGTAGGTTTGAGTGGCGTGAGTGAGGGGATACCAGCCGTATTTGGCCTTGTAGGATTCGGCAAAATCGTCGAGGCCGCGGGCTTTCTCACGGCTGATAAAAGGATGGGTGTAGGACAAAACGAGACATCCGTCCACCACCTCCGCTCCCAAGGCGCCGAAGTCGGGTTGGTCGTAGATCAAACCCATAGCGAAAAGCATGGGAGGGGTGTACCCCATTTCCACCATTTTTTTGCGGAAGGGAACTCCGTCGGCGGAGCCCTGACAGGGTACGAGAACGTCGATTTTACTGTTCTGGAGGTTCGCGACAAGGGCGGTGAAGTCCTTGCGGTCCGCCGGGTACCCCTCCTCGAAGACGGGAGTGATGCCGGCCGCCTTCAGGCCGTCCCGGGCCGCGATGGCCACGTACTCCACGTTCGTGTTCCAGATCAGGGCGACCCTGAGGTTCTCTTTTTTGATACCGAGATATTTTTCGGCGTACTGAGGCATGTACTCTCCCATGCGGGTGCCGAACACGGCCACCCTAGGGGTCCAGTGGAAGTAGTTTTTGATTTTGTTGACGGTGAGTTCGTTCGCCCAGGCCGCGGCGGACATCATAATGGCGCCGTATTCGTCCACCATGCCCTGCAGCGCGAAATCCGCAAAGGGAGCGTAGGTCCCCATGAAAACACGAAACCCTTTGGAGTACAAACGTTCGAACTCCGAGATGACCTGGCTGGCGTCGTTGGCGTCGGCGGCTTCGAATACGATTTTCTTGCCCAAAACCGTGCCTCTTTTCTCCACGGCCAGCTCGATGGCGTTCTTCACTTCGTTGCCGCCAAAAGCGTAAACGCCGGTAATGGACCCTATGACGCCGATACGAATCACGTCGTCGTCAGCACTCGCAGTTTTCGCGGCAAGGAATGGAACGCAAGAGAACACCATCAGGATGAAAAGAACACACAGCCGTGAACGTAAAAAACCTTTTTTCACCATCATCATCCTTACCTCACTTTCTCCGTACTTTCTCCATGACCTCCCGAAATTTCCTTATCAGCGCACGCCCCGCAAGTTCGAGACGAAAGTGGACCCGTTCAGGACAAAGTTTTCACGTGATCTTCGATTCCCTGCAAGAGAGAGAAAATCGGGGTGTAACCCAGATGTTCCCGGGCGCCTCGGGTGTCGAACAGCCCCATGGTAGCGGGCCTCGCGTCATCGTCCACCAGAGTGATATTGGCCTTCGGAAGTACAAGGCGGATGGTGTCGCAGTACTCGGCAGCCGTCACGCTGTGGCCGGTGCAGTTGTAGGTCCCCGAGGGAGGATTTTTCGCGAGGACGGCGCATACGGCGGCCTCGCTGGCGTCTTTGGCGTAGGTGATACTGACCTTTTTGTCGCCGAGGCGGCTTTGCTTCATCGGCTCACCTTTCATGGAGCCCTCGATCAAATCGTTCCAGCCGCTGGTTTTGGATCCTGCTTTTTTGCCCGGTCCGTAGATCAGCGCCAGCCGAACGCCCACGACGTTCAAACCGTAGACCTTGCCGTACTCCTTGCCCATCATCTCGTCAAAGGCCTTGGTGACGCCATAGATATTGATGGGTCTTGAGGGCAGGTCGTCCGGCAGCTCTTTCACACCCAGAGATTCATAATATTCGTAAGACCCCACCGTGGCGGAGGTGCTGGCAAACACGACCCGCTCCAGCCCAAATATCCTCGCAGCCTCGTAACAATTGACGGTTCCCTCGCAGTTGAGCCGGAAAGCTAGGTGGGGGTTGCGCTGGCTGTCCAGGTTACGCAGTGCCGCCAAGTGCATGATCCTGTCCACTTTGTGCTTTTCGATCGCCTCGAAAAGAGAAAGTGGGTTCAGCAGGTCGCCGCGAAAATGCTCCGTTCCCTTCAGCAGCTCCGTCGATTCCGGAGGTGGTCCGGACAATGTGTCGAACGTCACCACTTGATGTCCCAGAGACACCAGTCGATTCGCCGCGTACGTCCCGATAAAACCCAAGCCGCCCGTAATCAAAACTTTCAACTTATTGACCTCCCGGCATGTGAATTTGTTTTGCATATTCGTTTATGAATTTGTTTTATTTATTTCGTGTATTGGTTTTATATTGATCAGGGAAAACGACGTCGAATCTAAACCGATCTTGCCCACCTCAGCCCGCAGACGAACAAGACCGGCATTTTCACTTTCTATTTCAATTTCTATTTCAACTTCTTTTCCAAATTTCTATTTCAGGGAGCCTTTGGTCCCCATACCGGCAGTTCGGAAATGGAAACGTATATATCTCCTCCGCCTCTTTCGTTCTTACTCTTGCATACACGCTATTCCAGGATGTCCATGCGTATCCCCGTCTGGAGACCGCTGTCCCCCCGAGATTTGATCAAAGCCCCTGGGTTCATGATATAGCGCGGGTCTATCGTGTCTTTCAAGGCGACCATCAGCGGATACGACGTTCCATGCTCCTGTTTTGCGAACTGCACCCGGCGCTTACCCATACCGTGATGATGTACGCAGCCGCCGGTGGGATACTTCAGCACCTCGCGGCAGATGGCGTACACCAGTTCACTGTGTTCGTCGTTGGCGGTTTCGGGACTGGTCAACTTCAGCCGGTAAACGAAGTAGATGTTGGTGCCGTTGATGTAGCTGTGGGACACGTGGCCACCCAGCATGACCAGGTTGGGGAATTTCGGGGTTACGTTCTTCATCACGTCGTCGTATATCTTGACGATGTCGGTCCAGCTGGCCGATATTTCGGTGGTGGCGTACATGGTCTTGGTTTCGCGGTACTCCTGGGCCGTTTTGGGGTTGCCGTAGCGCTTGCAGAGGTCGTTGCGGTGTACCATCCAGTGCTCCACCGCTTCCTTGCCGATAAACTCGCCGCCTGCTTTGACGGAGATTTCGTGGATCTTTTCGCCGGTGATCTGCGCGATTTCCCGCGGCCCCTCGCACACGAAGAACATATACGCCTCGTCGTCCTTCATTTTGACACTGCCGAAGTTGTAGTCCATGTCGGCCTTGTCGTAAAGGCGAACCACCGATGGCTTGTAGCCCTTGATCATGATCTCGTGGAGGGCTTTGAAACCGTCGTGCATGTTTTTCATTTTGTAGCCCCCCATCCACATGTCGTCGGGGTAGAAGGGGAACAGCTTGAGGGTGACCTCCGTAATGAAGCCGAACGCTCCCTCGCCTCCGATGAACAGATGACGGAGGTCGGGGCCGGAAGAACGGCGCGGAACGCTGCGGATGCGGACCACCTCGCCGTTGGGCATGACGGCTTCCAGGCCGCACACCATGTCTTCGATACCGCCGTAGTAGGTGGAAAACTGACCGATGCTGCGGGTGGCGACCAACCCGCCGATGTCCGCCATAGGCAAACTCTGGGGACCATGTCCGGTGGTCAGTCCCTTCTCTCGCACCAAATTTTCCAAACGCTCCATGGGGACGCCGCACTCGCAGGTGACCATCATGTTGTCCGGGTCGACGCCGATGATCTTGTTCATCATGGAGGCGTCCAGAATGACGGTGCTTTCGTTGCGAACCTCCAGCAGTCCCTCGGCGGAGGAGTTGCCCGTTCTCGGGATCACGTAGACGTCGTTGTCGTTGCAGTATTTCATGACTTTGGAGAGCTCTTCCTTGGACGCGGCGTTCAGAATGCAGATAGGCAACGGATTTGAGTACACACCGTAGGCTTTGGCATAACTCCGGTTATAACCCTCGCCGAATTTCAAAGACTCCTCATCCGTCAAAACCCGGTCCTTGCCGAGCAGGGTGCGAAAATCCTCCAGCGCTTGCTGCTTTGTTACCAACATTTATTTTTCCTCCTCCGTACTTATGAAAAGATACATAATGAAAAGATACAAAAAGACATGAGAAAACGAGATTAAAAGCATCAAATATTAAGCATCGATAAAAGCAACTGAAAGCATCTGGGAACATCGGACAAAATGTCGAGTTATATTTTGTGGATATGATCACATAATTTGTATAGGAACAGAGTACAGCACATGGAGGGCAATGCAAATGTAAAAAATCATTGTGTATATGTAAAATATTATCCTTTCGGTTTCTTTCAATGCGGAAAATTAAAGACAAAATGAGCATTCAAGGGAGGAAACCTTGGAATGTACCGCCGTATTATATCCTCCCTTTTAGGCTTTTACGGAAGGGTCACCTCTCGTCTGCGAGCCTCCGGGCTCCGTCGGCGATGGCCTTCGCCGCGGCCGCAAAGATCATGGTGTCCATTGAGTAGGCGAAAAACGTGAAACCCTGTTCGATTCTTTTTTTCATCTCCTCCTCCGAGGAGACGAAAATTCCAGCGAGCTTCCCGAATTTTCCGCAGACCGCCAGAACCTTGGCCACCGCCTCGGCCATTTTCGGATGGAACATGTCTCCCGGAACCCCCAGCGACAGGGACAGATCGTAAGGGCCGACAAAAATCAGGTCGATGTCTTTTATGGACGCAATTTCCTCCACGTCCCGGACAGCCTGCTCCGTTTCGCACTGGACCATCCGCAGCAGTTGGGTGTTGGCTTCCGCAATGTATTCGAGAATGGGAACGCTTCCGTAGGCGGCGGCCCGAGTACCGGCAAAGCCGCGGCAGCCGAGAGGCGGATACAACGTGGCGTCGATGAAAGACCGCGCCGTCACCGCGTCGTTCACCTGAGGAGCCAAAACGCCGCTGACCCCGAGGTCCAGCGTGCGCAGGACGGTCGTCCTTTCCACGTTGGTCAAGCGGGCGAGAACGTCCATGCCGGTCCCCTCCGCGGCCCGTATCTGGCCCATAATCGAGTTGGGCGCGCCCGGGGCGTGTTCCATGTCGAGAATCACGAAATCAAACCCGCTGCGCCCGAGGATTTCCACCGTGTCCACGCTGTCCAAGCCCACAAAGGTCCCTATGACCCTTTCGCCCTTCAGTAATTTTTTCTTCAATGCGGAACGTATGATCATGATCTTCCTCCCTGTTTCTTTTTTTTGAGATAAAGCCCGAGTATGCTGGCCTGCACCCCGACCTTCAGTCCTGCGGCCACGACCCCGAAAAGGCCAAGGACTGCTGAAGGAGGCGAGATATGAGAAGGGCCTGACCGTAATTCTTCAGTACGACGCTGTCGTTTTTCCGGACAAGCAATACGCACAGGATACACATGCGCTCTTTTCTGTTATCAGGCAACAGCCCTTTGGAATATAATAATTTAGAATATAATAATTGCAATACAAGATTTGAGCTACAACATTCTTGGAGGGAATCCATGAAAAAATTTTTGGGCGCGTTGCTTGCGACTTTGCTCCTGTTCGGATATGCCGAGGCGAGTTACGAAAAGGGCGTGGAAGCGCGTGCCGGCGGAGACTATGCCGAGGCGTTGAACCAGTGGATGGTGGCCTCCGACGATCCGCGGTGTATGACGGCCATCGGAGTGATGTACGATTACGGCGAGGGCTTGCCCAAGGACGAGGTCAAAGCCGCGGAATGGTACAACAGGGCGGCGGAAAAGGGGGAGTATCGGGCCATAGCCCAGTTGGCCAACTTCTCTTTGACCGGCGCGGGAGGCGTGGCTCAAAACCCCGCGGAATGGCGTAAAAAATTGGAGGCAATCAAAGGCAAAGACGGTTACGCCGACTATATCCTCGCTTTTTTTTACATCAACGGATTCGGGGGCGACAAGAACCTCGATGAGGCCCAAGTCCTCGTGCGCGCCCTGGTGAATAAGGGCTACACCCAGTTGGAGGATACCCTTCGACAGGTGGAACGGAGACTCGCCGACCGAAACGCCGGCGTTTTGGACGTGGAGGCGCTCTCCGCCGAGATGGCACAGGGGAGCGTGTCTTTCGACCAGCGTTACAAAGACAAGCGTATTGCGGTCGCCGGATGGGTGAACTCCGTGGAACGGCTGAACGATAGAGGCTACGCCGTGAAATTAGGGGGGGCAGATTCTGCTCTTCCCAAAGACGACGTTTGGGCGGTCTTTTACGACCCTTCTCCCAGGGGAACTCTGGCCGAACTGAAACCCGGAACTTTCGTCAAACTGAACGGCGTTTACGTGGGAAAGCACCCTTTTCCACTGGAAGACTGCTCTTTTACCCTGTTCGGATGTTCGTTGGTCGAGGTTATCTCGGAAGACAAGCGTCCTTGACGGGACGCGCCAAGGGTGACCTTCTTTGTGTTCGACTCGCAAAGCCGCCTTCCTCGTTTTTGTCGCTCTGCTGTATCTTTTTTTCCGGGGCGCGGGAGATCATGGTTTGCTGGACCCCGTCGAGGGGATCAACGCGTCTGTCGCGCTGAATATGGTGGGGCGAAGAAACATCGTCGTTCCCCTGGCAGGAGATTTGCCCTACCTGGGGAAAACCATGGGGTTCTGGTGGTGTTCGACTTTGTCTTTGCTGCTCTTCGGCTGGCTCGAGTTCTCCGTGCGCTTCTGGTCCGTAGTGGGAGGATTGGGGATGAGCGCGGCAAGCTGGTTTATCGCCCGGCGTATCCAGGGTGAGCGCGCGGCCAATTACGCCGCGGTCATGACGGGGACGAGTCTTTTGACCTACGCGTCGTCGCAGCTCGCCTCTCCTCATGCGCTTTACGCCTGCTGTGTTGCCGCCGCCTTGGCGGGAATCGTGGAGGGCATTCAGGACAGGCGTTTTTTTCTCTTGTTGCACGTTTCCTCCATGCTCGCCTTCATCGTCTACGGCCCGTCAGGGGCGGTATTGCCTTGGTTGTGTCTGCTGCTTTACGCCTATATCGCCGACGAGGACCGGCTTTTTCTGGACGCGCTTTTCGACCGGCGAGGACTCCTGGCAACAGTGTTTCTCGGGGGCGGATACCTTTTTTTCCTCACCATGAAAAACCCGGCGATTCTGACGTTGATGAGGTACAACCCTCCTGCCCCGGCGTTCAACTCGATTTCTTCCAAGATGTTGTTTTTATCGGCCGGCTTTTTCCCCTGGCTGGGGCTCCTGCCCGAGTCCGTCAAAAACGCGCTGCCGCCCGACTGGAATTTCACCCTTCCCCACGAGCGGCGGAATGTCCTTCTTTTAATCTGGACAATCGTGTTTTTGTTTTTCGCCCTTTTTTCAGGAGACGCTCTTCTGCTGGTCGTGCCTCTCCCCGCTTTGGCGTCCCTCTGCGCCGCCAGTCTCGCCGCTGCGGTGGAGAAGAACGACGCGGTTTTGTTTCAAAGGGCGGTGGTGATGGAAATCCTGCTGTTCGTTCCCTTTCTTTTTCTTGAAATCCCGTGGGTTTATTATCGCAATATAAAATACCTGAGGAATACGCTGATGTCCGTGGTCCCATGGATGTTTTTCTGCCTTCTGTTTCTTTTTGCCGGCTGGTACTACGCAAAAACACGTCAGCCCCGCAAACTGATGCTGCACCTCAGCGTGGTTTCGCTGCTTTCCCTGCTTCCGCTGGCCGGAGCTTTCGACCTGCTGGCCGAGGCGGCATCCCTGCGGGATGTGGGCCTTCATCTGAGAAACAGTTTAGGGCGGGACGACCTCCTGATACAATATGGCATGAATCGTCCGTCGCTGTTCTTTTATACGGCCAAAGATTCCGTGCTGATCCGCTCTTCTCTCGTTCCGGGAGTGGCGGGTCAAAAGTCGCTGGATGATTCGTTTTTGCACGAGCTATGGAACGGCGCGGGCCGTGTTTTTATGACCGTGGATCGGCGGCTGCAGTTTTCGACTCCGCTGCCGGAGGATGTCTACAGCGTGAATGAAACGCGGGAAACGATCGTCCTGAGCAATCGAAGAGAGTAAAAAACATACTTGCGTCGATTTCGGGAAATTTTATTTTGGAGAAAATTTTATTGGGTCCCCAGAACGCCAACAAGGAGGAATGATTATGACGATCCGTGAAACAGCCATCTCCGTCGCAAAAAGCGCAATCGACTCCGTTCTCCCCGAGCGAGCGGTCAAAGAAGCGCTTGCCGATCCCATAGAGGGGTCTGGCTCTGTCGTTTTGATTGCCATAGGCAAGGCCGCGTGGCGGATGGCGAACGCGGCCCACGAGTCCCTGGGACCCCAAATTGCCCGGGGCTGCGTCATCACGAAAGACGGACACTCCCGAGGCCCCATCGGAACACTCGAAATATTCGAGGCCGCTCATCCCGTTCTGGAGCAGCGCAACCTGGATGCGACCCGCAGGGCTCTCGCGATGGTAGAGGGGCTTTCCGAAAAAGACACGGTGCTTTTTCTGGTCTCCGGCGGGGGGTCTGCGCTCTTCGAGTTGCCTCTGGAGGGAGTGACCCTGGAAAATGTCGCGGATATGACCAACCAACTGCTGGCCTGCGGCGCGGATATCGTCGAGATCAACACCCTGCGCAAACGTATTTCTTCCGTCAAGGGAGGACGTTTTGCGCAGGTGTGCGCCCCTGCCCGAGTGAGGTCCGTGGTGCTGTCCGACGTTTTGGGGGATCGGCTGGACAGCATAGCCTCCGGCCCGGCGTATCCGGATTCCAGCACCTGCGAAGACGCGGCGTCCATCGTGGGGAAATACGGACTGAACCTTCCCTCCGGTATCTTGGACAAGCTCTCCCTGGAGACGCCTAAAAAACTGGACAACGTCGTCACCCAGATCACGGGCAGCGTTCCCGTCCTCTGCGAGGCCGCCAGAAAGTCTTTGGCGGAGCGCGGATTCGCAGCGATCCTTTTGACCACCACCCTGGTCTGCGAGGCCGCGGAGGGGGGAGCGATTTTCGCCGCTCTCGCCCGGGAGGCCGTGAGGGAGCGAAAACTCAGGACTGCGCCCGTGGCTTTCATCGCGGGAGGGGAAACCGTGGTGAAGTTGAAAGGGAAGGGCAAAGGCGGTCGATGTCAGGAAATGGCTTTGGCGGCGGCCTTGGGATTGCAAGAACTGGAGGGGGTCGCTTTTGCCGCCGTGGGCTCCGACGGGACGGACGGCCCCACAGACGCCGCCGGCGGAGTCGTTGACGGCGGGACAATCCGAAGAATTCGGTCGCGCGGGCTGGACCCCCAGGGGATGCTGGACGGCAACGACGCCTACCACGCGCTGAAGGCCTCGGAAGATCTTTTGATTACGGGCCCGACCGGGACGAACGTCAACGACTTGATCATGGCCTTGATCGAATAGAACGGGTTTTAATAGGTTTTAATGAGCTTTTTAGTTTAAGCGAGGTGTAAGTTTGAATTCCAAGCGGAATGCGATCCGTCAGGATGCTTCGCTGTGTTTTTGCGCAGCGGCGGAAGAGAAACTGCGAAAGATAGAGGACATCCTGGGGCGGCTGTTGTCGAAGGCCGGCTTTTACGTCTTCATTGCCAGGCGGTATGGCACTGGAGCGCACAACGACAACTCTCTTCGCGTCAGAGTATCTTCCACTCCGGTCAAAGCGCCTGTGGAGCGCATCGATTATCTTTTTCTCCTTCTCGGGGGACTGCGCCCCGACGTCATAAACCATATCGCCTCCAAGACAAAGGTCGTCGGGGATGTGGGAACGATAACCCGCGACAGCCCCAAACTTAGGGAACGCGAGGCCGCGATTGTGGAACTGCCCCTGGCTGCGAGAATGAAGGAGCTGGACTGCGGCACTCACGAAGCGGAGGCGATGGCGGGCATGGCGGCCGCCTTGTTCGGCTTGAGTGTCGAATCGAGCATCGTATCCCTGAATGTCCTGTTCCAGCGCCGCGACCAGTATCCGGAGGCCGTCACGGCCTTTCGCCTGGGCCACGCCCTGGGGATCGAGGTGGGGGAGGGCATTTTGGTGGCGCGGTACCTCCGCTCCGACAAAAATGAGATCTTGATCGACGCCGACACCGCCCTATCCTTGGGGACGGCTGCCGGCGGCTGCAATTTCGTGGCGTCGCCCTTTCCCGGCGCGCTTTTCGATTTCTACTCCAACAACGCCGAGTGCCTGGGCGCTGTCACCCTTCGTGCCGAGGACAAGGCGGGAGCCCTCAACATGTGCATCGGGGCCGCTTATACGGGTGCCCGAGCTCTGTTTACCACGTCGGACGGATGTTCCGTAAGGGAGGCCATCGAGACCGCGAGCTTTTCGGAAACGCCCCTCGTGATCCATACGACTCCGCGGTATGACCCGGCGGATATGAATACCGACGAAGGACAAAGGCTGAACGCGGCGCTCTGTTTCGGGCATGGGGAATTTCCCTGCGTCGTTTATTCCCCCGTGTCCGTGGAAAGCGCCTTCGCTTTAGGGACGCGGGCCTTCGCCGCCGCCGAGAAATTTCGGATTCCCGTCCTTTTGATGACGGACCCGTATCTCTCGAAGACCGCCTACGACATGGAGCCTCTCCGCCCTTCCCAGGAGAAAGAAAATTTTCCCCGCGGCGTACCCGGCTACGCGCTGGACGACCGGGAGGACGCGAAGGAGCGGAACGTCTTCAAGGGCGTTGCGCTGAAGCTGCGACCGGAGGACGAGCGCATGAGAAAATTGGCGGTCCTGCGCGAGAATGCCCTGTCCCCGAAACTTTTCGGCAACCCACTCTACCGAACGCTCATCGTTTTTTGGGGGGCCCTGCAGGAAACTCTTTTGGAAGTTCTGCGCACCGCCGAAACCGAGGGCCGCTTCGACACCAAAAGCGTCGCCCTGCTCTCTTGCGAGCAGGTTTACCCCCTATCCGACCAGATAGGAATTTTTTTGAAGCAGGCCCATCGCCTCATTTTTGTCGAACACAACGCCACAGGACAGTTCGCCCGTTTCGTACAGGCGGAAACCGGCTGTATTCCAACGGACATCCTTCTGAAATACGGCGAAGGGCCCTTCTCCGTGGAGGATCTGACGGAACGTCTGCAAAATCTGCTCGCCCCGAAAGAAGCCGCTCCTCCGAAAACAAAGAGATCAGAACTGAAAGCAGAAATAAAAACAGAAATAGGGAAAATAACGAAGAAAGACGCGGAGGAAAAGGCGTCCGGCTTCCCGGGCCTTCCCGTGGTCGCCCAACTCGGTTCTTTGGCTGCTCGGACCGCCTCGGCTGCCTCCCCTGTCGATGAAAGAAGTGAAGGTAGAACCCTATGACCCGCATGGCGAACAGTTCCTCCGACATTTTCTCTGACGTTCCCTCTGACGTTTCCTTCAATAGTTCCTCCGAGCGGGGCGCCGTTGAAATTTTAAACAGCCTGTATTCGGCTCTGGCGGAGTTGGATCTGAGACCCGAGGAGGTCATATTGGTCTCCGGACACGAAAAGGCGCTGCGCGCCGTGGAACCACCGAAATTACCGACCCCTCATCGTCTCGGCGTCCCCTATGGCTGCGCTCTGCCCGCGGCAACGGGCATTCGAGCCGCCAACCCCCGGCTGTCCGTCATCGCCATAGGCAGCGACGGCGACATGTACGGCGCGGGCGGCAATCACTTTCTGCAGACGATCCGCCGCAATCCGAACGTCACCCACATCGTGTTCCACACCGTCCTCTGCGGCGAAGAAGACACTCCTCGTTCTTGGAGGACGGGGGGAGCGATGAATCCTTTGACGGTGGCTCTCTGCTGCGGAGCATCTTTCGTCGCGCGCGGCTCCGCGGGAGAGCCGGAGTTTACTCAGCTCCTGATGAAACGGGCCATGATCCACCAGGGTTACGCTCTGCTGGACATCCTCGTTCCTGACGTTCTCGACGTGCCCGGCGCCGACAAGGAGCGCTGGCTCGCGGACAACACGTACAAACTGGAGGACAACATCGACGGCGAAAGGCTGATCGACCATGTGGAGGCGATGAACCTGGCCTTCGAGGCCAAACCTTATCCCTTGGGAGTTCTCTACGACTGTAGAAACCTTCCGACACTGGAAGAGGGCCTGGCTCCGTGGCAGAAGGACGACCGGCCTCTTTCCCAGCGCGAAGCTCCCCTGGACGCCGTTTGGGAATATATGAAAAATTTGTAGTTCCCGTGTATGAAGCAGTAATATATAGCGATAAGCAACTGAAAGAGCAATTAAAAGAGTATATTGAACGAGTATATTTAAGAGTAATTGAAAGGAGATTCATCTGGATGTATAAAACACTGTCTGTCGCCAAGGACACCTGGTGGGTGGGGGTCAACGACTACGAAACGGATCTTTTCGAGTCGCTGTGGCCCCTGCCCCAGGGCGTGGCTTACAACGCTTACGTGATTTCGGCCGGCAAAACGGTCGCTGTGGATACGGTCAAAGGATCAAGGTTCGACGATTACATCGATAAAGTGTTGAGCGTACTCGATGGACGGCCCCTCGACTACCTGGTCGTCAACCACATGGAGCCCGACCACTCAGGGGTGATTTCCTGCCTGAAGCGCACTTACCCCGACCTCCAGCTCATAGGCAACGCCAAAACCGTGCCCCTTCTGAAGGAATATCACGGCATCGTGGAAGGCGTCATCCAAGTCAAGGACGGGGAAAATTTGGACATAGGAGGCCACCTGCTGACTTTCTACACGATTCCCATGGTCCACTGGCCGGAGAGCATGGTGACTTTCGACGGAACGACCCGGACCCTTTTCTCCAACGACGCCTTCGGCGGCTACGGGGCCCACGAGGGCGGCATCTTCGACGACGAAAAACCCCGCGAGCGATGGGAAGGAGAGATGCTGCGCTACTACTCCACCATCGTCGCCCGCTACTCCGGCATGGTGCAGACGGCCTTGAAAAAACTCTCCGGGCTGGACATCGCCAACATTTACCCCGCTCACGGCACTCTTTTCCGCCACGACATCCGGCAGGTGATCGAACTGTACGACCGATGGAGCAAGCAGGAAACGGAAAGCGGCGTCGTCGTGGCCTACGGCTCCATGTACGGCAACACCCGGCGAATGGCGGAGGCGGTCTGCCGCGGAGTCGCCGAGGGCGGAGTGAAAAACCTTCGCCTCTACGACGCGGCACGGGCGGATACGTCGCTGATCCTCAGCGATATTTGGCGTTACAAGGGCCTGGTCCTCTTGGGCTGCACCTACAACACCCTGCTTTTCCCCGCGCTGGATGCCCTTTGCACCAAATTGGTCAACCGTATGCCCAAGAAGCGCGTTTTGGGCATAGGGGGCAGCTACAGTTGGAGCAAGGGGGCCCTGGATGCCCTGCGGGCTTTCGCCGATACCGTCAAACTGGAAAAAATCGGCCCCGAGGTGGAGGTATTCGCCGCGCCCACCGAAGCCGATTTGGAGCAATGCGTAGAGTTGGGCAGAAACATGGCCAAGGCGGTCCTGTAGCGGTTCCCGTTGCAGCTTTCATTGATCAGCCTCTCCATCGAGCCCCTCCATCGAAGTCGAACTTGAAGTCGAACTTGAAGCTGAAATTGGAGCTGAAACCTTCGATCGAGGGAAAAGCGATCAAACGGCTGATGTTGCACGTTTGCTGCGCGCCGGACGCCACGGTTCCCTTTCGGGATTTGAAATCCGAGGATTGGAGCGAAATCCTCGGATATTTTTACGGTTCGAACATTCACCCCGAGGAGGAGTACCGCCGGCGGGCCGAAACCTTGGCTTTTTTGTCGGAGGGGGAGGGCGTCGCCGTCTGTCTGCGCCCCTACGATCCCGAAGAGTGGTTTGCCCGCGCCGCGCCCTTGGCGGAGGAGCCCGAAGGCGGAGAACGGTGCGCTTTGTGTTTTTCCCTGCAATTGGAGGCCGCGGCGGCGGAAGGCAGGCGGTGCGGCGCCACCCACCTCGCCACGACGCTTTCCATCAGTCCCCACAAAAACGTGACCCTCATCTCCCGACTGGGCCGAGAGGCCTCAATTTCCTGCGGACTGACCTGGGAAGATCGAATATGGCGTAAACGCGACGGTTTTTTGCGCTCCGTTCAAATCTCCAAAGAGCTGGGGCTTTACCGCCAGAATTACTGCGGCTGCCTTTACTCGATGGCACATGGCCGTTAAACGAAATGAACTGGAACCCAATGAAGAAGTGAGGGAATTCGATGTTCAAATGCAACGCAGTCGGGAAACTTCCGCCCGAAATTCTCAAAGAGGGAGTCTTGCGCTACTCGGGCTCCCCCAGGGCGGAGGTACTGGTCGGCCCCGGCCTGGGGGAGGACGCGGCTTTGATCCGATGGGGAGAAGAGCCCTATCTCGTGGCGGCCTCCGACCCTGTAGTGGGAGCCATTCACGGAGCAGGGCGTCTTTTGGTTCACATCAACGCCAACGACGTGGCCTGCAAGGGGGGAGATCCGGCCTGGTTCGTGGTCACTCTGATTATTCCCGTCCGCGAGGGAGTGGCTTGCGTTCGGCGCGTTATGGAGGAGGTACACTCCGCCTGCCGGCATTTGGGGATAGCGGTGGTGGGGGGGCACACGGAGCTTACGGACCGGTACGATCACCCCGTGGTGGTGGGGACCATGATGGGCCCCTCCCGCTGGGACCTCCGCTCGGACAAAATCCGGGAGGGGGACGTCGTTCTCGTCACCAAACACGTTGGGCTGGAGGGAATGTCCATCATCGCCCACGACCGCCCGGATCTTTTGGCCTTTCTCAGTGAAGAAGAATTGGAGGAGGTCCGTTCCTGGCAAGAGGACCTCTCTGTGCTGAAGGAGGCGCGGCTCCTGAGAGATCTGGCCCGCTACATGCACGATCCCACTGAAGGTGGGCTCGCCGGGGGACTCCTGGAGGTCCGTGAGTCCTGCGGATTGGGCATTGTGCTGAACGACGGCGCCATTCCTCTCTCTCCCCTGACGGTCAGGGCCGCCCGGGAAATTGGCTTCGACCCGCTGCACTTGATTTCGTCGGGAGTTCTCGTGGCGGTTTTGCCGCCGGATAAAGTCGACTCCGCCTTGAGACGGCTGTCCGACGAAAACGTCCAGGCGGCCGTGGTGGGGCGTTTTGCCGCGCCTCGGGGAGAGTGTAGAACGGACCATCACGAAGAGCTGTGGCGTATACTGGATATCCCCAATCGCTGATATAATGAAATGTCACGAGCTTGATTCGATTTAGGAGGCGTCACGATGGGAAGTGCGGAACCGAAAGAACCCGGGCGGCCGGATTTTTTCAATGAGTATTGGAAGCGTTCGCGCCTTTGCGGACAAGTGGGAGAAGACGCGATCGGCGAGGAGATCAGAGTCAACGGTTGGGTCCGCAGAAGGCGCGACCTGGGGGGTATCCTATTTATCGAGCTGTGGGATCACTCCGGCCTCGTTCAAGTCGTCTTCAATCCCGATTTAAAACCCGACGCGCCCGACGTTCATCGCCGAGGGGGAGACCTGCGCAGCGAGTATTGCCTGGCGGTACGGGGCAAGGTGACCAGGCGTCCCGAGGGCACGGAAAATCCCGCGCTGGCCACCGGGAAAGTGGAAATCGTCGCGGAGGACTTTCTTCTGCTTTCCTCGTCGGAACCTTTGCCCTTCGAGGTGGGAGACGCCACGGACAAAGTCGACGAAAACCTCCGGCTGACCTATCGGTATCTCGACCTGCGCCGGGAGCGGATGCAGCACAACCTGCGAGTGCGCAGCAAACTTTACTCTTTCACCCGAAATTACCTGGAGAGCAACGCCTTCGTCGAGATCGAGACACCGATGCTGACGAAAGCGACGCCCGAGGGCGCCAGGGACTACCTGGTCCCCAGCCGGGTCAACCCGGGAACTTTTTACGCGCTTCCCCAATCGCCGCAGCTTTTCAAACAAATTTTGATGATCAGTGGGTTCGATCGCTATTATCAAATCGTCAAATGCTTCCGAGACGAGGATTTACGTGCCGACCGCCAGCCGGAGTTCACCCAGGTCGACCTGGAGATGAGCTACATCGTCGAAGACGACGTCATGACCATGATCGAGGGCTACATGAAAGGGTTGTTCAAGACAATTCTCAGCGAGGACATCCCCACCCCCTTTCGCCGCGTGGACTATTGGGACGCCATCGACCTCTACGGCAGCGACAAACCGGACCTGCGCATTCCCCTGGAGCTTGTGGACCTGGGTCCCGTTTTTCGGGAGGCTTCCTTCGAGCCCTTTCGGAAAATTCTGGAAAACGGCGGCGTGGTTCGCGCCCTTCCCCTGCCCGGCGGCGCGTCTCTGTCCCGCAAAGAGATTTCGGATATCGAGGAAAAAACGAAAAAATGGGGCGCGTCGGGCCTGGGCGTCTTTCAGTGCAAAGAAAACGACCTGAAGGGACCGTTGGTCAAGTTCATGAACGAAGAGGAACGCGACCGCTTAAAAACCATCGGCGGCCTCAAAGATGGGGACGCGCTTTTCGTCGTGGCGGATTCTTCGCGGCTGAAAGCGTGTACGGTGCTGGGAACGCTGCGTCTCGAACTGGGCAAAACCCGGGGATTGATCGACGAAAGCGCCTGGAAATTTTTGTGGGTGGTCCATTTTCCCATGTTCGAGTGGAGCGAGGAAGAACGCCGATGGTCGGCGATGCACCATCCTTTCACGTCCCCCGTACTGGAGCAGCTCGATGGGATGGAGACGTCCCCGGGAAATATTTTGGCCCGCGCTTACGACGTGGTCCTGAACGGCAACGAAGTGGGGGGAGGCTCCATCCGAATCCACGACTCGGCGGTACAGCGCAAGGTTTTTTCGCTCTTGGGTATCGGAGAAGAACAGGCGAGAGAGCGCTTCGGCTTTTTCCTGGACGCCCTTTCCTACGGCACGCCCCCTCATGGGGGTATCGCCTTGGGCGTGGATCGCCTGGCGATGCTTTTGTGCGGCGGGCAATCCATTCGGGACGTCATGGCTTTCCCGAAAACGCAAAAAGCCCAGTGCCTGCTCTCGAAGGCCCCCGACGTCGTGGAAGACGCGCGCCTGGCCGAACTGCACATCGAATGTATTCCCGTCGAAGACTGAAAGCCGAAGCCGAAAGTCGAGGACTGAAAGTTGAAGCCTAAGCGCCGAGAACTGAAAGTTACGGGTATTGCAAAACCAACAGGACCGACATAGAGCGCAAATGGATACACATTTCTCTCCCTCGTTCTCTCCTTTGGCGGGTGCGTCGCTTTCAGGGAATGGGGCCAGGTTGCAGATAGTTATCGCCCAGTCCGAACTGTTGATTCAGATGAAGCAGTTCGAACAGGCGCTGCATGAATTAGGAGTGGTCATCCAGGCAACCGAGGACGACCGGGAACCATTTTGGGGGGGAAAATATACCGACGACGACGTCAGCGAATACCGCCATTTCGACAACCCCCGGGAACAGTCGCTGTACATGAAGCTGTGCCACCCGACCCGGCGGGTGGAGTCCGTTCCGGAAGATTACCCCCGTCTTTACGCGCTGTACGGTTTGGCCTGCATGGAGCTGAAACGGTACGGCGAGGCGAAGGCGGCCTTGCAAAAGTCCCTGCGTTGGAATCCCGTGAAAGTCGATACCCTTTGCATCCTGGCGGAACTCTGCAAAAGAAAGAAAAAGCCGGACGAATATTTGGAAACCCTGAACGAATGTCTAGACTTCTCCTGCGCCCATGAAAATTCGGCGCAATGCTACCGTGACTTGGGTCGGTATTATGCCGAGGCTGGGGGCAAAAATACGGCAAAGTATCCTGACGGCATCCCGGCTGACCCGACGCCCGAAAACGCGGCTTCGGAGGTTCTGGAACTCATTGAGAACATGGAGTCGCTGAGAAAAAACATCGATACACTGGATGATTACCTGTCCCCGAATGCCGGACCGGAGGAGCATTCTTTCGCGGAGACGATCGTTTTTAGGGGGAAATGTTACGTCGTCGTGGGCATCGACGAACACTCTTACATGTTTTATCCAAGCCGGTTCCTGGGCTATGAAAACAATTCGATGGCTCGGCATAAGAAGTGGATTCACTGCATCGATGGCCGGGAAACGAACAAGGCTATCACTAAAGTATTGAAAACCGAGCTCATAACCTCCGGCAAAAATCCCGATGAATGGAAGAGGCTGGAGCGTGCCTACGCCGCCTACTGCAGCTCCGTGAGTATCCCCGTCTCCCGAATGAAAAGAAAATATTGGCCCGCAATCGGCGGCAGCGATAGAGTAAAAAGTGAGCGAAAAGGGTGATTTTCGACGCGGATAGGGTTAATCAAATGGGGTCATATAAAGATGGAGTTTTCGGTATAGTGGTGGATTTTTTGATACGGTGGTGGATTTTTCAATATGGTGAACGAAGGGGAATTCAGAAACAGACATTTTGAGACCAGAGGTATCCTCGAATTCCTGACTCGAGTGGCCGCCGGGTATAAATGGCAGCAAGATCGGCGAGAATTGGTCCATTCCATGTCGCGGATGCTGGAGGTTGTCCTGCAGGCCCGAAGGGAAAGGGGGGAGAAATCGCCGTCCATAGAGCGCACGGTCGCGGACCAATGCGACATCCCCTATAACACCTATAAAAAATACATGGGACTGAAACGCCCAGTCACCCGCGTCGCCATCGCGAAGTTCGCGGTGGGCCTCCACCTGTCTCTGGACGACGCCAACCGACTGTTTCGCCTCCAGGGCGGCGAGCTGAACGAAACCAATGATTTCGACTACATCACCCTCCATGCCTTGAGGGACAAGGACAATGTCCAGGATTTTCTGGAGGAAGTAGAGAAATACACCGCAGTCAATACTCATCGTGCCCTTTAGACCGGGCATCGGGGCAATTTTACAGTACCGAATTGGGGGACAAGTTGTCCCTTATTTTTTTCACGAAAAATAATTATGATTTACCCTATACGGCATCATAATCTATGACAAAAGGAGGCACAAACCCAAATGGAACAATCTACGTTTACCTGGGCAAACTTCGACACGGATTTTCTTCTCGCTGTCCTCAACAGCGGAAAAGCGCCGGCCGAGTGCAAGCCGTCGCTGAATAGCGACGATCCCAATATACTGGCGACCGGCCTGAACCTGTACTACCCTAAACCCACCCCGGACTTTGTGAAGTTGTTCAAACCGGAGATCGGACAGTATTTTTTCGGAAAATACTCCAGTAAACTCCGGGAGGTTCTGGAAACAGGGGAAGATTCGAAAGATACGGAAACGGCCTGCCTGCTGGACCAATTTGCCCGGCAGCCCATGACGGCGGACAGGGTGAACAAGGTCGTCGCCGCTCTCTTAGGCGTTGGCAGCGGAGTCGACGAGCTTCCGCCTCGTTTCTCCCAAAGACCCGACCCGGTAAATCTGCGCGACAGCAGCGTGAATGATTTTCCGCTCTTTACGTTTCAAAGAGAGGCGGTGAGCGCGTTACAGAAAGCCTTTTTGCAGGGAGACAGAAAAAGCGGCCTGCTGGTGATGCCTACGGGCAGCGGAAAAACCATGACCACCGCGTACTTCCTGCTGCGTTACATGATCCCCGCGGGCTATCAGGTGGTATGGCTGGCGCACCGTCATCTTCTGTTGGATCAGGCGGCGGGCGCGTTTTACGACAACTGCCCTCTCATCAAGCTGACCGACCCCACTAGGGAACGCTTTCAACTGGTGTGCGTCTCCGGAGAACACGAGAGCATTAAAAGCGTAGAGCGGGACGACGACGTGATCCTTCTGTCCGTGCAGTCGGTTTTCCGCAACTTGGAGTACCTGAAGCCGGTTTTGAGGGACAAACTCGTCATCGTCGTGGACGAGGCGCACCACACCATCGCGAAGACCTACCTCGAGACGATACGCTTCATTCAAGGGCGCAACGAGAACGCTAAACTTCTGGGGCTGACGGCCACGCCAATCAAAGGACACATCAATAAAGACAACAAAGACAGCGTTCCCAACAAGGAAACGGCTTACCTGCAAAAAATTTTTACCTGGCCTCCGATTTACGACATTTCGATCGGTACGCTCACCGCAAATGGAACCCTGGCGAAACCCCAGGTGGAACACGTGGAAACGGGAGAAAATTTCGAGTCGTCCATCACACCCTACGAGGCCAGGCAAATGGCCCAATTGTACAATATACCCGAGTCTCTGGCGAAAAAAATAGCGGACTCGAAAAAGCGCAACGCCCTCATTGTCGAACACTACATGAAGAACCGCGACCGGTACAAAAAAACGCTCATCTTTGCCCTGAATACCGTCCACGCCAGAACGCTGCACGAAGACCTGGTGAATCGGGGGGTACGCTGCGGGTGCGTCTACAGCGACAACCCCAAAAATGCGTGTATCATCAAAAAATTTACGAACAACGAATTGGACGTTCTGGTCAACATCAACATCATGACGGAGGGCAGCGACGTCCCCGACATTCAGACCGTCATGCTCACCCGCCCGACGGGAAGCGACGTCTTGTTGATGCAGATGATCGGCCGCAGCCTGCGAGGCACCGCCGTCGGGGGGACAAAAATCGCCACCATCGTCGACTTCCACGACCATTGGGATCGTTACAATTATTGGATCAACCCGGAGTGGCTGGTGGGCCCCGAAGTGCCCGAGCCGGATAAGCGGTCGGGGACGCGGAGGGAACCGCCCGAACTCTATCCCTGGCTCGATGTACGAACCGCTTACGACAGCATAAGCAGCCAATGCGGCCAATTCGACAGCTTCGTTGCCATGCCCTACGGCTGGTACAGCCTGGTGAACGACGGCGAGGACTACACGCTGCTCGTGTTCGAGGACCAGGTGGAGGGGTATGAGAGACTTATCGCCGACGCTCCCTCTCCCTCTCCCTCTCCCTCTCCCTATTCCTTCCAAGGGCTGGCGGAGAAATATTTCGGCGGTTTTTGCCTGAAGCCCTCCGAAAAAGATTTGAAGATTTTCCTGGACAACTTGCGCAGCGAGGACCCGCCGGCGCTGTTTCTGTTCGGCGACCGGGACGAAGTGGACCCGTGGCGGGTGGCGAAAAAGATACTCGAAGAAAACCTGAACGTGATGACATACCCGGCCGAACTGTACGCCCGGTACCCCGTCATCGAAAATCTGTTCGGCAATCTGGAAAATTACCGGGACAGAGTTTTTTACATCATGAATCACAAAGGGCAGCCTCTGGGCTGCACGGTCGTCTCTCTGGAGACGGAGCGGCTTCCCTTTGTCATCGATGGGGCCTACGACGTGAAACAACTGATGGGAGAGGTCATCGACGAACTGTTCACCGGACGGAACCCCGACATCCGCTCCATACGCTGGACGGACAGACCCTACCGGAGCTATTACGGCATGTTCTACCCAGCGAAAGCAGAGGACGGGAGGTTTGTGGGAGACGTCGCGATCAACCTGCTGCTGAACTCCTCTCAGGTGCCCCGCGAGGTGGTCAAGTACGTCATCTACCACGAGCTGCTCCATCGGGATTATCCGAGGCACGACCCCAAGTTCAGGGAGATGGAGCATAAATATCCCAACTACGTGGAGTGGGAGCGTTTTTTGGATTACCGCCTGCCGAGGTTTTACGATTTTCCATATTGGGACGACTCCAACCGCGTGGCTGTCGAACAGGTCCGCAGCGCCGTCGAGTCGCAGGTTGGCCGGTAACACCGGAGAGTACAAAGGGACTGCCGTTTTGTTCGGCAATCCCCTTTATTGTTGCGATTGTTTTGTGGCTGAAATCTTATTTGCCTAAAATTCTCTTCTTTCTTTGATACGCGCGGCCTTACCGCTGAGCTTGCGCAAGTAGTAGAGTTTAGCCCGGCGCACCTTGCCCTGGCGTTTGACCTCGATCTTCTCGATAGAAGGGCAGTGCAGCGGGAAAATACGCTCCACTCCCACGCCGCTGGAGATCTTGCGGACGGTGAAGGTTTCGTTGAGCCCGCCGTGCTGACGTCCGATCACGATGCCCTCGAAGACCTGTATGCGTTCCCTCACGCCTTCTTTGACCTTGACGTGTACCCTGAGAGTATCTCCAGGGCGAAAATCGGGAAGGTCGCTGCGGACATATTTTTTTTCGATAAAATCCAATACGTTCACTTTAGTACGCTCCTTCATGCTCATTTTGAACCTAAAAAACGATCCAGTACCGCCGATATTTTTCCGAAAAGAGGAAGCCTGCCTCCCTGCAAGGGGATCATAAAAACGCTGCCGGCAACTTTCTCCAATTTCTCAAAATCAACTTCCTCGAAATTTCCTTCGCAACGGCTTTCCGCCGGGAAGTAAAACAAAACCGAGCCGCATTTTTCCAAAATGAATCGCTTGAGTTCGAGCCAGTGCTTCGCGCCGTTTTTTACCTCGTCGGATACTCCGACAAGCAACAGCCGGCTTTCTTTTTTTAAGGCCCACTCCAACGTCCGGGCCAGAGAGGGCATCCACTTTACCTTGGAAGAACCGGGAATTTTATCCGCTTTCGCTTCCGCTTTAAACGCCGCTCTGGCAAAATCCCTGTCTTGAGCGTTCTTCACGATCAAAACAAGACGAGCTGCGCCGTAACTTTCGCACAGCTTCGCCCACTCTCCGACCTGCTCCCGGATGAATCTTTCATCTGGCCATCTACCCTCCGGCCTCTCCCCATCCAGCCCCGCCATGTCCTCGCATTCGATGGCGAGGTAAAAGCCGCCCCCCATGTACTCCCGGAGGCTGCATTTCGACACTAAATCGGGGCGCCGGGAAAGGGTACGAAGAACGGCTTGCTCTCGGCGCCACCTGCAGATCTCTCCGGCATTTCCAGAAAGCAGCACCTCCGGGGCGTCTTTGCCGTTCCAAGATGCAGGCCGCGTATAATGAGGGTGATCCAGCATTCCTCGGTAGAAGGAATCTTCCACCACCGCCCCGCTTTTCCCCACGACGCCGGGCACCAATCGGGACACGGCGTCGATAACGGCCATTGCGGGAATTTCTCCTCCCGTCAGAACACAGTCGCCGATCGTGACCTCCAGGTCCACTTCGCTTTCGACAAAACGCTCGTCGATCCCCTCGTAATGCCCGCAGACGATGGTGACATGACCTTGACGGAAAAGAGACTCTACGATTTCCTGCGTTAAAAGCGCACCCTGCGGGGTAGGGTAAACGACAAAAGATTTCTCTCCTGCTTTCCTTCTCGCCGCATCCAGGGCCTCTTTCAGAGGTTGAGCCATCAACACCATTCCCCCGGAACCGAAAGCATAATCGTCAACTTGACGATAAACTCCCTTTCCGAAAGAACGCAAGTCTACAATTTGTACTTCCACAAGCCCTTTTTTTATCCCACGGCCGACAACGCTCGCCGAAATGAAATCACGGAAAAAATCCGGAAACGCGGTAATGACCGTAAAACGCATCGCTTCGTCACCAAAGCCCCTCGATCAGCTCCACGACGATTTTCTTCGAACTCAGATCGATGTCCTTGACGAAATTCTCCACCGCCGGAATATAGTGGCGTTTGCCTTCTTTGTCCGTGATCTCGTAAATTTCGTGTCCTCCCGAGGAAATAAAATCCTCGACCACCCCCAGGACATTTCCTTCTCCGTCTTGGACGGAAAGACCGATCAAGTCATCCACCCAAAAGCTGTCTTCCGGCAAGGACATGCGCTCTTCCGCGTCCACCAAAATCGACATGCCCACATATCGTTCAGCTTCGTTTCTGTCCGGCAGATCGCTTCCCACAATCCACTTTCCCTTGCCTTCGTATCTCCTCGCGGACGTTACCCGAAGAGTGCGGACGAATGTGCCTTCCGCGTAAAGATCCAGTGAATCCATCCGCCGGAAACGTTCGGGGAAATCCGTTAAAGGAACGACCACTACCTCCCCCTTCACTCCATGTGCGGAAGAGATGTAGCCGACGAGTATTTTTTTCCCGTTTCCCTGGCTTTTATTCTTCGACGATGTCGACATCCACCCTCTCTCCCGCTTTTACCGCGGCAGCTTTGGCCAAAAGACGAATCGCGTTGATCGTGGCCCCACGTTTGCCAATGATGCGCCCCACATCCTCGTGAGCCACTCGAATCATGATCTTGATTCCGTTTTCACCGTCACTGCTTTCCACACTGACGACGTCCGGTTGGGTGACAAGGTGTTTCGCGACAAACTCGACAAGCTCATTATAATTGGCCATGGTGGCACCTCCTGTATTTTTAGTACGAAGTCAAATAATTATACTACTTATATTATTCTGCAACGTTCTCAATTTCAATTGCATTCACCTTAAAAAGAAACGAAGCGACCCCTTTGACTCGTCAACTCGCCGGGTGTTTGCTCACTTCAAATTTTTCCCAGATACCTTGTTTTTTCAAGAGTCCCCTGGCCGTGTCCGAGGGTTGCGCTCCCACGCTCAACCAGTAGAGGGCCCGCTCCTCGTTGATCGCCACCGCGGCGGGATCGGTCATGGGATTGTAAGTCCCTATCAATTCGATGAAACGCCCATCCCTGGGTGAACGGGAATCGGCCACCACGAGCCTGTAGAACGGCGCTTTCTTTCTGCCGAAACGAGACAAACGGATACGCACTGCCATACAAAAAACACCTCCTGAATTTTCCTGCGAAACGCCTTTATTTTCGTCACTTGTATTTCATTACTTATATTTCATTACTCGCCGCGATCCATGCAAACCCGTTGATCTCATTTAAACTTGAACCGGCTCCCCCCTCCGAACATGGATTTGAAATTGAAACCTTTTCCGTCCGAGGACAGGGTCTTGTAAAGTTTTTTCATCTGCTCGTATTGAGCCAGTAACTGGTTTACGTTCTGAACCGAAGTTCCGGACCCCAGCGCGATCCGCCGCCGCCGGGAGCCTTTGATGATCTTCGGGTTGCGCCTTTCTCCTTTTGTCATCGACTGAATGATCGCCTTGTTCCTTTTGATGACCGAGTTGTCGATTTCTCCGTCGCTCAAAGCCTTGACGCGGCTGAATCCGGGAATCATCTCCAGCACCTTTCCCAGGGGGCCCATTTTTTCCATCTGCTCGAATTGCATCAAAAGCGTTTCCAGATTGAATTCCTTGCCCTTCAAGCTGGATGTCATCTGCTCGGCGCCGTCGGCACCCACGGCCTGAACTTTTTCCAGCAGCCCCTGAATGTCGCCCATGCCCATGATACGTCCCGCCACCCGGCGGGCATCGAAAACCTCAAGAGCGTCGGCGGCCTCGCCGATTCCCGCAAATTTCACCGGAATACCCGTCACGGCCCGTATGGCCAGAGCGCTTCCTCCCCGGGCGTCGCCGTCCATCTTGGTCAACACCAGCCCCGTGAGGGTCAGCACGCCATGAAAAGACTTGGCGACGTTCACAGCCTCCTGGCCGGTCATGGCGTCTACCACCAAAAGCGTTTCGTGGGGAGGCGCTGTGCGCGCTATCGCGGCAAGCTCCTCCATCAATTCCTGATCCACGTGAAGCCGCCCGGCGGTGTCCAGCAGAATGACGTCGTTCATATGAGACTCCGCGTAGGACACGGCCCCTTCGACGACGTTCAAAACGTCGGGCTCTTTTTCGGCGTGGAACGTTCCTGGGCCATAAAAAGCGATCTTCGACTGCTCGGCCAATACGCGCAGTTGCTCGACGGCAGCGGGGCGCCGCAGGTCGCAGGCCACCACCAAAGGATTATGCCCATTTAACAGACGCCGCGCCAGTTTGACGGTCGTCGTGGTTTTGCCGCTTCCTTGAAGCCCCACCATCAAAATCACGGTGGGAGGTTTGGAGGCAATTCCAAGAGGCGCGCTGTCCCCCATTAGAGAAAGCAGCTCTTCATATACCACCGTCGAGATGTGCTGCGCCGCCGTAATGGACTCCAAGACCTCGAGTTCCACTGCGCGGGCGCGAATTTTCTCCACCAGCTCCTTGACGACCTTGAAATCGACGTCCGCCTCCAGAAGGGACTTCCGAATTTCACGCAGCGCGGAATCGACATCCGCCTCCGAAATTTTCCCTTTACTACGCAGCCGCGAAAAAGCGGACTCCAGTTTTTCTTTCAGAGCCTCGAACATGACGCCTCCCTTTTTTCTGCCTCAAGCTCTTTTATTCTGTTCTCCAGACGCTCCAACTGCTCCGCAAACCCCAGGTCTTTCTCCAAAGCGAGAAGTTTTTCCGCCGTCCGATTCACCAAAATATGAACGGCCTGCCGAGTGACTCCCAAGGTCTCGGCGATCTCAGCCAGAGAAAAATCGGAAAAATAACGCATTTCGTAAACATCTCTCTGCCGTTCCGTCAAAAGGGGCGCGTAAAGGTCATAAAGAACATTTGCGCGAATCCGATAGTCTAGCCGCGTTCCATCGTCCGCAGTCATCCCCCCGCCCTCTCCTTTGAAAAAATATCAGAAGAATTATCTGGAGAATCATCCGAAGAATCGTCGCAGAGGTTCTTCTCGGCCAGAGCATTATATTTTCGCCTTTCTTCCTTGTCAAGCATTTTTGTTTAACAGTTTCGAACCCCAACCTCTCTGCTCTCTTTCTTGCTCATTTTGACTTCGTTACGCTTGTGAAGACCGGCCTTAAATGGGTAAAGGAGAAACTTGATGCTCACCAAGATGACTTCTGTGATGTGTCCAGTGCCTGTCCTTTTGACACTGGGACACATGGTATCTCACTTATGTTCATGCACGACTTCGTGAAAGTCAGAAAATACGCAGGTGGCAAGAGCGGTCTTCAAAAGGGTGACAAAGAAACATTTCGGAGGAGGGTCTACCTGCATATATACTTCAACCAGTGGAGAAGGGCAGAAGACGACGCCTGTTTTGACAACGATCTCATTGAGTTGCGGAGGAATATCGAAGGAGGCATTGATGTGAATGATCTTCCAGAAAGTATGCGGAGCAAAGCCACAAAGTATCTGCATATCAACCCTAAAGTAGGATAATACGTACTCAAATTAAGATGGCAACACGCCCCCTATTTTTTCGAGAAACATCTTATCTCGCAATCTAATTTCCGTTGTCCATCTTTTTAAATGAAGTTTTGAAGAAACCTTAACATCCTCGACAGTGTCAAACCATTGCAAAACCAAGTAAATCGGCGAATTTTCAAGCCAGTTTTCCAGCTTTCTTTCCAGTGCCAAGTTTTCAGCCACATCGTGCACGGAATCTCCGTTCTTTACCCCCAGCAGCTTCTTCATGTTCCGAATCTCGTTACTCAGGTATTCGTAATAGCATAACGCAACAAACTGCACAAACATGCGCCCTCTCAGCGTATCCGTATCCCAGACCCTGACCCTTGCACCATCGGCACGCTGCTTCATGGACTCAAAGAACGACTCTATC
>JAISLU010000109.1 GCA_031277095.1 Synergistaceae bacterium
GCTCCTCCTCGTCGAGTTCCTGGGCCAGGGGTTTCACTTCCTTCTCCGCGAAACTCTCGAAGAGTCCCCTGGCCATCTGCTGTTCCTTGCTCAGTTCAAAATTCATCATCCATCCTCCAACTCCGTCCTCCAATAGTGGCCCTCTAAAATAATCCTCCGATATTTTGGTTACGGGCGCCGATATCGATAAAATCGCGAATAATCATGAGTGAAATCACAAGTAAAATCGCGCAAAAAGCGTGTAAAAATCACAGGTTAGGAAAGGGAAAAGGAGAGAAATACAGAGTCTCGTCGTTCCACTGGCTATACAGCTTTCCTTTGTTCACCAGGTGCCGGAGATGAGCCAGGGTTTCTGAGCAGGCAAACCACTTCTGCTGGATGGAAATGTCCGTGAATTTGTCGCCCTTGGACCATTCGATGTCTTTCGCCACGTAAAAGGCGGGAACCGGGCGGCCCGCCTCTCTCACGAGAGATTCCATGAGGGCGAGCCGCGCGGCGTGGTGCTCCAGCAATTCGTCGATTCGGCCGCGGATATCCACAAGAGGCGTTCCATGGGAAGGGTAAAGATGGCGGATCTGCATGGAACGCACTCGTTTCAGGTTATCGCAAAATATTTCCAGGTAATCGTGCTGCAAATCCCAGGTGGTGATGTTCGGCGATATTCGGTTCAGCACGTGATCGCCGCTGAAGAGGCTTCCCGTAGGCTCGTGCCACAGCCCCACCTGCCCGGGAGTGTGCCCCGCCAGGTCCACCACCGAAAGAGTGTAGTCTCCGCAGGCGAGGGTATCCCCCGGCCGCAGCGTCTCGATGGGTACGCTGAAGGAGGGCCTGTTGGAGTACGCCACATGCTCCTCCGGCTTCAACGCGTGTTCCTCCGGAACGCCGCACCAGGTGTTGGTTTGCGTCAGCCACTTCCAGTGGGAGGGCAGTTGAAAGGCTTCGATGTAGACTCGATCCACCTCGCTGGCGTACACCTTGTTGCCGCCGCATTTCAGCCGCGAGATCAGCCCGCAATGGTCCACGTGCATGTGAGTGAGGAAAATGTCCGTCTCCTCCAGCTTCACGCCCAGCTCTTCCAGCTCTTTGCGCAAAGCCGCGTCGCACACATCCTGGTTGAGGGCCGTGTCGATCAATAAATTCCGCCCGTTTGGGTTCCCTGTTTTTTCTCGTTTTCCTGCTTTTCCTTTAAATAAATAGTCATGAATGCCCCGCAGAGGATGTTTCACAAAAGGAACATCCAATTGAAAAACGCCTGGAAGTATTTCGGCCGCCATTTACCGAATTCACTATTTCCCGTAGTCGTAGAAGCCCTTGCCGGTTTTCTTGCCCAGCAGGCCCCCCCGCACCATTTTCTTCAGAAGGGGATGAGGGCGATATTTCGTGTCGCCGAACTCGCTGTAGAGTACCTCCATGATCGCAAGGCAGACGTCCAGACCCACCAGATCTCCCAGGGCCAGGGGCCCCATAGGGTGGTTGGCGCCCAGCTTCATGGCGGTGTCGATGTCCTCCACCGACGCCAGGCCGTCGGCGTAGATGCCCACTGCCTCGTTGATCATGGGAATCAAAACGCGATTGACGACAAACCCCGCGCCTTCTTTGACTTGAACCGGCGTCTTGCCGATCTTCACCGCGATTTCCGTCACCTTCGCCACGACCTCCGCCGGGGTCTGAAGCGCGGCGATGACCTCCACCAGCTTCATCACAGGCGCCGGGTTGAAAAAGTGCATCCCCACCACCGCCCGGTCCAGCCCTGCGGAAATCTCCGTCAAGGACAAAGACGAGGTGTTGGACGCGAAGATCGTATCCGGCCTGCAGATGCCCTGGAGCTTGGAAAACAGCTCTTTCTTCAGGAGCATTTCCTCGGGAATGGCCTCCAGCACCAGGTCGCAATCGCCCAGGTCCTTCAGGGAGCCCACCGTCGCCCTGTCGAGAACGGCGCTGGCCTGCTCCTGGGTCAGCTTGCCTTTCTTGACGAGGCCGGACAGGGAGGACTCTATCTTTTTCTTGCTGCCGCTGATGACCCCTTCACGGGCACTGGTCAAAACGACTTCGTAGCCCTCCGTGGAGGCGAACACCTGCGCAATACCGGCCCCCATGGTCCCGGAACCGATCACTCCAATTTTCATTCTTTTACCTCCTCGACAACTTGAACAGTTCGTTTTTGCTGTAACGGTATCAGCCGCAGTTTTCCACAAGGGTGGACACGCCCATGCCCCCGCCGATGCAGAGCGTCGCGATGCCCTTGCCCGCGCCCCGCCTGCGCATTTCGTGCAGAAGGGTGACGAGTATGCGGCAGCCGGAGGCCCCCACCGGGTGACCCAGGGCGATGGCCCCTCCGTTGACGTTTACCCGGGACGGGTCCCATTTCAACAACTGGCCCACCGCCACGGCCTGGGCCGCGAAGGCCTCGTTCGCCTCGATCAAGTCGATGGCCCCGATATCGAGCCCCATTTTTTTCAAGAGCTTCTCCGTGGAAAAGGCGGGGGCGATCCCCATCACGGACGGGTCCACGCCCGCCGTCGATCCGCCGAGCCACTTCGCAATGGGTTTCACGCCCAGCTCCTTCGCCTTTTCGGCGCTCATCACCACCACGGCGGCCGCGCCGTCGTTGATACCGGAGGCGTTGCCCGCCGTAACGGTGCCGTCCTTCTTGAACGCGGGACGCAGAGCGGCCATGCCCTCGACGGTGACGCCTGCCCGGGGGTACTCGTCCTTTTCGAAGTTCACCGTGTCTTTTTTCACCTTCACCGGAACGGGAACGATTTCATCTTTAAACTTTCCGGCGTTCTGAGCGGCTTCGCACTTCTGCTGGCTCGCCGCGGCAAAGGCGTCCTGCATTTCTCGGGTGACGCCGTACTTCGCGGCGACGTTCTCCGCGGTGATGCCCATGTGGTAGTTGTTGAAGGCATCCCACAGGGCGTCCTTGACCATGAGGTCGATCAGGGTCCCGTCGTTCATGCGGTAGCCGAACCGCGCTTTTTCCAGGGAATAAGGAGCGGCGGACATGTTCTCCATGCCTCCCGCGACAACCACGTCGGCCTCGCCGAGAGAGACCATGGCGGCCGCCAGGTTGACGCTTTTCAGCCCCGACCCGCAGACGATGTTCAGAGTCTGCGCGGGGGTCTCCACGGGAAGCCCCGCTTTGATGGAGGCCTGCCGGGCCACGTTCTGACCTTGGGAGGCCTGCAGCACGCATCCCATATAGACCTCGTCCACCTTCTCCGCGGGCACGCCCGCGCGCTTCAGAGCCTCTCTGATGACGACGGCCCCCAGTTCGGCGGCGGAAACGTCCGTCAACGTTCCTCCCATCTTTCCGATAGCCGTACGACACGCTCCAGCCAACACTATTTCTTTACTCAAATGCCTTCACCCCTGTTCTATTTGTTTGATTCCCGATTCTGCGACGATCTCAGCACGACAATCGAGAAAATTGACATTATTATGACGTAATATTTCGCATTTTAAAAGCCGATGTTCTTCTATAAAAAACCCATTCTGCTCTAGCGTTTGGCGCTTAAAACATCCGCAAAGGCCTGGAGCTGGGTTCTGGCCTGCCCGAAGTCCCGCATCTGCTGGTCGAAGCCGATGGACACGGAGGGAATGTCCGCCTTGTCCAGGGCCTGTTTCAGGGAGGGGTACTCCATCTCCTCAGGATCGCAGAACTGCATCATCAGGATGACGACACCCTCCGCGCCGTTTTCCCGGGCCAGGTTGACGATATACTCCGGGCGCTTGTTCAGCTCCGGGTCGTACAGGAGAACGTCGTAGTCCTGCCCGGCAAACTGCAGGGCCAAAGCCGTCATGGGGTCGTCCGCCTCCGGCACGTCCAGGCGGAAAGCCCGGGACTGTTGGGCGACGTCGTCGGCCACCACCACCATGTTGTTGTCGGCGAGAATCTGCAGCAGATTCCTGCTGTCGGCGAGAATGCCCGAGAGAAGTATCCTGGAGCCCTTCCAGTCGGACTTGGGCAAAGTCTCCAACTGGGCGTTGAGCTGGGTCAAAAGGGCCGTGTGGTCCGCCTTGTCCATGAAGTAGGCGCTTTTCAGAACGGCGCTTCGATGCATGGGAGAGACCGCCTCGGGGTGCTGTCCCGCGAGCTTGACGAATTTTCTCCGGGCGGCGCGGCTTTCGTTGTAAACCCGGATGGAGTCCTTCAAATCGCCGTCGGTGATGGCCTTTCCGGCGATGGCCTCCAAGCTCTTTTTCACGTTGGCGTACTGACTTTTCGTGTACTCCACGCCGTAGGGGGCCCGCCTGTTCTGGGGGTGCGCCAGAAAAATGAAAGGAAGCTGGGGGATCGCCGCGCGGAAGTTCTGAGTGAGAGGCCGCAGAGTGTCGCACATCGACGGCAGGATCACCCCGGAAAGTTTGTTCAGTTTCCCGTTCAGCGCCAGCTCCAGCCCCATCTGGGCAATGGTGCAGTAGAAGGGGGCGAAGTACTCTTTGGCTGCGTTGATGGTGCCCTCCGCGCCCCAGATGCCGAAGGGCACCATATCGGCGGCCTTCACCAGCTCCTCGGGGACGTAGTAGGGGAAACAGCCGATGGCCTTTTTTCCGCCGGCCACGTATTTTTCAAGTTGAGCCTTGGGATTGGCGGCAATGACGTCGAATTGGCTCAGCAACTCTCCGATCGCTCCAATGGCGCTCATTATTATTTCCCCCCCCTATTCGCTTCCAATTTATTCGCTTCCATCAACTCGAAGAGACCCTCTACGCGGGTTGCGTACTGGGCCTCGGAGAAATTCCGGGGATCCGCCTGGTCTCCGTCGAACCCCACCACCGGCACCCCCAGGTCCTTGCGAAAGCGCCGCTCCATCTCGGGCATGTAGCCGCTCCAAGGTTTGCAGCTCCGGTTGTAGTGAACCAGAACGCCGTCCACGTTGTTTTCCCGGCAGATACCCTCGCGCCAGTCCACGCCGGTTTCGATGCAGACCGAGTTGGGCGCCTTGCAGTAGGCGCGCATCATCTCGTCCAGGTTGTTGTACACGAAACCGAAAGCCGGGGCGTAGACCACGGCCGTGGTGTTGATGCCCTTCGCCTTCAGCGGCTTGAAGAGGGCGCGCAGCTCCGGCCAGCAGGGGATTCCCTCGAACATGATCCGGTATTTTTCCTCGTAGGGCAGAGTGGAGGTCCCGTTCTTCACCGCCTGTTCGTACTCCTGGGCCAGCAGCTCGAAGGCGGCGGCGGTCTCCGGCTTGCTCCGCGCCGTGACCACGTCGGCCATGTGGTTGAACAGGTCGAATCCGCTCAGGGGCGAGGGAGAGTATTGACAGTAAGAACAGGCTTTCAGCCACGCTTTCGCGGTGCGGTTGGAGTTCTGGCAAACCTCCTCGAAGCGCTTTTCATCCCATTTGCGGCCGCTGATCTTCTCCAGTTGTCTGATGGCGTCCTGAAACTGCCCCTTGAGGTAGGCCACCGTTTCCTCGCTCACCTCGGTGGTGTTGTTGTAGGGGACGTCGATCATGATCAAGGGAACGCCCCGCATACGCGCGATATTTTCGTACCACTTGGTCATGCAGTTGCAGATGTTGTTGCAGCACAGCAAGAAATCCGGCTGCGGCATCGGCTTTTCTTCGCACTCCGCCCCTGCCGCGTAGGCCAGGCTGATTCGGGCGTAGCCGCAGATGTCGTTGGCGAACCCCAGCGACTCCGCGTACTCGCACATCCTCTGGCCGCCGTGCTTGGCGGAAATGGCCGCCGCCTGATTTTCGGGATAGCAGACGGCCAGCCCCAAGGCCTCCGCTATTTCCGCCGGGAACTTGGAGGAGGACCAGCCCACGGGCTCGCCCCGGTTTTTGGCGTCCCACGCGCTCTGGTAGACCCGGTCCACGATTTCTCTCAGAAGTACTTTTGCTTCTTTTTTCTCTGGATTTTCGCTCATTTCGTTCCCCTCCTAGGCAAAACGCACGCCATGCTCATATCGCTCCAAGCTATGTTCATGCTTTATGCTTACATGCCGCGCTTCATATCATGCTTCCAGGCTCCCCAATTTCCTGAACGCCAACAACGCCGCTCCCAACGCGCCCGCGTACTGAGACAAGGGCGACGTCACGATGTCGGTCTTCAATTCGTTTTCCAGGGCGAGCAGCACGCCGGAGTTTTGCGCCACGCCGCCCGTCATCACCACGTCTTTCACGACGCCCACCCGCCTTGCCAGGCCGGCAACCCGCCCGGCCACCGAGCGGTGAATGCCGTTGATGATGTCGCACCTGTTTTTGTTCCGGGCCAGTTGAGAGATGACCTCCGACTCCGCGAACACCGTGCAGGTGCTGCTGATGTCCACCCGCTCGGTACTCTGGGCGGACATCTGCGCCAGGTCCTCCAGCTTCACCTCAAGAACCCGGGCCATGACCTCCAGAAAGCGCCCCGTGCCGGCGGCGCATTTCTCGTTCATCACAAAGGTGTCGAGGACGCCTCCCTTTCCGATACGCAAAACCTTGACGTCCTGTCCCCCGATGTCGATGACGGTGCGGACGCCGGGGAACAGAAAATGCGCGCCCCAAGCGTGACAGGACAGTTCGCTCATTTCGAAGTTCGCCACCTCGACGGAGTTGCGGCCGTAACCCGTAGCGAGGATATAGGCCATATCCTCTTTCCGGTAGCCGCAGTCGGCCAAAGCCTGGTCGACGACGCGCGCAGGCCCGCTGGTTCCGGCCCCGAAGGGAATCAGCGCCTTGCTGACAATCTCCCTGCCGGAAGTGTCGGAAGTTTCTTTCAGGATGACGCATTTCGACGCCGTGGATCCGATGTCGATGCCCATCGTGTGCCGCGCGCTCATGACGAACTCCGGCTTGTCACGGTTTTTTCCAGGTGTCGTACTCCCGGAGGGACCGGGGCAGCAGCATTTGATGGAACGGACATATGGATTTCGGGTTTTGGTACACGGCGCAGGCGAAGGCCTTGATGTAGGAGCGCAGGCCCGGAAATTCCACCACCTCGTCCACCATCCCCATCTTGGCGCAGAAGGCGGGCCTCGCTTTTTCCGTGTACTCCTGGATCAATTGGTTCATCTTGTCGATGATGGGCTGCAGGTCCTTGCCCGCTTTTTTATCCTTCGCCAGGCGGCGGGAATACATGGCCGCGGCCGCGGTCTCGCCGTTCATGACGTTGATCTCCGTCGCGGCCGTTCCCAGAGAGAAGGCGTTGTTGTTGTTGCCCTGAGGCCCTCCCAGGACGTAGTGGGCCGCCGCGGTCCCCTTTCGCAGGGTGATCTCGATCTGAGGCACACCGGAGGTTTCGATGGAGTAGATCAAAGACTGCCCCAGCCCCAGCAGCTCCGCCCGCTCCGCCTCGTCCCCAACGTCGATGCCCGTGGTGTCCTGAATCCAGACGATGGGTATGCGGTCTCTGCCGCACAGGGTGACGAATTCGTTCATCTTCACCAGGCCCTGGCGGTACAGTTTGCCTCCGATGCCGGTGGCGTTGAGCCTGTACTCGGGATAGTTGACCAGGAGCCCCTGGGCGTTGGCCACGACCCCCAGCAGAAGGCCGTCCGCCTTCACCAGGCCCGTCACCATTTCCGGGCCGTACCCCCGCTTGTACTCCAGGATCTCGCTGCCGTCGAAGAGGCGGCCCAAGACCTCGTAGATGTTGTAACCCCGCTTGGGGTTCAGAGGCACGATACTGTAAAGGTCGTTGGCGTCGTAAAGAGGCTCCCTGGGCCGGTCCACCCGGAAAAACTCCAGATCGTAAGCGGGTATCTGGTACATGTACTTTTTGATGGCCTCCAGCACCCCCAGCTCCTCCGTGTAGACCTCTCGGAAAAACCCCGTCTCGTTGAAGTGGATGGCCACGGTGCCGGGGGGGTCCGCCTTGAAGTTTGCCTCCAGCTCGATCAACTGGTGAGCGCCCTCCAGGTCCACATAGCCTTTGGGGTTCATTCCGCCGAGAATGCCGGCGCCGCCTACGGCCATGTTCGCTTTGTCGTGGGCCAGCAAAATGGTGGGGCTGATGCTGTGATAGCCGCCGCCTGCCGGGTTTGTGCCGTAAATGCCCACAATGACGGGGATGCCCAACTGCTCCAGCTCCGCGTTGCGGTAGAAGGGCGTGCCGCCTCCCCGGCGATTGGGATAGACTTTTTCCTGTTCACTCAACTTGACGCCGCTGCAGTTGAGGACGTAAACCATTGGGATGCGCAGCATCTTCGCCGTGTCGGATGCGCGGATGAGGTTCTCCGCCTGTCCGGGCACCCACGCGCCCGCCAATTTCTTGTTGTCCGACGCCACGACCACCGCCCATCTTCCGCTGATCCGCGCCAGCCCCTTGAGAATGGCGGTGGAGCCCTCCGGGTTGTCGTCGGGGTTGAACAGGCTGTTGAGGGGGCACCAGGTTCCTTCGTCGATCAGAGCCTTTACCCTCTGCATTGCCGTCATCTGCCCAGACTCGTTCAGCGATTCGTCGGAGCGCCCTTCGGCCTGCATTTTGGCCGCCATCTCGCGAATTTCCTCTTCCACTTTTTTCAAAGCGGCCTCGTTCTCCGTGTTTACCGAAGCCAAAGGCCTGCCGACCGTCGGCATATTTTGAAAATAGATCGGCATGGAGTACTCTGACATTGTTCAGCCACCTTCCTCGATATAAATCCTCATAAATCCTCAATTTAAATCTTTTATATAAACTCGGTCACAAACTCGATAGTGTTACAGGTCAGGGTATTTTTATGAACGCCTGGCCCGGGTCGATTTCCTCTCGAATCATGCGGATGACCTCCGGCTCCGGAGGCGCGATTTTTTCGGCGCGGGAGACGTCGATTTCGAAGCCGGTGTTTTCGACGATATCCTGAACGGAGGAGGTTTCGTAATACCCCGCCAGGTACATGCGTTTCGTTTTTTCGTCGAACTTCAGGATGCCTCGGTCGGTGACCACCATCATGGGGCCGCGGTCGCCGGGAAGCCCGACTTTTTCCCGCCCGCCGGGCCCGTCGATCCAGCCGGGGCTGGTGACGTAATGGACTTTGTCGATAAAGCGCCGGGCCTCGTGCTGCATCATGATGATGGTGTTGACGAAGGTGCAGATCCCGTTCGCTCCCCCGCTTCCCGTAAACCGGGACTTGGGATGGTGGTAGTCGCCGATGCTGGTGGAGTTCACGTTGCCGTAGGGGTCGATCTGAGCGCCTCCGATGAAGGCGATCATCCGGTCGCCGCCGTGCTGCCACTCGTTGGCCTGGAAGCCCACGTACCGGGCGTTGGGCCACTGCACCGCGCAGTGCGCCATGAAACGGCAATCGCCGACGCTTGTGGGAACTTCGATGGGATCGCAGTCCATCAGGCCGCTCTCTACAATCAAAATGCAGTCCGGGGCGAAGCACTTTTTGGCAAGCGTCGCGCCGATAAGGGGCAACCCGGTCCCCACAATGGCGATTTGCCCGTTTTTAACCGACCTCGCGATGGAGACGGCCTGCATTTCACGGTTGGTGTAGTTGGTATAATCCGCCATAATCCTTCCCCTCCCTTTTTCCCTTTTTTACCTTTTGACCTTGGGCGCATACCCCAAACCCGGGACGACCCTCGTTTTGATCAGGCGCTCCGCTCCAAGCCGGTTGAGGTATTCCGTGTGGGTCTTGGGCTCGTAAACCCACGCGGCGAGGAATTTTTCGAAATCTTCGGCCGTCTTGCCCGCCGCGTCGTAATCCCGCAGGAACTGGGCGTCGTAGTCGTAGTAGTTGTAGCACTGGGACGGGTGCGCGCCGTGAGGGGCGTGAACGACGGCGTCCACCACAAAGCCGGGGATTTTGTTCAAATTGGGGTCTCGTTTGATCTCTTCGTTGCTGAGGAGTTCTTCGCAGGTTACGATGCAGTGTTTGGAGGCTATGGCGATGTCCACGTCGTGGAACTCGTCGCCCTCTATGCGGCAGGTCCCGTCCGGGGACGCCTTTTGCACGTGAATGACAGCGGTGTCCAGCTTAGGCGTCGGTAAAAGCACCAGTTTCTGTCCGGGGTTGAAGGGATCGTCCTGAATGACGAATTTTTCGTTGGGAAGTTTGTCGATTTTCTGCCGTTCTTCCTTGCTGATTCCCCATTTGTTCACCAGGTCCGACCCGAGCATGACGCGAACCGGAACGTAAGGAAGGCCCAGAGCCGCGCCGGCAAACATGAGAATCAGGGCATCCTGAGAGTAGTCCTCGAACAGCAGCGTTCCCTGTTCTATCGCGGCCTTGAACCGGCGGCTGACGTTGGAGAACCCCGAGTTTGCCGTATAACAGTTGATGAACGCCTTCACCCGCCCGGCGCCGATCAACATGTCCCAGTCGCCCCCGGCCGGCCCTCCCTCGGCTATGAAGTCCTTCCGGCCCTGGCGAAGAATTTCGTAAACCGCGGCGTAGGGTTTACGATTTGTGGTAAACCCGCCAAACGCGATGTGGTCGCCATCCTGTACGAATTTTTCGATAGCGTCGTGGAGAGTATGAACCTTGCTCATTACACAACCTCCTTTTGAATTGGTGCCCAATCGGAACAGAGGATGCAAATATCCCGCGTAAACCGCCCCTCTCCCGAGACCCCTGACAGCACGCAGCACATGGATTCTGAAAATATGGATAAGATAACATAAAAAAAAGTATGATTATCTCGGTAATTTGGGAATATGTTTGCACATCTTGCACAAGTGCGCTATAGTAATTTATGAAGTCTGTGCCCCGTGCGTTTCGTTGTGTTCCCCATGTTTTGCATCGCATTTTGTATTGCGCTGCATTCTGTATGAAATCTGTATAAAAGCCGAGTATTTCGCGTTTTACATTTTTGTTTTCAATATAAAAACCGATTTGTTTATAACCGAGTGATGTCGATATAAAAGCCGAGTGGCGTCGATAGAGGTGAATCCGGGTGCTCCAACCTAAGTATCAGCTTCATTTCAACAGGCACGACATGTGGCAGATGCACCGGCTTCATTTTCACGAGGACGTGGAGATTTTGCTGTCTCTGTCGGGCAGCGGAAGTTTCTTTATCGAAGACGAGTTTTACCCTTTGCAGAGAGGCGCCCTGTTTCTTTTCAGGGAGGCCACCCTGCACAAAAGCGTCGTCAACGACCCGTACACCCGGTACGTGCTGCACATTTCCCCGGAGACCCTCCAGGATTTTTCCACCCCGCAAAGCGACTTGGTGGCCTTCACTCGAAAGACGTCGGGGCGGCACAAACAGCTCGACGAGGAGCAGACCTGCGCCCTGGCCGAAATGTTCCAGCTTCTGGAGGGCCCCTGCGACGGGTGCTTCTGCGGCGACGTCAAAAGGACGGCGCAGTTGTTGGAATGTTTGATCGCCACCTTCTCCCTGTTCGACGACTCGGAGACGGGGGGCAAAAATAAAAGCATAAATTTCGATTTCGCGAAAATCGCGCCCCTGATCAAATACATACCGGCCAACATCGCCGAACCCCTGTCGCTGGACAGTCTGTCCGCCCATTTCTTCATCGACAAGTACCACATGTGTCATATCTTCAAATCCGCCACGGGGTTCAGCGTGATGGAGTACATCATCCATTGCCGTGTTTTGAAAGCCAGAGAACTGCTGCGCCAGGGTCTGCGCGTTCAAGAAGTGGGGGAGCGGGTGGGCTTTCGGAACAACGCGCATTTCATTCGGACTTTTGGAACCTTGACGGGCATTTCCCCCAAACGCTACGCAAAAAAATACCTTCTGGGCGAAAAGGCGTAACGCTGACGCTGCGACGGACCAAACGGCTATACGGCCCTATATACCAAGCGTGTACCCTTCAACCTGACTGACCCCCCAACCTCACCGACCCTTCGACCTCGCCGTTTTTTGTTTTTCCATTCTCGATATAACGACCGTATGTGCTTCCGGAACATGCGTTTTCAGGGAGTCGCTTTCTCGTTGTTTGTTAAACCGCGCTGTAAATGTTGTAATTTTTCATAAATTCACATTCCAAATATCAAATATCAAATCGGGAGAAGAAAAATGAAAATCGTACAACCAATAAAAGAACTGAGAAAGATCGAACTGATGAAACTCATTTTGGGGAGACAGAGCATACGGGATCTCCTCCTTTTTTGTCATGGGCATCAACACGGCGCTGCGGGTCAGCAACCTGCTGACTTTGACCGTGGGGGACGTCCGGGACAGGAGCGGAAGGCTTCGCAGCTTCGTGAGCATGAAAGAAGCGAAGACGGGGAAGCTGAAGCAGTTTCCCCTGAACTCCGCGGTGTTGAAGGTTTTGAAGGACTACATAGGGTCCGGAATGGAGAGCGACCAATTTCTCTTTTTGTCCGCCAAGGGCGGCCCTCTCACTCGGGTGCAGGCCTACCGGATATTGAACGACGCGGCCCAAAAAGTGGGAATCGACGCCGTGGGCACCCATACCCTGAGGAAAACCTTCGGGTACCATACGTACCGGCAGACGAAAAATCTGGGGCTGGTGCAGAAGCTGCTGAACCACAGCAGCAGCGTGGATACCCTGCGGTACATCGGGATTGAACAGGAGGATCTGGACGCCGTGTATTTGAATTTGAACCTGTAAAAAATATGTAACCGTTCAAGCTCCGCCCCTTGAGCTTGAACGGTTACCCCATATAAAAGCATAAAAAAAGGCTCACGTTTCTTTCGCGGACAAAATCACGGGCTGGCCTCGAATTCCGTGCGGTTGCGCCCGGCGGATTTTGCGCGGTAAAGAGCCTCGTCGGCGCGCTGGATCAAAGTGACGGTGCTATCCCTCTCCCTGAGGAAAGACAACCCCAGGGAGAGGGTGATCCCCTTGTTTTTGTCCAGCGCCACCGTCTGATCTTCGAAGGTTTGACGGATGCGCTCGGCCACAAGGACCGTGGAAGGCAGCGTGCCGCCGGGCAAAATAATGCTGAACTCTCCGCTGCCGTAGCGCGCGGCGATGTCGCTTTCCCGGAGGGACTGGCGAATGAGCTTCGCCAGAAAAAGCATGATCTTGTCCCCCTCGGGATAGCCCCAGGTGTCGTTGAACTTCTGAAAGTGGTCGATATCCATGATGACGCAGGCCAGGGGCTTTCCGCTGAGGTGCGCGGCCCGAACGTTGTCCTCCAGGAGGGCCAAAAAGTAGGCTTTGTTGTAAAGCCCCGTCATGGCGTCTCTTTGGTTCAATTTCTCGTAACGGTCGTCCTTTTTTTCCAGGGCAAAATAGTTCTCGAAACGCCGCCGGGTTCCCGGCACCATCATCGAGGCCAGGAAAAGCGGGTCCAGAACAAAGGCGATCATGGCGAGATGCTCGAAGATATAGGTTCTCCAAACGAAAAAAATGTTGATCGACAAAAACGCGAACCCCATGGCCAGGGAAATTCGGGAAAGCATGAACAGAAAAATCAGGCGATAGCCTTGTCGGAACTTGACAATCCCCATCGCCGCGATGGACGCGATCTCCAAAATGGCCGCAAGAGCCGCCAGCATCAGGGAGACGTAGGGCATGTGCCAGAAAGACGTCACGATGATGGTCATGCCGACAAGGGCATGGCTGAAAATCAGCCTTCTGAGCCATGCCGGGCCCATGTCCAACTGCAGGAGGTATTTGCAGAAAAGCGACGTCATGATACAGTGCAGTCCCAGGGAAAACCAGCATATAATGTAGACCACGCCCGGGGTGAAGTAAAAATAATATTGAAAATACCCGTTGAAGGCAAACAGAAAGAGGAGCGTGCTGGACTGGCGCAGCACGGCGATGAGATAGCCCAGGTCCCCCGTCATGAAGTAGAAAAAGAAGTAGGCCAAAATCAGCGCGGCCATGAAACTGTAAAAAGCCATGTACCGGGTCAGGTAGCCGACGAACAAGCCGTAAAAATCCTGCTCCGCCTGGACGGCGAGGCCAAAAGCGATGGGCACGTTGGCTTTGATGTTCAGGTAAGCGTACTCCTCGCCGTAGGTGCCCTCCAGTCGGAAGGTGGGATACCGGGACGGGAAGCTCCGGAGGGTTATGGGCGTGTCCAGCCCGTGAAACGAGTGTTTGAACTCTCCGCGCCCCACGGGCAGGAAAAAGTCCACCCGGGATATATACTCGTTCCACACGATCAAAATGCTTTCCTGACCCCAAAGGGCGGCCTCCCGCAATTTCGCCATAGGGATGCGGAGCCACAGAGATTCACCCGGTTTCCAAAAACGGATACCGTCCTCGGCGATGGGGCGAAAGTCGTCGGAATAGAGGCCGACTATCTGAAATACCCCGAAGGAGCTGTCCTCCAAAAACAAATATTCCACCTCGTCGAAATAAGCGACCGGCTTTGTCTCCGCCGCGAAAGCCGGCTGCGTCATATTCCATAGACACAAAACAAGGGTCAAGGCACATAAAAACAACTTACACATGGGGTCTGACTTACATGCCCAGACCCGCTTCATTAAAGTCCACTTCCGCACCCAACCTGACTTCCGCACCGAAGCTCCCACCTGATTTTAAAATGTAAAGAATATTTTTGCTTATTCTAACGAACCCTTTTTCCAAATTCAATATTGCAAGTTCAATATTGCAACGCAAAAACTCCCCGCTGAGAGGGGAGTTTTCCAGTCAAGAAAACGTTCAAGCTCAGGGGGGCGAAGCTCGATGGTGAAGAAACTAAGCGACCGACAAAACTCACTTCGTTTGTCATCTGCTTATTGGGCTCTGTGGGCCCTCCCTGGCCCCCAAGGGTTACCCAATCGCTAAATCGGCTGTGTCATTGACCGCGGGCTGTGTTTTCCGTATTTTTTTCCTGTGCTTTTCCCGTGCTTTCATTTTCGCGTGTACAGAAAAGGCCCGGCGCTTTCGAAACCTATTTTTTTGTGTTCGAAAATCTGTTCGGTGGAGCCCACTAAAAAATAGCCTCCCGGGGCCAGTGCGTTGTAAAATTTGGCGTAAAGAGCGGTTTTTGTTTCCATAGTGAAGTAGATGACCACATTGCGGCACAAAATAACGTCGAAGCCCGTCCCGAAGGAGTCGTCGATCATGTTGAACCGCTTCCAGGTCACGCGCCGTTTGATTTCCGAGTTGACCTGGTACGTCTCCCCTCCGTCCGAGGTGGTGAAATATTTATGGAGATAGTCGGGGGGGACGTTCAAAAGCTGGCGCTTCAAGTACGTTCCCTTTTGGGCGATCGCCAGGGCGCCTTGGTCGATGTCGCAGGCCAGAACGGGAACGGCAGATTCCAGCCCGCACACGGCCGATATAATGGCGAGGGAGTAGGGCTCTTCCCCCGTGGCGCATCCCGCGCTCCAAATTTTGAGGCGGCGCGTTCCCCGCTTTTTCACCAATTCGGGGACAATCTGGTCCCTCAGCTTCCACCATTGTTTGTCGTTACGGAAAAACTCCGAAACGTTGATCGTCAAATAATCCAGAAACTCGCGGAGCTTCTTGTCGTCGTTTTTGATCATGTTGAAATAATCGTCATAGGTTTTGATGTTCCAACGATCTCTCAGCATATGAACACGGCGGTGGATCTGATTTTTGTAAGAGTTCAGATCCAGACCGATGATTTTACGCAGCTTCTGCTTGAAAGTCTCGTAATCGGGTGAATTGTAAAGATTGGGTTCATCCATCCGGCGGTGCCTCCCCCTCGTTCTCTATTCTTCCGTATTATTCATTATTCTTCCATGATTTCCTTTTCTTTGACCTTGAAAGAATCGTCGATTTTCTTAATGAAGTCATCCGTAATGTCCTGCACGTCTTTACTTAATTTTTTGAGGTCGTCTTCCGTAATCTTGGAGTCCTTTTCCATTTTCTTCAGGACCTCGACGGCGTCCCGGCGGTGGTTGCGTATGACCACCTTCGTCTCCTCGGCCTTTTTGCTCACCAACTTCACGAGATCTACCCGGCGTTCTTTCGTCAGCTCCGGCAGGGTGAGCCGCACGGACTCCCCGTCATTTTGGGGCGTGATCCCCAGGCTGGACGCCAAGATGGCCTTTTCCACCGCTTTCAAGCTGGCTTTGTCGAAAGGAGCGATCAAAATTTTGCGCCCCTCGGGAATGGTGATGTTGGCTATTTGTTTGAGAGGTGTCTGGCTGCCGTAGTAATCGACCTTGATGTCCCCCACCAGGCCCGGATGGGCGCGGCCCGTGCGTATCGCCAGGTATTCTCCCCGCAGAAACTCCAGCGCCTTGTCCATCTTTTCCCGCAAATTTTTTACCACAGCTTTCGGCATTGTAAGTCCTCCCTTCCCGATCTCGTCCAAAATCTCGACTTCAATCTCATTAAATTCAACCTAATTAAATTCATTCTCATTAAATTCCAGCTCATTAAATTCATTCTCATTAAAAGTGAAATGAAAGTGATCCAAGTCTGGAAATTTAACTTCGGTCATGAACGATTGTACCAATTCGCTCGCCTTTTACAAGCAGAGATACCAAGTTATCGCGTTTCAAAATATTCATGACGAGAATGGGGATTTTGTTCTCCATGCACAGAGAAAACGCGGAGGCATCCATGACTTCGAAGCGGCCCAGCAGAGCGTCTTGGCAGGAAATCTCCGGCAGCAGCCGCGCCGAGGCGTTTGTCTGCGGGTCGGCGTCGTAGATCCCGTCCACCTTCGTCCCCTTGACCATGCAGTCCACGTTCATCTCCGCCGCGCGCAAGGCGGCCGTGGTGTCCGTGGAGAAATAGGGCGACCCGGTGCCGGCCGCGAAGATCACGACCCGTCCCTTTTCCATGTGGCGAAGGGCACGGCGGCGGATATAGGGCTCCGCCACGGACCGCATCTCTATAGCCGTTTGGACGCGGGTGGGGACGTCCAGCCGCTCCAACACGTCCTGGAGGGCGAGGGCGTTGATGACCGTCCCCAGCATTCCCATGTAATCCGCCTGGACCCGCTCGATGCCCAGTTGTTCTATTTCTTTGCCCCGCAGCATGTTCCCTCCCCCCACCACCAGAGACAGGCGTATCCCGGCCTTGTGGACCACCGCGATTTCTTCCCCGATACGGCGCACGGTTTCAAAATCCAGACCGAAATTTTTCTCGCCGGCCAGCACTTCCCCGGACAATTTGAGCAACACCCGATCATATTGCGACATAATGGACATCCTCCCAAATAGAAGCCAAATAGAAACGATATAGAAACGATATAGAAACCCGAAACGATTACAGAAAGCCATTATGGAAAACTATCCGGAATTTAATCCGGACATTTGCTGCAAAAAAATCCGGCGCGGAAAAGATTATCCACGCCGGATTCTATTGTTGACCCTTATTGACGACCTCTATTCCCCGATCATAAATCTGGAAAATCTCCGAATGACGACATTTTCGCCCAGTTTGGCGATGATGTCCACCAGCAGGTCCTTAATTTTTCTGTTGTTGTCCCGAATATAGGGCTGCTCCAAAAGACAGGTGGTCTCGTAAAATTTTTTGACTTTCCCCTCGATGATCTTGTCCAGGCGGTCCGCCGGTTTGCCTTCGTCGAGCAACTGCTGGCGGTAAATGGCTTTTTCCCGCTCCAGGTCCTCCGTCGGAACGTCCTCCGGCTTGAGATAAAGAGGATTCGCGGCGGTGACGTGCATGGCGAGTTCGTGGCCCAGCTCGTTGAACTCGTCGGTTTTCGCCACGAAGTCCGTTTCGCTGTTCAGCTCGAGCAAGGCCCCCACCTTGAAATTGTTGTGGACATAATGAAAAATACGCCCGTCGGAAGCGGTTCTGGAGGCTTTTTTGGCCGCTTTCGCCAACCCCTTTTCCCGCAGGTAATCTATCGCCTTCTCGATGTTTCCGCCGGTCTCGGCCAAGGCCGTCTTGCAGTCCATCATTCCGGACCCCGTACGCTCCCTGAGTTCTTTGACGATATTTGCAGCGATTTCAGCCATTAGAGTAAATCTCCCCTCTCTGTCTCTTCAGCTTTTATAATGCTTCGCCGGCGCTTTCGGACTCGTAAGTCTCGTGCAGACGCTCTTTCACGGCGATGATGTCCTCTTCCACCACGTCGATAGGCACGGCGGCTTCTTCTTTCACGACAACGGCAGCCACCGGCGGCGGCACTTCCTCCGCCACGGCGTCCTCGCCCTGCCTGCCCTCGATGATGGCGCTGGCCATCAAACCGGCGATCAGCTTTATGGCGCGTATGGCGTCGTCGTTGCCGGGGATGGGGTAGTCGATCACCTCGGGGTCGCAGTTGGTGTCCACGATGGAAATCACGGGGACGCCCAGTTTACGCGCTTCGGCGATGGCGTTTTCCTCGCGCCTGGGGTCGATCAGGAAAATAGCGTCGGGCACACCGTCCATTTTGGCGATACCGCCCAGGTACTTTTCCAGCTTCGACTGCTCTTTGCGGAGCGTGGCCACCTCTTTTTTGGAAAAGGAACTCCAAGTGTTGTCCTCGTCGTATTTGCGGAGTTCGATCATGCGGTGAACCCGTTTCCGAATGGTGGGGAAGTTGGTCATCAATCCCCCCAGCCAGCGCTGGTTGATGAAATGCTGCCCGCAACGCACGGCCTCGTCGCGAATGGTGTCCTGGGCTTGCCGCTTGGTCCCCACGAAAAGAACGGTGCCCCCTCCCGCCGAAACCTCGCGTATGAAATCGTAGGCCTTCTCCAACCCTCTCACGGTTTTCTGCAGGTCGATGATATAGACCCCGTTGCGCTCCGTGAAAATGTAGGGTTTCATTTTGGGATTCCAACGCCGGGTCTGATGCCCAAAATGCACGCCGCACTCCAACAACTGCTTCATACTTACAACTGCCAATTTTCCAACCTCCTCAAGGTTATTCCTCCACAGAAGCGCATAAAAATTTCGCCCCAGACAACGCCCCTCGGAAAGTCAGTTACCGAATTCTCACCAAAGCGACGTTCTTGCGCGAAACACCCTTTTATTCGCTTTTGTCCTGTGTGTGTGCTGACACGTGGGAAGTATAGCACAAAAGCTCTACGTTGAGATGTCCCGAATGGTTTTCTATAAAGCCGGGGGAATTTTTACAGGATTTTTACGGCGAGGATGGCGAGGATATATCAAAAAAACTGGAGTAACAAGTTGTACTTTTCCTAAAAACTGATACAATGCAGAAAAATTCTTGTGTGGAGGGGTAACCGATGACAAAAGCGGAACTTATTGAAGAAATTGCGGAGAAACTGAATGAGTCGAAAAAAAGTGTCACGCCCGTTGTCGAAGAAGTGTTCAGTTCCATTGAGGGCGCTCTGGCGAAGGGGGAGAAATGTACGTTTGTCGGCTTCGGCGTTTTCGAGGTGAAAGACCGGGCCGCCCGGGAGGGCCGTAATCCTCAGGATCCCTCGAAGATCGTCAAAATTCCCGCGAAGAAAGTCCCTGTATTCCGTCCTGGCAAGGCTTTGAAAGAAAAGGTTCTGAAGACGAAGAAGAAGAAATAACAAGATATTGCCAATTCTGGCATATAGGGTGCGGCTTTAGCGATGAAGCCGCTTTTATTTGTTATGTCTAGTTCATAATTTGCGAGGTGTACAGATGGTGGTCAGGAAAAATGTAAAATCTCAGGTCACAGCTATCCTGGAAGTTCCATCCAACAGCGATCTGCCATCCAGGATAGAGAAAATTTCGGAACAAACGGGAGTCGGCACTCTGGACCTCTTTCAGAAATGGGTACTCCAGGAGGAATCCCTTATCGGACTCATCCGAAGGGGCAGGGGCCAAGCGGCAAATCGGACCGCGACGTACCCGGACACTTCCCCGCAACAGGATTCTGGCGACCGGAAGCAGGAAAAGGCCGCGGAAATTGACCCCGATAGCCCCAATTATCGAAAAACGCTTATCCAAAGAGCAAAGATGCTCAAAAAAGGAGGAATGACTCTCCTCCAAATAGGCGAGCTTTTTAACGAGGAAAATTTGCCGACCATGAGTGGAAAAGGAAAGTGGCATCCCAGCACGATCGCTACACTTCTGGAAGCGAAAAAATAAGCTCTGAAAGCGCAGGTGCCGCGCATTTGGGTGCCCTGCAGTTAGGAAGGAACGCGGAGGTGGCGATGACGCACTCGACACCTCCGGCAGCTCCTGTCGTCTAAATGCCGTGGGGAAAATTTTGAATGCAAATTCTAAGTGCCGGAGTCTCGATCTGCAGTCTGGCGTGATATCGGTCTTGTCTTGAGTGATATTGTAAAATTGCTGGTGGGCCTACCTGGACTCGAACCAGGAACCTTCCGGTTATGAGCCGGTGGCTCTAACCACTTGAGCTATAGGCCCATAAAAATGACAATGAAACATGACAATAAAGAAAATTATATCCCTTATTCAACACGAATGCAACTCACAGGGCAGCTTTCTTCCGCTTCTTTCGCGCAGGGTTCGGTTGTGTTCGGGCGCAAGACTTTGGCAACTCCCGCTGTCTCGTCTAGACTGAAAACGTCTGGGCATATCTGACAGCATACGCTGCAACCTATACATTCGTCGATATCCAAGGATACTTTCATTCTTGCACACACACCTCCTCCCCTAGTTTATAAGGTCTTTATTCTAGTACGCTCCTTTCAAATCGTCAAATTTGCGGGCAAAAAACGCCCCCTCGCATTCGTCGTTTCAAGGGACGGAGCGCCTTCGTTCTTTATAGAGTGAATTAAGATAAAAAGCCTAAAGTTAGAGTAGCTAAAAAACAAGTCCATTGCTCTATTCAGCGCGTGTAAATTTAACATTTTTTAAGTTAAACGACTGTACTGATAAGCTGGACCTATGTGATCCCCGCAAAAGGAGCGATGTAGGGGATGATGTTGTTCATCCATTGCTCGAACGCTTTTGCCGATGTCAATTGCGCGACGGTGAAATAGTCGTCGGGCGAGCCTCCGAAAGAGTCGTCGGTCACGGCTTGGGTATAGACGGCCGAGGGAAAAGAATAAATCAGCTCCGCCTTCTGCCGCGACGTGGAGCCGCGAGGCTTGCAGCCCAAGGCCATCATGCCGTCCTCCCTCTCGAAAAAGGTGACGGAGTGCTCCACGTTGCCCAAAAGCCCTACGGGGAACTCGACTCGCCGTTTTCGCGTGTAGTGGCTGCCTTGAAGTTCTTTGTCGCTGTCGTAGGACGCGCTGGCCGCTATTTGATTCACCGCATGAAAGTGGCGGACGTAGGCGACGAATTTACGTCCCAGCCCCATCAGCCGAGGATCGTCGATTTTGAAGGCCACGGGGTTTTCGGGATTGTCCTCGCGCCAGAGTTCGTCAGAAAACTCCGACCCGTCCTGCTCGCAAAACGAAAAAGCCAGCAACATCGCCGCCGCCATGACGCGAACCCCGCGAAACCACCTCGCCGGGTCGTGGCTGGCCAGCTTGCGGATCGCTCCAGTTTTGAAGAGATCTTCCACTCCCCGGCGGTTCTCGGCAATGGGCAAACCCCCTTCCGGAATGACGTTTTGTTCTTTCTCGGAAAGGGGGAAAAAGGGCCGGAAACTTCCTTCTCCTTTTTTATCGCCTGTCAGATCCGCAATCCACAGGCAAGAGCGTTTTTCCTCGGGCAGAAAGGACAGCTCCCCCTTGTCGGAGACGATGGCGGGGGTGTGCAGCACTTTTTCGAGAGTCATGGAAAACTTCCAGAGGCGGGTCTTGAAGGAAGTGTAAACGGCGTACTCCGACAAGATACGCTGGAGGTGCGGCAACAAGTCCGCGAGGCTGTATTCGATGCTGGTCCCCCTTTTCTGACCCTTGACGGAGAGTTTGCGTTCTCTGTTTTCCAACCAGTTGAGCCGGATCAATTTTCTGGAGTTCTGATTTTTATTGTAGACCACCAGACGCGGCGACGTCCCCTTGCTCCATATCTGCAGGGTAACGTTTTCGTCCACGTCCTGAGAACTGAGGATCTCCCCTTTATCGTCCACGACAACAATCCTCCTTAAAAATAAAACGGTTATAAACGCCCAGATGCACACGTTCAGATTCAGACGCTCAGGTGTCGCCGTCAGCAGGAGTTTGAACGCTTAGAAGAGTTTAACATAAGGGATATTCGCCAACACGCGCTTGAGTTAAAATTGTCGTGATTGGCAATGAGAGAGAAGCAGGCTGGGGATAGGGCATGAAATGGGGATAGGGCATGAAATCGCGAAAAGAGTTTTGCTCAAAAAAAATAAGAGCGTATTTTTTGGTCTTGTGGGCGGTTTTGTCGCTTCCAGGAGACGCGCGGGGGGAAGCTCCCGTCATAGAGAACCTGGAGGTCTTCGCCGCGGTGACGCAAAACGGCATCCTCTCCGTCGAGGAGACGCTTACCGTACTTTTCGAGGGGACGCTTTCTGCGGATCTGACGCGGGGCATTTCCGGCCACTACTCCTCCGACGAGTACAAACACCTCAAAACGGGCTTCGTCTTGTTGAACGCCACCCTGGACGAGCATCCCACCAAAATCAGCATCCGGCGCAACCCCGACAGTTTGAGGCTGACTCTGGCCGCCGAGGGCGACCATTTCTCCCCCGGAAGGCACGTGTTCAAGCTGAAATACGAGCTGATCAACATGATCGTTCCCCAGACCTTTCCCCAAACCGTCCCCCAAACCATCTCTCAGACCGTCCCCCGCTCCGACAATATCGCGGACCTGCTGATCTGGAGCCTGGTGCGGGAAAGCTCCTGTCCGATCCTGCGGATTTCGGTGGAGGTAAAACTGCCCGATACCCCTTCGGCGACATCTCTAGATAATCGGAAAGAGCCCTCTCCCTTCAGGCTTTTCACCGGCTACCTGTCCGACTACCGGGAAGGGGAGAAAATCCATATCGAAAGACCGGGGCTCATGCGGACCACGGCCCGGTTGCCTGAGGGAAAGGCCTTCACCCTCCACATAGCCTGGGACAAGGGCCTCGTGATCCACGGCGACCGAAGGGTTTCACCCTGGCGTTACTGGGACTTGGGCGTTATGATCCTGCTCTTCGTTTATTACGTTTTCACCGGGCTCACCTACGGGCGCTCTCCCAAACGCCAAACGGCGTCTTTGAGCTTCGAGCCCCCCGAGAACCTTTCACCCGGGCTTCTGCGGTGCATCCGCGACGCGGGCATGAGTGCGCGGGCGCTGACCGCGGAAATCTTGAACCTGGCCGTCAAAGGATACATCCACCTGTACAACTTTACCGCCGGCGAGTCCGCGGAGGACAAAACAAAATCGGGCAGAAAACGTTACACGGACACGAAAGCGCGCTACTCGCTGTTGGAGTATATGATGGAGCGCAAGTATCGCCTTCATCTGAACCTTTCTGCCGCGACTCTCCCGCCTGACGCGCTCCCATCTGAAAGTATTCACTCTGAAAGCATTCACCCTAAAACTCTTCCATCCGAAACTCTTCCATCTGGGACTCTCCCTTCCGGGGCTCTCCCTCCTTTGAGCGCCGGGGAGAACATTTTATTGTTCAATTTGTTCGGCCAGCGCGGCAATGCGGACTTGATCCTGGACGAGACCTGCGCCCCTCGCCTGCGGGCGTCCTTTCGCGCCCTAGCCAGAAATTTTTCGGAGCAGGGGCGCCGCTATTTCTTTCAGCACATGAAACGCTGGGGGTGGGGGCTGGCTTTGTTCGAGGGCTATACGGCCTTTGTCATGTTCCAAACCCTCTCTCAGGGCGTGGGCGGGATAGAACCCGGAAGCGAACATGCCCTGGCCTTCATGGCGCCTCTTTTCTTTTTGACGCCCCTTCTGGGAGGGGAAAAAATATGGAAGCAAAGCACCCCCATGTTCATTTTGCGTACAGGCATCCCCTTTTTCTTCTGCGCTTGCTCCCTGGCCATTCTTCGCCAGCAGGGGATGGATCCTTTGAGTATTTCCGCGCTGATCGGCAGCATCGCAGTCATGGGATTTTTCTGGAAAGCGGCTCCCATACGGTCCGAAGAAGGGCAAAATCTCCTGGATAAAATCGAGGGGTTTCAAATGGGCCTGGGCAGCCGCGGGGAATTGAAGGAACAGGACACCATCGAAAAATTCGAGACGCTTCTTCCCTACGCCTACGCGCTGGATCTGGAACAATCGTTGATCGCGCGGTACGACCCCTTGATTTCGCCTTCGAGACATCACGCTAAATGGCATACCTCGGAGACCCGGGGCTTCAGCGGCGGCTCGGAACATTACATGTTGTCCTACGAGTTGGGAGAGGCGGTCAACGCGCTTTTGCAGAAATGAGCGCCTCCCTCGTTTTCACCCGTTTTCCCTCGTTTTTAGGTCGTTTTCAAGATTCACAGGTGACGCTTTACCCTTGCCAATTGCCCGCGCCTCGTGTAAAGTCAAACAAGAACGGAAATAGAAGAGCGTCATTGGCATCATTGAAAAAATTGAAAAAATATTTATATTCTATTATCAAGGAGTGATATTCATGACGATAGTTTTGCTTTCCTTTTTTTTGATTGTCCTTTTCCCAATGATCGCCTGCGCGGGCGGGCTGCCGTCGCTGAAAGTGCTTTCGACCCCCTCGTGCCCCGCTTGCGCTCAAATGTCCAGGGTTGTAGACGAGATCGGCATTCAGTACGAAGGGAAGCTCTTGACCGAGAAAATCAACCTTAACGAACACCGCGACATCGCCCAGAAATACAACGTGCGCTACGTTCCCCATCTGCTTTTCGTCGACGCTTCCGGCGACGTGGTCAAGGAAAAGATCGGTTACGTACCTCTCGACGAAGTTCTGAATACCTTCCGAGAGGCGGGTATCGACGTCGGATAGGCAAGAATCGGATAGGTAAGAATAGGTAAAAATAAGAATAGGTGAGAATCAAGTAAGAATAAGAGAGAACAGGAGAGAACAGGAAAGTTGCCCCGGCGAAGCCCTTTTCGGCCGGAAGGCAAATCGACCTGACTAATCTTGACGGTACCCAGCGACCCTCGCCCGGCCCCAGGCGCATTCCACGGCAAGATCGGCTTCTTCCGCGATCTGTACGTGGAGAGCCCCCAGGGTTCGGCGATAACGTTCCGTTTCCTCGGCGTAGGACACTCCGTCCGAAAAGACGTCGTTGGAAACGACCACCAGGTTGGCGATCTTCGTTTTCAGCAGCATGATTTCCCCGAAAATTTTTTCATGAATAGCTTTTTCATGAACAGCTTCTCCAAAAAGAGTATGGGAGTTTTTGCTTTTGCCGTACTCGAACATTTCGTTGGCCAAAAGCGTTCCCAGACATTCCAATAAAACTGTGGAAGACGAAGATAGCCGGGGGATGATTCCCGAAATGTCGGAGTCCCGCTCGAGGGTATCGAAACCCCTGTTTGCGCGCGCTTTTTGGTGGCGGAGGACGCGTTGTGCCATCTCTTGATCGTAAACGCGAGCTGTGGCAAGATAGACGAGAGGGGCGCCCGCTTTCGACAAGACATATTCTTCGGCCCACGCGCTTTTCCCGCTGCGCGCGGCTCCCGAGACAAAAACGAACAACGGCCTCGCCTCCCAGCTCGAAAAAATAGGGTTTACGTTCGTTTGCCTTCCCTGGGGAAAGGATGTTTTCTTTTAGATGCTCTTTTTAATACCATGTCTATTATAACGGCGGCGGCGATCGCCTTCGCTTTTTTGACGATACTTCCCGCGCCGCGGGTCGAGTGGACGAAGCCCCGGCTCCGATACTTTCCCGTCGTTCTGCCGCTGGTCGGGGCCGTTGTGGGTCTTATGGGGACGGGGCTCTTTGCGGGGCTTCGGGGGTGGAGAGTTTCGCCCCCGCTCCGGGGCGCGCTGATGACGCTCTTTTATCTGTGTCTCACGGGAGGGATCCACATGGACGGCTTTATGGACACGTGCGACGCGGTCTTTTCCCGGCAAAATCGCGAAGAACGCCTGAGAATCCTCTCGGATACCCACACCGGGGCTTTTGCCGTCATCGGCTGCGTCGCCGCGTCGTTGTTGAAGGTGGGAATTTTTTCCGAACTGTTCGAGGCCGACCCATCTTTTTCTCCTATTCTTTCTTTTTCTGTTTTTCCTTTTTTTTCTCTCTGCGAGACCCGCGTTCTCGTGGTTTTGGCGATAATTCCCGTTTACTCCCGCATGGGACTGGGGTTGTTGTTTTACCTGCCCTTCGCCAGGGACAGCGGACTCGCCAGAACTCTGGGGGACGCCCGGGTTTTCCACGATCGCTTCCTTCTTGTTTTCGCCTATGGGCTTCTGAGCCTCTGGGTCATCGCCCTCTTGGGCTTGAAGGGGATCGTTTTGCCGGTTGTGATCGGCGTTTTTATCTATCGCTACGGCCTTTACTGCGTCGAGACTTTTGGCGGAATCACCGGCGATTTAATGGGCGCCTTCGTGGAAATGTCGGAAATTTTGGCGCTTTTGACCCTGGTTGTCATGGAAGGATGAGCCATGCAGAAGGATGAGCCATGCACTTGATCGTCGGCGGCAAGTACATGGGAAAACTGAGGTACGCGCAAAGTCTCTATGGCCGGGACGCCGCTGTCTGCGATCTGACCGCCGCGCGGCCGGAAGATATGTTCGAGGCGCGTATCGTCGTAAACTTGCAGGAGGGGGTACGGCACATGCTGGAACGGGAACAATCTGTCCGGGACTTCTTCGAGTCCAATATTCTTCGCCTGGAGGACAAAGTCTTGATCGGCGACGAGATCGGAAGCGGGATCGTTCCCGCCGACCCCTTCGAGAGACTGTGGCGGGACGAGACGGGGTTCCTGTACCAGATGCTGGCGGCCCGAGCGGCCCGCGTGGACCGAGTGTGGGCGGGCCTGCCTTGCCCGCTGAAAGGGTGAATGATGAATAGAGAAAAAAAGAATAGGGAAAAAAAGAATAGGGAAAAAAAGAATAGGGAAAAAAAGAATGGGGTAAAAGAAGCCGGGAAAAAAATCGTGTTTTTCGATATCGACGGAACTTTGGTCAGTCACGCAGGGAAAAGCCACGTACCGGAGCCCACGGTTGAGGCGGTGGAGTGTCTGAAAAAAAACGGCCACGTCCCGGCCATCGCTACGGCGCGCAATCGGGTGCTGACGCGCAAAATCGCGGCTTTTTTCGGCATCGGCCTTTTGGTCTGCTGCAACGGGGCCCACGTCGTCCGGGGAGAAGACGATATCTTCACGACCTGCCTGGACGAGGATTTCACAAAAATTTTTCGGGCCGAGGCGTTTTCTCATTCCCCCAACGCCTATGCCCTGGACATGGAGAACGTCTATACCGACATGGACGAGGAGAATTTCAAGACTTTCCTCATCGAGCAAGCCGGCTTCGACTGCCGAAAAAATCTCGCCGCCATGAATCGCGCCCAACTGGCCTATATTTTTGCCCCTCTGCCCCACTCATGGCGGGGGTACGGGAATGTTGACGCGATCGAGACCGCGCGCTACACGGAGTTTCGCCCTCCTCAGGTCTCGAAGTGGAGCGGCATCCTCACGGCCTCGGCCGCCGCGGGGTTCGATATCGAGAGCGTCGTGACGGTGGGGGACGGATTGAACGACCTGGAGATGGTGCGTAACGCCCCTCTCGGCCTTGCGGTGGGAGGCGCCAAGGAGGAATTGAAGGCCGTGGCGGACCTCGTGACCGAAGACATCGACGAGGGAGGCATTCTTTCCGCGTTTCGCAGATTGAACATGATATGAGGGATCCGCATATTGCCCAGGACGGTGGATTTTATGGTCTCCTATAGACGTATCCTTGGAATCGTGTTGAAATATGGGACGTCGATACTTTGTCTCTTTTACGTTTTTCGCGGAGTGCCCTTTGCGGACCTGGGGGCGATTCTCCTTCGCTATCCCGTTTTACCCATGCTGGAGGTGGTCGCGGTGTCCTTCGGGGCATACGCCGTCATGGGGTTGCGGCTGTCTTTCATGGCCGACCCGCCTCTGTCTTTTCGGTCGACTTTTTGCGCGACGCTGGTGGGTTTGGCGGTCAACAACGTTCTGCCCGCCAAGGCCGGTGAGGTCGTCAAGGCCGTCTGGATGGGAAGGGAAAACGGGGTTTCCTCCCGGAAAACTCTGGGGATCGTCTTTATGGAGCGGTTTTTCGACGTGAACGTCCTGGCGCTTTTGAGCCTCTGGTTTCTGTGGACTATGGGCAAGCACAGGGCCACGTGGCTCTTTGTGGCGTGTTTGGCCGGGGGATGGTGTGTTTTGTTTTTCTTCCGCGCATATCCCGCCAGGGCGAAGGCCTTTACGGACCTTTTCGGCAGCGGGGGGGTGCATCGTTTCGTGTCCCAAACCTTGTCGGGGGTTTTGGAAAACATGTCGCCTCGGCGGCTGATCTGGCTTTCCTCCACGTCTTTGACCATATGGTGCTTTTACAGCCTCCAGATGATCCTGAGCGTCAATGCCGTGGCGGGGCTGGCGCTGCCCTGGAGGGCGACGCTCTCCGTTTTCGCCGTCAGCGGGCTGGGTATGTTGCTGCCCTCCTCGCCGGGGGCCATCGGAGTTTACGAGGCCGTTATCGTGGCCGCGCTGGAACACTACGGAGTCGGCCCCGACGAAGCCCTCGCTCTGGCGCTTTTTTCTCATATGGCCCAGTTTCTTCCCGTGACTTTGGCCGGAGGAATCATCTTCGCGGCGTTTCCCAGGGAGCGTTATGCCGATTTCACATAAGACTTTATTTCCGGAGGTTGCGTTTTGCGTAAAATTGCGTACAAAATCGGATACGTGCTGGCGGCTGTTTTTCTGTTCGTTTTTTCGGCGATGGCGGCGATGCCGGACGAGGCCCAGCTTTCTGCCGATAGAATGCGTTTCGACTCCCAGAGCGGCGATTTCCTGGCGACGGGGAACGTCACGATCCAGGCCGATGGATTGACGGTTTACGCCCCCCGAGGCGCCGGCAACGTCAAAAACAAGGAGATACGCTTTATGGAGGGAATTTTGGCCTCCGGCGATTGGCAGGGCCAGTGGATCGACCTCGCCGCGGGCTCCATCGAACTCTTTTTCGCCCAGACCCCCACGTACATCGCGGAAGGCACGGTGAAGGGGGACATCGGGAAAATTTCTGTAGACGCGGACAAGTTTTACATGAAGGGCACGGTCATCTCGGCACTGAACGTGCGGCTTCTGGAGGACCGGGAGGCCAACGTCGCCTTCGGCGCCGCGAGCGTGAGGGGAACCCTGCTGGAGGGTGTGCTGGCGTCCTTGACCGCCGAGGGTGGCGTCTGGCTGCGAGGCCGGCCCAACACCGTCGAGGAGGCGGTGGATATTCGCGCCGATACGGCCGTCTACTCCGTCGAGCGCGGCAGCGTCGTTTTGAATGGAAACATCAAAGCTATTCAGAAGGGCCGCGTTCTCACGTCCCAGTCTCTCGTCTACTTCCCCGGCGAGAACAGAATAGACGCCATCGGAGGCGTCGATTTGAAAGGAAGCGGCGGCGCGAACCCCGCGCGAATCACCATCGACCTGAACCAAGAAAAACAGAGACGGCAAAGTGAATCAAGACAAGAATAGAGACGAGAATAGAGACAAGAATAGAGATGGAGAACGTGAAGAAAAATATGAAGGGGAAAAACCTCACCCTTTCGGCCTCGGGTCTTCGCAAAAGTTATAAAGACCGCCTTGTGGTGAACGACGTGGATATCCAGGTGGGGCAGGGCGAGATCGTGGGGCTTTTGGGACCCAACGGGGCCGGCAAAACAACTTCCTTTTATATGATTGTGGGGCTGATCCGCCCGGACGCGGGCAAGGTGGCCATAGGGGACCGGGATCTCACGGGGCTGCCCGTCTATCGCCGCGCCCGAGGGGGCATCGGTTACCTGCCCCAGGAGACCTCGGTGTTCCGCAATTTGACGGTCCGAGAAAACCTCCGGCTGGCCTGCGAGGAACTGGACGCGCCCAGTGACCTGGCCGAGGTTCTGATGGATCGGTTCGGCATTTCCCATATCGCGGAGACCAAAGGTTACGCCCTTTCCGGCGGTGAGCGGCGGCGTGTGGAGATCGCCCGGGCCATGCCTCTGGAGCCCGCTTTCATCCTCCTGGACGAACCTTTCAGCGGCATCGATCCCATAGCGGTGAGCGACATTCAATCCATGATCGAGAATTTGAAAATCCAGGGCTTCGGCGTTCTCCTCACCGATCACAACGTCCGAGAGACGCTGTCCATCACGGACCGGACCTATCTGATCCATGATGGACGCATTATCTTGAACGGCACCCCAGGTGAAATGATGGACAATCCCCTGGCTCGCAAGTTTTATCTGGGAGCCAATTTTGAATGGTAAAGTGAATTAAGATAAAAAGCCTAAAGTTAGAATAGCTAAAAAACAAGTCAATTGCTCTATTTAGCGCGTGTAAATTTAACGTTTTTAAAGTTAAACGACTATAACGACAAATTCCCCGCGAATGTCGTGTCTTGAAAGTCTTGACCCGTTCCCATTAAGTTGAGGATCGCCTTCTCTTGGTTCAGTCGACCGCTAAAGTCATCATCCCCGAAAAGGACGTTGCGCCTCATGGAATCGAGCGTTGGCTCAAGACATTATCTCGATCACGCACACCGCAGGGAAAAAACACTCGAGCGATCACACAGGCAGATCCAACATCTCAGATCTAACATCTCGCTGCTTCTTGCATTGAAAGTCATTATATCAAAAATTCTCGGAAGCAAGAGCCCATTTTATTTGTCTCTCGCGAACTTTGCGAGCATTGACAAGACCATCTTAAATGTTGTCGATGGCTGGACGCCCATATTTAAATTGACATCAGACTAAGTTCTAGCTAATATTTTTATGGAGTCAATTCCAGCGAACATTCTTGATTGGAGATGTGAACATGAAAACTATACCTGTTCATAAAGCAAAAAGTAACCTGTCTCAATTGATAAAACTTGCAGCAGATGGAGAGACTATTTTAATCGGGGGGTACGGAAAGCCGCAGGCTATGCTTACCTCGATAACGGCCAAACCCAAAAAGCAAATTGGGCTCCTCCGGGGAAAATTGATCGTGCCTGATGATTTTGACGCGCCCCTCCCAGAAGATGAACTTGCTGCGTTTGGCGGAAAATAAATGCGCCTGCTTCTCGATACCAACGTACTTTTATGGACTCTTGCCGGATCATTGCGTATAGAAGCGGTTCGCGACTTGATCCTGTCAGATGACACCGATGTGTTTGTCAGCGCGGTTTCGTGGTGGGAGATTGCAATAAAATCCCGCCTCGGGAAATTACAGGTAGATCTCTGCGAACTTAGAAAAACTGCCGCTGAAAGTGGGTTTCTGGGATTGCCTTTGTCCGGGCATCACGCAGAAGCATTAATCAATTTACGACATTTGCATAACGATCCGTTTGATCATATGCTGATTGCGCAAACAATCTCAGAACCTATGCGGCTTATCACCGGAGACAGGCTTCTTGCTGATTATTCTTCACTGGTGACAGTCATCTGATAACTCTATACCTCAATCTCTGGTGGCCCGTAGTAGCGATGAAAGCCCTGTAATGGAGCTGGAGGCACTATTTCGGACGGGACAGGGTTTCGCCTGCCATGCGTCCTGCGTAAATCACACCCCCTTGTTTTTTCTACTTTGTGAACGCAGATCAGTAAATTCAAGAATTGGGGAAAGAATCGGAGGCAAAAGGGCGAGACTGGATATCGGCCCATTTTCCGGCTTAATCCGTCCACGCCCTTCTGATGACCTTATGCTTAAATGTTGTCGCTGGGACCGTCTGGGTCCTCTCTTTCGTCCCAGCCTATCGCGGGGGATATTCCGGTTTCGTTGTGGTTGCCACGGATTGTGTGGCCCAAATAGTTCCTTCCGATGAGACCGCCCCTGTATGCTTCACCCCTCGTGGTGTTGATTGCGCTGATGTCCCTGCCGCTGGACGTGCAATTTTCTATCGTCCTTGCGTTCACCCCTGCGATACCGCCCGCGCAGGAGGAGGAGGAGGAGGAGGAGACACTGCCGCTGGACGTGCAATTTCCTATCGGCCCAACGTTATACCCTGCGATACCGCCCGCGGAGGAAGAGGAAGAGGAAGAGGAAGAAGAAGAGACGCTGCCGCTGGACGTGCAATTTTCTATCAGCCCGCCATTATACCCTGCGATACCGCCCGCGGAGGAGGAGGAGGAGGAGGAGGAGGAGGAGGAGGAAGAAGAAGAAGAAGAAGAAGAAGAAGATGATTACGATGATGATGAAAGTAATAGCTCAAATTGGGATGGAATCAGTGACAGAATTTTTTTTTTTTAATTTTTAATTTTGCACAGTGCGGGGTGGAGTCCAAACTGGGTCCACTCGGCACGTCGGCCACTTACTGGCCTATTGTACCTGCCCCGGGTGATTGTGAGAATGGAGAATTTGGTGGAATGAATGGCAGGGGAAACCGAAG
>JAISLU010000025.1 GCA_031277095.1 Synergistaceae bacterium
ATGTCTGCGGCTTTGCGGTACCAGACGGCGGCATCGGCGTAGCTCTGAGTGACGCCTTGACCGTAATAGTACATTTCTCCGAAGTAATATTGCGCCGGCGCGTATCCAGCGTTGGCGGATTGGCTAAAATAGGTCAGCGCCGTTTTGTAGTCTTTCGCCTCGTAGCGCTCGACCCCTTTGCGATATTCTTCAATGTTTGTCTCCGTTACGGTATCTGGCGACTTTATCCATCTATCATAGACAAAATATCCAACACCCGCCGTAATCAGTAACATGCCAAGCGTCACAGTCACCCACGCCAAGCGCAGCGGCTTTTGGGGGGAGGGTGTTCGTCCGTTCAGGGCTTCCTCAAAGGCGAACATGCTCTGCCACCTATCCTGTCGTTTTATCGAAAGGGCGCGCATTATCACCGCGTCCACTTTCTTGGAAACTTTCGCGCCTTTTGCGCTTGGAGGCTGGAGGGCGCTTTCGCCCGCCGCTCTATCGAACGCCCTGACTGGGGCTTCTCCCGTAAGCGCCCGGTAGAACGTAGCCGCCATTCCGTAAACATCCGTCCAAGGGCCGATGTTTTTGCCGCGCAAGTGTTTCGATGGCAAAAACTGTTCCGGCGGGAAATATTCTTTCCCCATACTAGCTTGACCGATGGATAAAGCGGACGTGTCCGGCGCCACCGCAGCGAACACCGATTTCGCAGCTCCGAAGTCCAGCAGGCGGACTCTGCCGTCGCTGGTTATGAAAATATTGTCCGGGCTCACGTCCCGGTGTACAATTCCCCGGGCGTGTATGTCGTCCAGGGCCTTCATAACGGGCGACAGATAACGCATGGCCTCCGGGAAAGAGACCTTGTTGCCGCAGGTCTTCAGGAAGCGAGTAAAGCTCGTTCCCTCGTAATAGTTCATGACGATATACGCCGTGCCGTTGGTCTCGAAAAAATCCCGTACAATCACGATGTTGGGGTGGTTGTTAAATTGGGCGACCTTGCGGGCCTCTTCAATAAACTTTTTCTTGCCATAGTCGAAGTCCTTTTTTTTGTCCAGCGACGCGCGCACGACACCCGTCTGATGTCGGGTGGAAAGCCCTCTTGGAAAATATTCTTTCAACGCCACGCGGAAAGACAGGCTCGAATCGTAAGCCAGGTAGGTTATGCCGAACCCGCCCTGCCCCAGGGCGCGGCCCACGACAAAACGGTCTTTCAGAATAAAGCCCGGTGGCAGCTTGCTACCGTCTTCGATTGATCGTCTGGGGTCGTACCCACAGTGCGGGCAGGGAACAGCCCCGCCGTTTTCTTTGAAACACGCCTCGCAAAACCCGCCAGGCAGTTGTTGAGATTTCATCATCATCATCCTGTTCTAAGAAACCGTGAAAAATGCGACTCAGCCGTTGCCTCTTTTTAAACTTATTTTCCTGAAGATGCTGGTTGTGGATACGCTGGAATCGGCGGCGGAGCCGAAAAAACCGTACTGTTTCAGCAGAGGGATTTTGAATTTCCCTTTGAAAGAGTACGTCGTGTCGTCGATTACGCAAGTGATGGACCCCGTGCCGTGGACAACCTCCACCAGCATCGTGAACTTGCCCGGCTCTTTGTGTTTTTCTTCCAGGGGGACCTCGCTCAAAGTCGCAGTGCGTGCTGGGCGGAGCCTGTACTGGATCAGCTTCAGCTTACTGCCGGTGAGACACACGGCCATAAATTCCTGTTCGTTTCCAAACATAATCCCGCTCCCGCCGGTATCCAGGCGTTCGATTTCCCCTTCGAACCCCCAGAGCTTCCCTGCGGCGCTCATCGCCGTGCCCACATGCCAGGAGCGCCAGTAATGGCTTCCTTTCCTGGTTTGCGCTTTTATGCCGCCGGAGATTCCTTCGACGGCGAAGTATCGATTGCTTTCCTTCTGCAGTTGTATGGGTACGTCAGATTTCTCCAAAAGCCATTTGGGTGCCGCGCTGTCCTGAAGCGCGAGGCTGGACGTTAAAGGGAGATTTGGAGGGAGGCTTGAAGGGCGGCTTGTCACGAAGGTCATCTCCCTGGCTTTCGAGGGAGCGACAGGTCGAATTTTATCGCCCCTCTCGATCAGGCCCTCTTGACTGGGAGATTCCAGGACGCACACGCTGTAATCGTCTTGCACGTCCTGGACCCGCAGCAGCGCTAGGTTGACCGTTTCAAATTCGTTCATGGCGCTCATAGGTTTTCCGTCTACGTAGGCTACATACAATGCCCCCTCCTGTACTCCCTTGTAGGAGCCTGCGTCGATTCTGTAGTTTTTGCCGCTTATGGAGGTGACGAAAGTATATTCTCTGCCCAATTTTTCTCTTATTTCGTGCCCCAGGCGGGAGGCGGCGTCCATGACGGCCCGAGCCTTGAGTTCGCCAATTTCTGATTCCGAGAGCAGCTTGTTCGCGGAAAATTTCTGGTTCGAATTCGAATATCCGCTCTCCGAAAGGGACATCCATGTTTGCGACGTATCGACATCCACCACTCGGACATCCAGGGTAGCCCATGCCTCGTGTTCGCCTCCCGACGTCCCTCGGTCCAGTTTCGTGATAGAACCAAGCACGAGGTACTGGTCTCCATGTTTTTTGCCTATCCTGATAGCGGTGTCTTCGTCCACCGGATCGGACATATCCATCTGCTGTTCTTCGGCGAACTTTTCCAGATCTTTCTGCTCGACAACGTTTATGCTTTGAGAGTTTAAAAGAGTGTGCAGAAAAATATCTGTGACGCTAGCCGCCTGACGGTCCGAAACGCCGTTTATTTTGCTCTGAAATTCCAATACCAAGACCCTGCTTTTATCCGCTCCTTCGGCCCCGGGGGCCAGGAGACAGGAAAAGAAGCACAACATCACAACTATAGTTTTTTTCATCGGCACCATTGTCGTATCTCGATTCACCGTGCCGCAACAAACAGGCCGGTCAAAAGTTCAGTTTTTTTATTTTTCATTATTATGACCATTCCTTTAGTAGGGGGGTAACCTTGTGGCTATCCCCCTTATGCTTGAAGATTATTTATTCAGCGCTGCGCCTTTTTTTGTTAAGGTACGCCAGTAGGACCGCGGCAAACCCTGCCGCAAAGAATCCGAGGCCCAGATCGCATCCGCCGCCGCCGCCACTGTCATTGCCACCGCTCGTAACTTCCCCGACACTAAAGGGAGTCTCCTTGGACCACTGGGTCCAGCCTGTTTGACCGGCTTGCTCGTACTTAAGTCGTACCTGCCACACGTAGTCGCTGCCCTCTTCAAAGCGATCAATCAGCTCAGTCATCAGCCCTTCGCTAAAATCAACACTTAATTCTGTCGATTTCTCGGGATTGAGTTCCACCGGAGCCTCATAGTTACCGCCCTCGCCCCCGCCCTCGCTTTCCGCGGTTCCTCCGTTGGCATCTCCTCCGTGATTGTCGTCCAGTTTATGGAGGAGAGCCTTTGAAGTTACCTTCGTTTTGTCCGGGCCGATGTACCAAATAATCCATCTCCAGCTTGTAAGGACAACGGTGCCCTCGGGCGCAGCCGGCAGGGTCACATTTACGGCTTTTTTTTCGTCGGTCCCGAGATTGACCCTAGGAGCTGCCGGCACCAGCATACTGGGGTGGTTGGGCTCGACGTATTCCCGCTGAAGGGTCACTGACATCGTTCGTACGCCATTTGGGAAAGATACGTTTTGCGTGTACTGCAATTGGCTGCCATTGACCTTGAATACCATCTCCCATTGAGCAACTCCGTTGTCGCCGGTGGAGGTAGTGTGTAAACGATATTCTCCGCTTGCCACGCGTTGATACGACAGACGTGAAGCGTATAACCAATTCCATGAATCCGATATTATACTTTCGCCCTCCACTTGGTCGCCACCGTTCAAGGTTATCCTGTATCCACCACTTCCCTGTTCTACAACCGCTATTTTGACGTAAGGAACCTCTGCGGATCTAAAAGTGTCCCAAATTTCGCCTTCGAATGTTACTTTCCCGGAAGTTATTTTCCACGTCCCATCGAGGGGATCAGTTGCTCCCTCCGCCGCAACGGACGTAAGGGCGAACACCATACTGAACAAAAGCGCAAAACTACCCCAACGTTTGAATCTTATAAACACCACACAACACCTCCTGTAATTTAGATACCTTATTGCTATCGCTGCCTTGCTTTTTTCGACAGGGAAATTTCCCCCGTCATGCTATCGAAAAATTTGAAAATGTTAACGCAAGTTTTTTTGCAACCGTTCAAGCCCTGCGTACCGCGTTGAGTCAAATCAAGCATTTGTTCACATTATTCCCATTACTTTGGTATTTCCCCTCCTTTCTCAAGCTGCTCCAATGCTTTTTGAGCATAGGAGTGACCTTGAGCGGCTGCCTTGCGGAACCAAGACACGGCCTGGGTGTAGTCCCTGTTCACTCCATCTCCGTAGCGATACATAACGCCCAGGGAGAATTGCGCGCTGGCGTATCCTCGATCGGCTGCCTTGCGGAACCAAGACACGGCCTGGGCGTAGTCCTTGTTTACTCCATAACCGTTTTCATACATAATGCCGAGGGAGAATTGCGCAGGGGCATATCCGGCGTCGGCGGCCTGGAGGTAATAGGGCAGCGCCCCTTTGTAGTCTTTTGTCTTGTAACGCTCTTGCCCTTTGCGGTAAAGCTCCGCCGCTTTCTCTGCAGCTTCTTTTGGGTCTTTTTTCGCTGCCGGAGAAACGGGCTTAGGCGCGGGCGCTTTTCCCGGAATTTTCGCGTAGCCTTTGCCGCTGATCTGGTCGCTTTGAATTTCCAGGGTTACCGTTCCAACGGGCCCGTCAAAGAGCAGCTCATTATCGGCGGCGTAATAACCGTCGTGCAGCTTCTGATATTTTTTCCCGTCAGGCATGTAGCGATAGATGAATTTGTTGGAGTCCACTTTATCGGAGGTAGCTTCATCAAGCCCGTTTTTGACCAGCGCTTGCCTCGTTCTGTCACTTATCGAGCCGCTATAAAGCGCTATTGTCGAGCCATCTTTTTCTTCTTTGTACGCAAACAAAGAAAATGCAGTGCCGGGAACTTTGACCGGTGTTTTGAGAAGAGGGCCGAAGTCCTTTTCAGTATAAATGTCTTCGAAAAAACGGGCGGGTTTCTCCGGTTCAGGCGCTGTCTGTGGCGTGGGTTCAGGCGCTGCTTGGGGCGCAGGTTCGGGCTCTGCTTGCGACGCAGGCTCAGGCGCTGCCTGCGGCGTGGGTTCAGGCTCTGCTTGGGGCGCAGGTTCAGGCGCTGCCTGTGGGGCAGGTTCGGGCGTTGCCTGCGGCGTGGGTTCGGGCGCTGTTTGCGACGCAGGTTCAGGCGCTGTTTGCGGAGCCGTTTGCGGCGCTGGCTGAGAAATCGTCGGCGCGAACAGAAGATCCTTTTTTTCGTATATAAAGTACCCAACGCCCGCCGCGATCACCAGCAGGCCAAGGGCCACAGCCCCCCAAGACTGACGCGGCGGTTTTTGGGGGGGTGACGGCTGAGGCTGGATAACGGGAGGGGGTGTTTGTGGCGCTTGGGTCGGACCGGGCGAGTCCGGGCCTTTCAGGGCTTCCTCGAA
>JAISLU010000060.1 GCA_031277095.1 Synergistaceae bacterium
AGGCGTATCAGGGCGCTTTCCGCGCTGTTGGCGTGCAGCGTGCAAATGCCGCCGGGATGACCGGTGTTCCAGCTCTTCAGAAGATCCAGCGCCTCGCCGCCCCGTACCTCGCCCACGACGATCCGGTCCGGCCTCAGCCGGAGGGAGAGCTTCACGAGACTCTGCATGGTGGTCTCGCTTTTTTCGTCCGTGCGCAGCGAGTACACGTCTTCCAGGCTGTATTGCAGTTCCAGGGTGTCCTCCAGTACCACAAGGCGGTCATTGGGACTCAGGTCGTTCAGGACATCGAGGAGGGCATTGACGAAAGTCGTCTTTCCGGAACCTGTGCCGCCGGCGATCAAGATATTTTTCCTGTCCGTAATGGCTTCCCGAAGGCGGGCGGCGTGCTCCTCCGAGATCCTTTCCTCGTCGATATAGCGGCGCAAAGGGACCACGACGGAGGAGTGTTTGCGTATGCAGAGTCCCGGACCCTGAGATACCGGCGGCACGGTCCCGGCGACCCGCGAGCCATCCAAGGGCAATTCGCCTTGGAGGATGGGGAAACGCGCGTTGATTTTGGTGTCGAGCATAGCGGCAATCGTTCCGAGCGCGGCCATGAGGCGGCTGGACGCGATTTTCTCCCCCGTATGCCGTATCCCAGTCTTCGCGTACTCCAGCCGAAGATGACTGTCCGGGTTGACCATGATCTCGATGACCTCGGGGTCGTCCAGCGCGGAGCAAATGACAGGCCCCAGCTCGTTGCGGAGCTTTTCCATGTTGCGCCTATGTTTTTCTTCTCCGGTGTCCTGCCGGCGGTCCGGTATTGCTGCGGTTGAAGTGATTTCCATTCTCATTTCCTCGCTTCTTCGTCTCTTGAAAACGCCTCTTGTAAACTTGGGAGAATGGTAATCCTCGAATGGGGTTTTGAACCGAAAAAGGAGCATTGTGATGCTCAAGTCGGCAAAATGACGTCTTGAGCATCACAATGCTCCTTTTGACTTGTCATTGAGGGCTCGTAAAAATATGATGTTTCGGAGCGAGGTCGTATGGAGGTTTTCGTTTTGTTTGAAGGACGAATTTCAAGAACGGAGGCGCCGAAGAAGGCGCAAAGGGGGCAATATCGATGCTTCAAAAAACCGAACAGATAAAGCGGCGGGTGTCCGTCAACCTGACTGCCAGACAGAAACGGGAATTGTGCGCGATGTCGGACGCGCGGGGAATCGGACTCAGCGTCCTCGTGAGTCTTCTCATCCGGTATTTCGTTTATGGCGCGCTGAGCGGCATATTGACTTTGGACACATTGTTGAAGGCGTATCAAACGTATCAAAATTTGCAAACGAACAGGAGCGAGAAAAAAACATATAAAATTACTTTACGAATAACGGAAAAAGAATTCCAAAAACTCAACGACCTGGCGGCTCGATGGTTTTATCTGCCGGGAGAACTGACGGGCATACTCGTGGAACTCCTTACAGCGGGAATTATCGATACCAACAGTATTTGGGATATTCAACCGGCGCAAAGTCTCTAGGGTACACATAGTTTTAAACGGCGTATACGGCATGACCGACCCCGTCTTCGATTTTTTCCGACACAATAGATAAAACGGATGCCATTACGCCTTCTTATCCGCTGTTTAAGTGTGATAAGAACAAGGGTATGTGGCCTAACGAGACCAAAATTGTTTTCCGCCAAAATCGGTCAAGCACTGAGCTATTCTGCCTCTCCAGAGCCCTGTCGGGCGTTGCAAGGGGTCATATACCATCGTCCGGCGGGCTAATGACGACCATGACCCGTCCGCATATCCGCGGCCCCCATTCATCGGCCAATTCTTCGTTGGTGACGTGGATCTTATGACCGCTGGACGATATCAGGTATTTTCCGTCCGAAGCGTTGTAAATCTTCTTGATAGAAGCCTTTTCGTTATATATAATCATAGCCACGCTGCCTGCTTGCACCGGTTCGGCGGGATTCACTATGACCATGCTGCCCTCCTTGATACCATAGCCTTCCATGCTTCGACCTTCCGTGGTCACGGCAAACGGCAGCCGGCCTTCCTGCAGCGTACCGACTTTGTTTCTGTGTACTGCTACGGCCGTTCCGAGGTTGTAATCCTCGTATACCATCTTGCCTGCCCCGCAACATGCGGAAATGCTGGAAAGAGGCACGAAAAGCATATCCCCGATTGTGCACAAACCGCAGGGCAGTTTTTCGACCTCCGCGTTATCGAGCGCTTCTACATCTTGTTCATCTCCGTCTTCGATCTTTTTTTCGAACATCGGCTTTTTTCCACGCAGAAGCCACTCGCTGGACAATCCGGTTGCATCCAGCAGGCAGCGAAGGAAATGGTAAGACGGTCCTTTTTTCCCGTTTTCGATTCCACCTAAATACTCGCGGCTGACGTTAATGAGAGCAGCCAATTGATGCTGAGTCAAGTTATGAGATTTTCTATACTGCTTTATTCTCTTGCTGACTCCTAAATTTTCCGACTGCATCCGGGTTTCTGTCGATGTCTCCATTTTAGCTCCCTCTCTTGACACTTGTATTTATGTCGTTATAATGATGCTATAAGTTCCTGATGCAAAATTAATAATAACTCATGATCCACGAAGAAGCAATGGGTTATGTGTGGCAAGGGTGGAAAAAATACGATGCCGTTTAACAATAGCTACAAAGACTACGATAAATTGAGGAATCTTAATGCACGCGACCAGTTTCGCGAGCTGGGAAACCAGATCATTCGTGATCCCCTTTCCACGCACATCATCAAAACGGCTACAAGAGACGAGAAGGTACGGTACCTGGTGGTGGATCGCGGGCGGTTGCCCAAGGCGGGGGATGTCGCCGTTATCTGTACTCCCTTCGGGCTGCGTGCCGAACGGATAAAAGAAGCGAATGCTTTAGGCGATGTCTGGGGCAAAGTGGTTTGGTACATACAGGAGAGCTGAAATATGCTGCTCGCGCTCTGCGATTGCAATAATTTCTTTGTATCCTGCGAAAGATTGTATCGCCCCGAACTGCGCGGGCGTCCTGTAGTGGTGCTGTCCAGCAACGACGGCTGTATCGTCTCTCGTTCGAACGAGGCGAAAACGATGGGAATAAAGATGGGTCAGCCGTATTTTCAGGTGGAAACCTATCTCAGGCAAAATGGCGTAGTGGTGTGTTCGGGGAACCTGGCGATGTACAAGGAAATTTCAGATAAAGTCATGCAAACCTTTGAAAGGTTTACCGACACGATGGAAGTATACTCAATAGACGAGGCGTTCCTGCGGTTTCCTAAAAACGCGGAAAAGAATGCCTTCGAATACGCCTCCTCAATACGCCGGACTGTGGATCGGCTGGTGGGTATTCCCATCTCAATCGGAATCGCCTGTACCAAAACACAGGCGAAACTGGCGTCGGAAAAGGCAAAAAAAATTTCCACAGGAGTTATGGAAATCACGGGCGAGAATGTGCGCGAAATTTTGGACAAGACGGCAATAGAAGACATATGGGGAATCGGACGAAAGACCGCCGAGAAATTGAGGCGTTACGGGATTGCCACAGCGGGGGCTTTCGTTCTGCAAGATCCCCTCTGGGTGAAAAAAGAACTGACGGTACGTGGGTTGGCGACGCAGTACGAGCTGCAAGGCAGGTCCTGCATCCCTCTTGAGACGAAAGTACCGCTGCCGAAGTCGATCCAGGTCTCGCGAACATGGGGAAGCGTTCTCGAAACTTTCGAAGACGTGTGGCGCGCGATGTTGGACAATATCGTGAAGGCCGCGAGGCAGCTGAGGGATTGCGGTTTGGCTGTAGGCGCTGCGTCGGTGTTTCTGCGATATGGGAAAAGGCATTCCGGCGAGTGCGGGTACTTCACGGAGAAGTTAATGTTCAAAGAGCAGATTCTCAGCGACATCGAACTTATAGCCGCGCTAAAGAAACTGGTCGATGCAATCTACCGGCCCGGCCATAGGTATACGCAAGGCGGCGTTGTGCTTGGCGCGTTCACGCAAGCCGTTTACCGGCAGCGGGGGCTTTTCGACCAAGAAGATTACGAGCGGCGCGCGAAATTGGAAAACGTGTCTTACACTGTGGACGCGATCAATGAGAACGCGGGCGAGCGGGTCGTCTATCCTGCTTCTCTTGGCGTCAAAAATAAAAAATGGCGACCGAATAGACAGTTCCTGACGGCAAAATGGAGCGAGTTGTAGTAGAGGCATATGAGGACGTTGGAATGACACTGTAGAACCGAAAACCTGTCGCAATCGGATAAACCGGAGCCCCTGGGTCTAACCGGCCCAGGCGAAGAGCGAAAAGACGGCGTTCGTTACTGCCGTGCGTCGGTAACCGGAGGAAGATCCTGGCTATTCTCTGCGTCTATACCCTTCTATGAGTCCGAACTTCCGATGCAAGAATAATAGTCCCGAAGATACAAAAAGTGCTTAACCTGTTGGCGTTGGTTACATCACAGCCATTGCCGATACTTGCCTTATTGGATGCAGTTATATCGGTGGGTTATGAGATAAGCAAACTTGCATGATATTTATGCTCTGCAGTCTTGGTTTTTTACTCGCTTGAAATCGTTGGAAAATTCATAGTTTTCGGAAAGCTGAGGTTCGCAAAGAACCGTAAGGACCGTAAACACGAAGTGAAATCTTCAGAAACGACCTGGAGGAGATCAGGCCGCACATGGTGTTTATTGAAAAATTTCGAAGTCTCCGGCGCAGTAGAAAGTAAGAACAAAAATTAAGGAGGTGCCATTCTGGTGCAGCGGCTGGAAGAAGAAAAAGGAAGACAAAAAGTTGCCGTATCCGTGAACATGAGCGATTCGCAAAAGAAAGGGTTGAAAAAAATGACGGTTGACTGGAGCATCGGTTTATCCGCAGTTTTGAGACAACTGGTCATTTATGCCATACGGCAGCGCACGGAGCGCAACTTTCCCCTCGGATTTCTCATGAAACAGTACCAGAAGATAGCGATGAATCTTGCCGACTTTAACGAATTTTCAGCTAGAAATGAAAAGAAAACATATAAAGTGACCGTCCGGCTGTCCGAAGAAGACTATCAGAATTTCAATAGTTTAGCGGAAGAAGGCTTCTATCGTCCGGGTGAATTTCTGAGCATTCTGGTGATGCTCTTCATAGCCAAGGTGATCGACAGGAACAAAATATGGGATACATAGAAACACGGCTGTGTAGCGCGCGTGGGATCACGGAAGTACTTCCGATAACCGCCTTCGAAAGTGGGGCAAAAAAAGAGAGGGAGATAAAAATGAGCCTTGCCATTCTTAACGGAGTCCAGAAAGAGGAAGAAACACTTGAATTCGCAGGACGAGATACTGGCGATTTTTGGTTCGCCTGCGTCGATATCAAGATCATCATAGATAAAGAGCTTTCACCCTGCGACAAAACGGTGTATGCCGTCATATGCGCACACGTCAACGTTCAAACGCGAAGCTGCCCGCTCCGAGTGAGCACCATAGCCGCAGAGGCGGGGTGCAGCGAGCGAAGCGCCCAAACATCCATAAAAGCTCTGCTCGAGCGTGGGGTTATCGTGCGTGAGGAGCGTTTTCTAAATGGGAAACAACAAGCATCCGTATACAAAATCATTGGGCATCGCGCTCCCTGCTACCAGCATACAGATCCTGCGCCCGCCGAAGAATCTGCAGGCGGCGCGAGTGCAGATTTTACGTCCATCATCGAATCCCATACCCCTGCGGTCAGTAATTCTAAGGATGCAGATTCTACGCCCATCCCCGATTCCTGCACTCCTGTGGTAAGTAATTCTATGGGTGCAGATTCTGCGCCCATCCCCGAATTCTGCGTTCCTTTGGTAAGTAATTTTACGGATGTAGATTTTGCGCCCATCCCCGGATTCTGCACCCCTGTGGTAAGTAATTTTACGGGTGCAAATTTTGCGCCCTCCCACGGATTTTGCACCCCTAGGGGTGCAAAAAACGACACCCCGTATTTACTAGAACCAAATACATACAAAACAAAAGAAACCTCTCCGAAGGAGAGGGGAACAAGTTCCCTAAAAAAAACCACTCCTTCGGAGTGGGGAACAAGTTCCCAAAAAACAAACTCTCCTTCGGAGAGGGAAACAAGTTCCCCAAAAAACAACTCTCCTTCGGAGAGGGGGACAAATCCCCCGGAACGCGCAAATTTTTCTGAAATCATAAGTTACATAACACCTTTTGATACGATAAATCCTCTGCGTGGAACGTTTTTTCACAATGAATCGTTACAAAAAGCGTCGTACCACAGCAATATGCCTCTTATTGCGCAAGAGATTCCACCGGCGAGGAGCGGGTATGACCTGGTCGGCCTCGGCGATGCCCCGAGCGCTATGCGGGAAACCCTGGAGTATTTTTTGCTGAAGACCGGGCGAACGGGAATCGGACACGAGGAGTTGGCCGCGCTCCGGGCTCTGGAGGGAATTCATACGCCTGCCCGCGTGAACAAAGAAATTGCCCTGGCTGTAGATCGTTTCGAAAAAAAAGGCAGGCATTTGTCTCGCCTGACGCTGAGATATATTTACATGTCCCTGCGGCACCAAAATTCACTCAAAAACGTTCGGCGCCAATCTCAGCCACAAATGCGCGCAAAGAAAGAAACCATTGCCGATCCCTATGCGGGGTGCTATTTATGACCGCAGAGCTTTGGGATACCCTCAAAACTTTGGGCTGCCGCGAACAGCCGGTTCTCAGCGAACGCGACGAAATGTTGTTCCTGCGTCACCGTGCCCTGTGCCGGGAGTGTTCCGGCCTCCAGAACTGCCGGGAGCAAGGCTGTGTTGCGCAGATTTCCCTTTCGCCGGATAAAAGCCGCGCATACCTGGCTATGGGGCCGTGCAAATTCCGACGGGCTCGGGATGTCCTCCGCAAAAGCGAAAAACTGTTCTCGGAGGCGGCCATTCCTCCGGCTTTGCGGGACTGTGGTTTTGAGAATTACTTCACGGATGGGCGGGGCGAAAGCCTCAGATTCGCAAGGTACGAGGCTCAAAATGCGGCCGATACAGGTTCTTCTTTGGTACTTGCCGGCGGCGTCGGCACGGGGAAAACGCATCTCGCGGCGGCCATCGCCCGCAAGGCGATGGCTCAGGGGCGCGGAGCGTTTTTCATCTCCGCCATCGGCTATCTGGAACGTTTGAAACGAACGTTCGAGGGGAATCAAAGTGGCTTGTACGCGGAAATGGTCGAGCACGTGAAGTCCGTAAGCTGTCTGGTCATCGACGATCTTGGGGCCGAAAAACCCTCGGTATGGACGATTACGCGACTTTACGATTTAATCAATGC
>JAISLU010000067.1 GCA_031277095.1 Synergistaceae bacterium
CACACGCTTGATTTTAATCCAACCCATTGAAACCCTTCTTCCGGGTGAATTCTAAAAAGAACATCTTCTGAATAATCATCCATATTTTTGCCCAAAATAGGCGTCATATGCGATAATCCTCGCAAATATTTGTCTTCGCCTTCTTCCGGTCCCACTATTATCAAGGAATGGACGATCTCTTGCACTGAAGACGGCAGTGCATCACCTACAAGAACCACTGCGCAGTTCGTCAATGCCGCAAGGCAAGAAAGACGTCTCACATAGGAATAACATTCTCCTTCGTCGGCGTTATGCAAATATAAATCTACAGGGTCCACGACGAACAACTTTATTACCCCGATCTCGTTTATTATCCTTTCAATATTTTTTATATCCGAGTCTTGGCAGCCCAACTCTAAGGGTGCGATGTGTATTAAATCGCAATTCGCTCCGCACTTTTTTAATCGCGATTTTGCGACATTGAGCCAGTCCCCTGGGGTTTGAAGCAACACATGGATTGGCTCATTCGGCGATTCCCGACCTGGCAAAGCACGGCCTCCTGTCACACCAGCTATGACCGCCATCGCTAAATGTGTTTTCCCTACATTCTTGTCCCCGTAGATATTGGAGACTTTACCGCCTGGAATATAAGGCCACCAAGGCCAATAAAGTTCTCGTTCGGCGATGTCCGACATTTTAAGCAAATTCATAATAATAAATTCCTCCTTGAGTCTCTCTTAGAATGGGAATTGGAACATGAAAGCTGCCAAATAGTTATTAAGCGCCATCTGTCCAAGTCGTACCAATGTTTTCTTGTTGCCGGCACAACAAACAAAAGGGAACGATATTTTTTTGTATCTTTGCATATCAGCTATTTCCAAGCCAAAGAAACACAATTGAGACACTGCCTACATTCCAATCATTCCTTTCAGTGAAATCCGTTCTTTTATACTATTTTCTGCTTTTTACTTTCCCTTCGGCTTTCCCGAACAACCGGTTTCCCGTCTGCATCGTCGAAGAAGTTTTTGCAAGTCTCGCATTTCCAAAAAAGACGCCCATCAGCTTTCGCTCTGTATTGCACAGCCGTTCCTTTGCATCTTTTCACCGGGCACTTTGCGGAGACTGAAGGAGCACGCTCCTCCGGGACTGCAGGCTTTCCGTCAACGTCTTTGAACTTCACGTTCGGCGAGCAGAAACATTTCCAGAAGTGCCCATACTTTCCATCGAAACGCCGCGCTTTCTTTCCGCAACCCAGAGGACAGTCCGCCTCTATGACTTCTGAACCCGCCGATGTTGGCGCCGGTTCTCCTTCCCGCTCTCGATAAACGTGTTTACAGGCCGGGCAAAAGAAAAAGGGACCGTAGGCTCCGGTTTTTCGGATCAGATATCCATCGCAGCCTTCTGTCGGACATTTTTTCCTGCGCGGAAGTTCGGGCATTTCAGGAACAACTAACGGAGCCTTCACGATTTCTCCCACCATTGCGGCCACTTCGGACACAAAAGTCTCCAGATCCAGCTCGCCTTTTTCGATCTGCGTCATTTTCTGTTCCCAAATCGCCGTGAGTTCCGGCTTGACCAACATCGACGCTTTTCCTGCGTTCAGGGTGTCGATAAGAATTTGCCCGGCGGGGGTAGAGAATATTTGCGCCGGCCCACGCCCTTTTTTACGCTTCTCAATATATCCCCGCTCAAAAAGCACGCTTACGATATGCTCCTGCGTGGCGCTGGTTCCTATCCCGTCCAGTTCTTTCAACTGTCTCCGTATCTTCGTATCCTCCACATAGAGATAGATGCTATTCATGGCGAATATCAATGCGTCATAGGTAAATTGTTTTGGCGGCGTAGTCTTCCTTTCTTCGACGCGGGGAACGACCGGGCCGGACTCTCCCACGACAACGGTCGGGAATGGCGGCGCATCGGTCACAGCTTTGTCCTCATCGTCTTCGCAATGGGCGGCTCCTTTCCAGCCGAGGGCGACAACCTCCCGACCCGAAGTCTTGAACCGTTCTCCGGCGGCTTCGAACTCGACCGTAGTCTCTCGGTACTCGTGATCGGGAAGAAATTGGAGCACGTAGCGGGTGCAGATCAAATCGTAGATTTTGCGCTCTTTCTCGGACAATGCATTTTCCAGAGGGACCTTCGTGGTCGGAAGGATCGCATGGTGCTCCGTCACACGGGAGTCGTCCCATGCCGGGCTTTTCCGCGTAGCGTCGGCAGCTTTCAGGGTGGTGTGCAAGTCACTACACCCCGCCTCTATCGCTTGGAGGATTTTCGGAGCTTCCGCGTGGTGGCCTTCCGGGATATAGCGACAATACGAGCGTGGATACGTGACGTATCCACGCTCGTATAATTTTTGCGCGTGCGAGAGCGTATCCGTGATGTCGTACTTTTTGCCGGCATCCATCTGGAGCTGCGCCAGGTTGTACGGCAAGGGCGGCGCTTGTTTGCGCATTTTCTTGTCTACGTCGAGGATGGTTCCCGTCGCGCCGATCAGCTTTGCTTCCAACTTTTCACAGAAAGCTCCGTCGATAAGCCTGCCTTCTTCATCCAGGAAAGGAGTTTCTTTCTCTCCCGATATCCAGCGCCCGGAGATTTTTCGGTTCCCAGCCGTCAGGGTCAACATCGCATGAAGCTCGTAATAGGGCTTGGAGACGAAATGCGCTATTTCTCTGTCCCGCCGCACTACGAGGCCGAGTGTGGGCGTTTGCACCCGTCCGACGCTGAACATGTTTCCCGCTTCATATCCCGCGTTCTCGAAATGTATTGTGCAGTAACGGGTAAGATTTATGCCTGCCACATAATCTGCGCGGCTCCGCGCCCGGCCTGCAAAAAATTCTCCGCGATAATCGGCATTATCCCGCATTGCTTTCAAGGCTTTCCGAATAGCATCGGGGTTAACGTCGTTGATGAGCAGTCGTTGGGTCGGCCCTTTCCAGTCGAAGTATTCGAGTATCTCATCAACCAACAATTGGCCCTCGCGGTCGCCGTCTCCACCATGTACCACCGAATCGGCTTGTTTCAAAAGTTTTCCGATGTTTTGCAAAAGATGTTTTGTCCGGGAAATCTCTTTCAGCTTCCATTCTTTGGGGATGATAGGCAGCGTATCCAATTGCCACTTTGAGTAAACCTCATCGTAATCCTGCGGCTCGAAAAGTTCCAAGAGGTGCCCGGATGCCCAGGCGACGACGTCGTCTCCGCATCGGATATGGTTTTCCTCTTTTTGCTTTTCACCGGCCAGGACATTGGACAGGGCTCGGCCTACCGAGGCTTTCTCAGTTATAAAAAGCCGCTTCATGGGATAGGTTGGACCTCCTTTTTCTTACGGACGTCGGAGCGGAAACGCTCCAGAATTTCCTCGCTCGTCATCGCGGCTAAATCGGAATTGTTTTCGACATCTCTGCGCAGCCGCTCTAAAGCTGTTCCCGTATCGGCGGATCTTCGTGCGCCTACCGGAGCGAATCCGGCAGGCAGTGACTGAGGCATGGCCTCGCGGCGCTGCGTTTCACGAAGTGCTGTTTTGCGGCGTTGGCGTGGGCTTTTCTCAGCGTTTTCCGTTCGCAGGCCAACGATATTTTTCGCGATAAGCCGGGCATCGGATACCGAGACGGCGCTGTGGGAGAGATCCACCCGCAGGCTTTTCGGTGGGATGCTCGCGTCTTCGTGGATTTTCCCAAGTGTGCTTCGGTCGTAGACGAGGCTCTTCAGGAAGCCCGTGGATTCCAACAGAAGGAGCCCGATCCTGTTTTCTCCGAGGTCGTCGTTCACGTCACACAAAAGGTCTTCATCGTGCCCGTCGAAGCGGATAAAAAAATCCCTGTGCTCTATGATTTTTTCGACCAACTGAACAGCGTTTCCGTTGCTCCGGCTGCCCATCGGCTGGCCGGTGTCTGCCGTCCCGGAAGGCGCCAAAATGAAATTCGCCAGACACGCCAGAAACACGAGCATTGCGGCTGCCGCCAGGTATCGGGTTATCGTTCGCATTTTTGTTTTCAGCATGTTTTGCATGTTCGTAGTCCTTTCTATCTTGCTTCTACTATCTTGCGGGTATTCTCCATGCCTGGAGAAACACCACATCCTGCTGAACCATGACGTTGAAACGGCTGCCCGGCTTGATTACGATGGTGGGTTGGATGTCGAGGGCGCGTTCGGCCAGCCGCGCCCCGACGTTGGCTATGGTCACGCCCGTGGTTTCCACCAGGACGTCTTTGGCGCTCTTTTTGTCGCTGTCCGAGGTATCTCCTGCGGCGATGTCCGCGAGAGCGGTAAAAACCGAACTGAAGAGCACGGCGTTGAGAAGCTGCCCATAATGGTTGTCCACCTTGCCTTTAATCCCGCTGTAGCCTCCGATATCGGTTCCCGGACTCCCTGCGATGTTCAGGCTGCTGCCGTCGGGGTAAATCAGCCGGTTCCAGACAACGGACACCCGTTTCTGTCCCTGGGTGATTCGGGAGTCGTAAACGCCGAGGATGCGGGTTCCCTGGGGTATGAGAAGGAATCTCCCCGTTGCCGTGTCCCAAACGTTTTCTGATACCTGACCCACAAGGGTTCCCGGCAGGTCCGAGTTGATCCCCGTTATTAGTAACCCCGGTATGACGCTTCCGGCCTTCAGCTCCATCGGTGCCAGGGGAGCGTTCCGGGTGTTCACCGAGTAGCCCTGGGGCGTCCTCTCCGCTCCGTCTTGCGTCAGGAAGTCCAGTTTGTGCCGGTACGAGTTCACATCCTGAACGTTTGCGCCCTCCTGCATCAGCGCCGCCGCCATTTTGTCGGGTTCATGCGAGCCTGTCCCTAAAGCGTTTAGAAGCTGTTCAGAGGAGAGAGAATTTTGCCGTTGTCCGTCGTTTTCTTCGCTTATCCCCTCGAAACCCTCGACTTTGCTGCGGCTCGTGAGGGAGTTGGCTTTCATGTCGCGGTACTTCCGGGCCGTCTCCCGCTCCTCGTCCGTCAGCAGTCTCGGGGAGGCGATGATCTTACCTTTACGGACTGTCGGCGGCCGCACCACGACGATCCGGTCCCGTGGAGCCGGAAATTCTGTTGC
>JAISLU010000096.1 GCA_031277095.1 Synergistaceae bacterium
TCGCTGACCATGACCTCCAAAGTCGTAAAACATGGATACAGCCCTCCTGAACAATACTCCAGCGACATTAGGAAAATAGGCTTTCAATCGGATATCTACGCACTGGGGGCGACATTCTATAAGGTGTTGTCGGGAAGAGATCCTGTATACGCCTTAGAAAGAACTATCGATGGCACGCCTTTGCCGCCTATTGGCGAAGAATTGGCCCCTTCCCGCGCCAGAGCGGCTATACACAGTGCGATGAGCCTGGAGATCGGCGAACGCCCCAAGAGCGTTGAGATTTTTCGCAAAGAACTGGAATCCACTCTCAAAGAACAGAAAAAGGGGCTCATGGACTATCTGCCCCACACAATGTGGTACGCAGGCTTTTGTGTGTTGTGGATGACGTTGGTGTTGGCTATTTATTTGTGGCAGCAGTCGCGCTGAACGAGAAAGGAGAATCCCTATGCGGCATTTGAAATTTATTCTGGCGTCCTTGGTGATTTTGACGACGGCCGGATGCATAGGCTTTTACATCGAGGGAGAAAACGAAAAAACTAAAGTGGACTCTTCAAGAAGCTTGTTTACATCGAATCTGACAGAAGAAAAACTGCAAGAGTATGAAAAGAAAGGCGCTGACGTCAATATTCAAGAAGCCAACGGCTGCACCCCGCTGATGTTCCACCTGGAGAGCGCTGATTTATTTGCTGTAAAGTGGCTGCTCAGCCGAGATGTGGACGTCAACATAACAAACGCGGGCGGCGCTACCGCTTTGATGTATGCCGCCCGCTACACAGACGATCCAGACGTATTGAAGACCCTTATAAATAAGGGCGCTGACGTCAACTCTGCCGACAGGTATGGAAACACCCCCTTGAACTTCACCGCCAGGTACAACAAAAGGGATATTGCGGAAGCGCTTATCGACCACAATGCAAAGGTTGACGCCCAGAACGAAAAGGGCGAGACCGCGCTGATGCACGCGGCTTATTTCAACGATGCCGACGTTGTAGGCGCCTTGCTTGCGGCTGGCGCCAATACCGAGCTGAAAGACTCTCGTGGGAACAGGGCCTTGGAATACGCTAAAGAAAAAAGGAACCAAAAAAGTATAGATATATTGACGCGGGCAATGCCTGAACAGGAGAGACCACCGGAACCCAAGACTGAACCTAATCCATAAGAAAGGGAATTTTTTAATTATGAAGAATTTTAATATGAAGAACTTTATTATGAAGAAAAAAATTTTCGGTTTGTTTTTAGTAATTGGGGCTGTTTTTGTCGTTTTTTCCGCGCCCCTATGGGCACCTCGCCTCGCGGAGGCGTCAACGGGGGCGACGGAGTATTTGCTGGAGGTGCTGGACAACCAGAAACAGAAACTGGATGAGAGAGAAATCAAACGTTTGCTGGAAAACGGCGCGGAGGTCAACGATTTCGATAAATCTGGATTTACGCCCCTGATGCTGGCGCTGAGGCGCGACCCAAACATAAAAATTATCAGGCTGCTGCTAGACAAAGGCGCAAATGTCAATGCCCGTGGAGCGGATGATTTAACGCCGCTGATGGTGGCGGCGCGGTACAGCACAAAGGCGGATATTTTCAAGCTGCTAAAGAAGAAGGGCGCGAATATCGACGACGCGGACGCCAGCGGGCGGACACCGCTGTTGTGGGCGGCTGGGTATAACAAAAAATCCGAAATCCTGAAGTTGCTGATAGAAACTTACAAAGCGGACACAAGCGCCGAGGACGACAAGGGCCTCAACGTTTGGGATTATGCCAAGAAGAATAGAGCGTTGTCGGGTACCGACATTGACAGTTACATTGAGCGCGTTTTTCGTGAGCGCGGCAAGACCGTCAAAAAGGCAGCCGACCCCTCAGTGTTCACTCCAAGGGTAGTTGACGGTGCCCAGGAAGACCTGTTCATCGCTATCCAAAATAAAGACCTGGAGAGAATAGAGACGCTGCGTGGAAAAGTGAACCTATACGCCGAAAACCGCGAAGGAAAAAACCCGCTGATGCTGGTTTTGGAGAACGATGAGCCTAAAATGCTGGAACTCCTCCTCTCCCCGGGATTCTCTCCGGAATTTGACATCAACAGGCGGGAAAAGTGGGGAACTCCTGTGAGCTACGCCGCCCAGTACGGGGATTCCCGCACGCTGCAAATTTTGCTGGACGCCGGCGCGGACGTAACGGAAGCCGACTGGATCGCGGCAGGCAAAAACGCGAGGATCAAAAATTCGTCCGTATATCCCGAGCTGAGGGGAAAATTTACCACGGAAAAATATCCGGCGAAAGGTCAGTCTGTCTTGTCAGATCAAGGTCACCTAAACAGAGAGTTGCTGGACGTGACCCAGAACCCCAAGGCCCGGCCGAGTGATATAGCCGGCCTCATTCGGGAGGGGGCCGACGTCAACGCCGTTGGAGTCGACGGTAAAACTCCCCTGATTAACGCCGCCGAGGTCAACAAGAATCCCGAGGTCCTGATCGTTCTTATTCAAGCCCGCGCTAACGTCAACGCAAGAGATAAAAAAGGCAACACCCCCCTGCGCATGGCCGCGCAAAATAACGTCTCCGAGATTGTTGAGTTGCTGCTGACCAACGGCGCCAAATTCGAAGAGGGTGATTTCAAGGCGGCGCAAAACAACGAGTACTTGTTAAAAAACACGCGAGGCTACCGGCAACTTCAGGAAAAATACAAGCGCATCCCGAGGGCGAAGGCAGACAATACCCCAAAGAAGCCGAACGATGACGCTTATCAAAAAGGAGCCGCGTTTTACAGGAAGGGTGATTACCAAGCGGCGTACCCGCTTTTGCTTCAAGCAGCCAACGAGAAGCACCCCGCCGCGCAAAATTACCTGGGCGCCATGTTCAGCAACGGCTACGGAGTGGGCAAAGACCCGAAAACGGCCGTGTCCTGGTATCAGAAGGCGGCCAACGCCGGTTACCGCGCGGCGCAATACAACCTTGGCATGTGTTATAAAAACGCCTATGGCGTGGCGCAAGACCTTAGAGAGGCCAGAATTTGGCTCCGCAAAGCCGCTGACGCCGGAGACAAAGACGCCGAAGAAGCGCTGAGGCAATTTTAACAATTTGCGCAAGCCATACCCACTCCGCCTCTACGGTTCTTAGACAGGATGATGACGATGAAATCTCGACAACTGCCTGACGGGCTTTGCGAGGCGTGTTTCAAAGAAAGCGGCGGGGCCGTTCCCTGCCCGCAGTGCGGGTACGACCCCAGACGACCAATCGAGGACTGGAGCAAACTGCCACCGGGCTTTACGCTGGAAAACCGTTTTGTCGTGGGGCGCGCTCTGGGACAGGGAGGGTTCGGCATAACCTACCTGGCCTACGATTCGAGCCTGTCTTTCCGGGTGGCGTTGAAAGAATATTTTCCAAGAGGGCTTTCCACCCGGCATCATACGGCCTGTTCTGTCCTGTGTTCGCAACCGGACGAAAAAGAAAATTTCGAGTACGGCAAGAAAAAGTTTATCGAAGAGGCCCGCAGCGCCGCCCAATTTGACAACCACCCCAACATCGCGATTGTACGGGACTTTTTCGAGACCAACGGCACGGCGTATATCGTCATGAACTACTACGAGGGGACGGACTTTATGCACTACCTGAAGACCTTCGGCAACAAGGTCTCTTTCCCGGAGGCCATGCGTTATCTGTCGCCCGTCATGAAGGCCCTGGACGACATACACGCCCGAGGAATCGTACACCGGGACGTGAGCCCGGACAATATTTTCATAACCAGCGACGGCGGAGTCCGCCTGCTGGACTTCGGAGCGGCGAAATCGGTGTTCGCCGCGAGAGTATCGCACTCCGTGCCCATAGGCAAAGAGGGCTACTGTCCGCCGGAACAGATGACCGGCAAAGAAATAGGGCCCTGGACGGACGTATACGGAATGGCGGCGACGCTTTACCGGGCCTTGACGGGAGAAGTCCCGGCCTCGCTGGGGGAGAGATGGGAGAACGAAAACGCCCTTCCGCCCCCAAGCGCCAGAGGGGCCAGGGTATCAAAAGACGTTGACGCGGCGATACTGCGCGGCCTGTCGCTGAAAAGGCAGGACAGGTGGCAGAGCATGTTCGCCTTCGAGGAAGCCCTGAAAGGCCCGGACTCGC
>JAISLU010000001.1 GCA_031277095.1 Synergistaceae bacterium
GGGGCCCGGCTCGCAATAGAAGCATTGGATACAAGCAAGGCTTTTAATAAGCCGCTTGACTTTTTTCTAGCCAGATACCTTTTGATGTAGTGTTGAATTTGTTCCCATTTTAGGATAAAAACACCTCGATTCGGAAGCCCGAGCCGTACCCGCCAAGAAGTCCAGCGGCGGCGGCGCGAGATTTGCCGGCTTGGCCTGTCCCTCGCGGGGGCCGCTGTCACATAGTGGAGGTGCGCCCGGCATAGGCGTTAGTTTTAGGGGAACTCCGGTGGGTTTCGTTTAGTTTTTTAGTTTTTTAATTTTTTAATTTTAAAAATCGTTACCTCCATTCTTGATTTTATACAAAAAAAACATATACTTATAATTACAAATATAGTGACGGGTAAAGGGGGCGTTGAGCCGTGCAAACAATGCAGTCGATAGGCGCGAATATCAAGGCGAAGCGTCGTTCACTGGGGCTCCATCAAGAAGATCTGGCGAACAAGCTAGGTTTGACCCAGGCGAACGTCAGCCGCATCGAGGCCAGTGTCAAGGGCCCCAGCGGGGAGATGATGGTAGCCTTTGCCGAAGCGTTGGGTTGCGACGTCCGGGAGCTGTTGGGCATCGAGCAATCCGGGAAGCCAGTGAAAGAGCTGGACGAGAACACCAAGACCTTTGTTGTGAACGCCATAAAGGGCGATCCCCAGTTTGGCGTATCCCTGCGGAGTTTCGTCAACGACTTCCAGGACCTTACGAACGAGGACTGGAAGTTTCTGGCGACCCATTTGAAACTGGCCTTGGGCTACGCGGCCGACGCCATCAAGGCCAAACGGCTGAAGGGCAAATTTTAAGGAGAGGCAAATTTAAGCAAAAATGCGCACCCCTTCAGGTTTTTACGATCTGCGGCCTGACCCCGCTGACCTCTTTTCGCCGCAGGAAGGGCAGTAACCGTAACCAAAGATCTGCTGGTCGCCTGCCCGTCATTTAAACGCGCCCTTGAACTCCTCGTAGCTCATGGCCCGGTAGGGCTCGGCGGGCTTTCCCGGAACGTGGAGGGCCCCGGCGGGACAGAACCCCACGCACCGCTGGCACGACTGGCAGAGGGCCGGGTTCATCACGGGGTAATTCTCCGGGTCAAGGGTGAGAGCCCCGGCGGGACAGTTATCCGCGCAACGTTTGCAGCGCACGCATTTTTCCCGGTCCACCGAGATGGGGAAGATTTTGTAAAACAAGTTCCAGGGCTTGCGGGTTTGAGCCAGCCAGTGAAAAAAACCCGAGAGCACCGGAATCCCGCCGCCCCACTCCAGCCCGCCCTTCAAAAGGTCGCAGGCGAAAGACCGCGCCTCCAGCAGAGCTTTTTTCACCCGCGCCTCGTTTCTATCCACCGGCAGAGTCTTGTTGTTATAGTTCCCCGGCATGACAAAGGCCTTGGCGGCTATGGGCTCGTAGCCCTTTTCCGTCAGAATTTTGCGGAGGGGCCCCTGCATACCCGCCGTAAAACCCCCGCAGGTGGCCGCCATAAAAACCTCTCTCCCCTCCCCGGCGGGCATGGACTGGACGAAACGCCACACCGCGGGGTACGTGGAGGCACAGGCGATGGGAAAGATCAAGCCGATGGAACACTCCGAGCTGAGGGTCCGAGGGCACGCCTCGTCCATGGTGCGCAGATGGACGGGAAGCCCCTCCTGTCTCAGGGTCTCCGCTATGGTCTGGGCGGCCAGCAGGCTGTTGCCCGTGCCCGTGAAGACGAAAATTTCCACCGGCGTGCCGTGGAGCTTGGCCGACGGGATTGTGCTTTTCGCCTTCAGGGAAAGTTTATAGAGCGTGGAAAAGATCCCACCGTTTTCTTTTCTCGACCCGCTGCGGGCGAACCCCACGCGCTCGTAAAAGTTGATCGAGTTGTCCGTAGCGTAGACGGTCAAGTGCCTCGCCTTCGGCTCCATCTCCGCGCAGCGCGACGCGGCCCGGGCGATCAGCCGCGACCCCAGGCCCTTGTTGGCGTAGTCGGGATGGATGTAGAGCATGGAAATCCGGTCCGGCCCCTTCAGCTCGATCATGCCTGCCAGAATGCCGCACACGTAAACCAACTCGTGGCTGTACCCCATGACCCTCCGGCTCTCGATGGCCGCCGCGTAACGCTGAAAAGCAGCGCGCCCCTGGGGCGTGAAGCCGTTTTCCTGGGTGGCCTCGACACTTTGCAGCACCAAATCCTGCACCGCTTCCCCCTGTCCCGGAGCCATGTTTTTAAACTCCAGCTTCTGGATTTCAGACATCGATATCCCCCCTAAAAAACAAAGATCTTCAAGATTTTCGATTGGAGCGCCTATCCGGCAAACCCCCTAAACAGCGTTCAGGGACATAAGGTTATTGTCGAAAATCAGTTGTGTCACGATTCCTTTGTCATGATACCATATAAGAAAACAAGCAATGAAGAGAGCAAATCAGGTCAATCGCTTGCTTTTTAGTGAAGATCCCCGCAGGGGCCGATAAGCAGACGACAAACGAACGAGGTGAATTTTGTCGATACAGTGAATTAAGATAAAAAGCCTAAAGTTAGAATAGCTAAAAAACAAGTCAATTGCTCTATTTAGAGCGTGTAAATTTAACATTTTTTTAAGTTAAACGACTATCCCTTAGTTTCTTCAGCAGCGAGGTCTGCCCCTGAGCTTAAAATTTGTGAGGTGAACTGAATGGCTTTATTTAAACTTCCGGAGTATCGGGCTCCGTTGTTCGGCCGGGCTCCTTTGAAGGACGCCCCCGCAGTGCGCGTATCGCCCGCCCCGTCTGACGGGGTAGCGCCTCCTGATTATCACGCGCTGTCCATCTTCCCGGAATATTTCAAAATAGGCAAGGAGCCGGACTCTTGGGTCCTCCCGAAGGAGAGCCGCATGGACTGCGTGCCCGTCCTGCGTGACCGCACATCCACGCCGTGGATAGACGCGGTGGAGTTTCGCCGATTGCTGCGCGGGGACGAGATTGTCCTCGGCCGCACGGAAGACGGCAGCGACGGGATTTACGTGGACTCCCAGGCGTTTGCCGAGGAAAGCCGCCGGGACGTGTTCGCCTTCCGCACAGGCCGCAGTCGCGAGACGGCCTACTCCCGGGACTATGACGACCTCTATGCCCTGCTCCGCCACGAGCGGGAACAGGGTACTATCGTGTGGGTTTTGGGGCCCGCCGTGTCCTTCGACTACGACTCGCGCCGCGCCATGACGAACCTGATCGCTAAGGGATACGTTCACGCTCTTTTGGCCGGAAACGCGCTGGCCACCCACGACCTGGAGGGCGCTTTGCTGCACACCGCCCTGGGCCAGGACATATACACCCAGGAGAGCCGGCCCAACGGTCACTATAACCATCTGGACCTGCTCAACCTGGCGCGGAAACACGGGTCCATCAAAAAATTGGTCGAGGCGGAAAAGCTGGAAGACGGCATCGTTTGCGCCGCCCTCGCCCGCAAAATTCCCCTGGTGCTGGCGGGCTCCATCCGCGACGACGGCCCTCTGCCCGAAGTGTACGGGGACGTCTACGCGGCCCAGGACGCCATGCGCGCCCATGCCCGCAAGGCTACCACGGTGATAGCCCTGGCCACCCAGCTCCACACCATCGCCGTGGGCAACATGACACCCTCCTACACCGTGCGGGACGGCCGGGTGCGTCCCGTGTACTTCTACTCCGTGGACATCGCGGAGTTCGCCGTCAACAAGCTCCGTGACCGGGGCACCCTTTCGGCCACCACCATCGTCACCAACGTTCAGGATTTTTTGGTCCACCTGAAGAACAATTTGTAAACTCGGTCATAGAAGAGGTAAAGGTGATGTCGAAAGAACTGACTTTTTATGATGAGGTGAAAAAAAAGCTCAAAGGCAGAAGCCAAGAAGAGCTTCTCGAACTCTTGGCCGAGGTGGCCGAAGACAACTGGAAAGCGGGGTATTTCATTCTCGAAAGAGCGATGCTGGACTCCGGCAATATCAAAAAATTTGTGAAATCGCTGGTTGCCGAAATCCGCAGACTCGCGTCAGAGCCGGTCTGGAGCCGGAGATGGCAGGACGGGGCGCGTCTTCCGGATTACTCTCACCTGAAGCAGCAGTTTCTCCTCCTGGAGAAGCGAGGCTACGCCGACGCGCTGCTGGAGTTGGGGGAAGAACTCTGGGAGCGGGGCAACGAGCAACTGGGGAAGGCAGACGACGAGGGAGAAACGGGTTCCGCCATCGAGGAGTGCATGGCCATCGCCCTGAGGGCCGCCCCCAAGTCCTCGCGGAGCCGGCCCGAACAGCTTTTGTGGGCCATAGAATTGGAGTCGACGGACAACTACGGTATTTTAGCGGCGGCGCATTTCGATTTCATAAAGTCCGGCGAGTATTCCGAGGGCGACTGGCGGGAGGTGGCCCAGGCCCTGGAAGAGCGAGTGAGTGCCATGCCTCCTGAGTGGCCCCGGGATAATTTTGTGAACTGGCTCGTACAGGCCTACACGGCGGGTGGATTGAGGGAAAGAATCATCCCTCTGCACCAGCGGGAGGGCAAGTACCCGCAGCTGGTGGATGCCCTTTTGAGCGAGGGACAACGGGAAGAGGCCAAGAAACAGTGCCTTATCGGCTATGAAAAAGCCCTTGAAGCAGGAAACTACTATACCGAAGGTCTGCACAAGCGATTGGGGGAGATGGCCTGGGCCGACGGGCGATTCGACCTGGCCGCGGCCTATCGCTGGGAGGAATTTTACGCCAGCCCCTCCGATGAAAGCTACGTCGAGCTGCGCGACGCCGCGGAAAAAGCGGGGGCTTGGCCGGCGGTACGCAAAGCGGCGCTCCATTTGCTGGAAACCGGGGCTCGTCTGGACCAGTCCGAGACAAAAAAAGGGGGCAGGTGGCCCTTGCCGCCGACGGAGGTCCCCCCTTTGAAAAAAGAACACTGCGACTCTTTCCCTGACCTCGAATCTCTCATTCGTATTGCCATCTTGGAGGGGCGCTGTGAAGACTTGATCGAACTTTTCGGCGCGCTGCCTCAGGACCTCGTCCGCCGAGGATTGGGGGACTATGAGGATTTCGGCCTCAATGACGCCGTCGCCACCGCCCTCTCCGACAAGTACCCGGACGCCGCCCTCGCCATCTGGCGCTCCATGGCGGATACTCTGCTCGACCGGGTGAGGCCCGCGGACCATAAGATAACGATATCCATTCTGGAACGCATGAAGTCCCTTTACGAGGAGAAAAACCGCCTCGCCGAGTGGAAGGCTCTGCTCGCCGAACTCAAGACGACCTACAAACGCCATCGCGCCCTGCTGAAAGCTCTAACAGTCCTGGAATGAAAGAGTGAAATGGCATAAAATAGCATAAAATATAAACAATATGCAACGATGAAGAATTACAATAAGAAGAGCTGCAATAGGAAGAACTACAAGAGGAGGCTTTACACACGATGGAACAGAACATCACGGAACAACTGGTAGAGTTTTTACGAAACAAGAAGGCGGATTTTATCAAACTGACCGACTTCAAGAAAGAAGTCACCGAGCCTTTGAGAACACAATTCAAGATCAACAGCAAATCCACCGTGTCTACGATCCAACAAAGCCTTGAGCCTCATTTAGGGGATATTTTGGTGTTCTTGAAGAAGGGGGGCGCCGTTTCTCTTAGTTTCAAGCCCAAACCGCCGGAACCGCCCAAACCACCAGACCCCCCAGAAGTTCTGCTTTTTCGGATTATACAAAACCAACCTGGAGAGACACCCGGGACAATCATCAAAAAAGCCTCTCCCCTCAAAAAAGAGGCATGTCTCGACGTTTTGAATAGTTTGCTCGAACAAGGCAGAGTTCGAGCGTTGAAACTCAACAACAAATATGTGCCTGTTCTTTATCCAGGGACTCTATCGAAAGTCATAGAGGTGTCTGAAGAGGCATTCCGCGAGGCTTTTCAGAAGCTGGAGCAAGGGAATTTTTACGTCCGCATCTGCGATATGCGTCGCCATTTAGCGTGGCCCAAACAAGAGTTCGACACGGTATTAAAATCTCTTCGAGACGAGGGGAAGATCCAACTTCAAGTTGGAGCAATTGATCTTTTTAATGAACAAGACATTCAAGATAGTTTCGTCGACGAAAATGGATTCCGCATGCTCACTCTGAGGTGGAAGCAATGACAAACAATCTGAACGTTCGAGAAGAATTTTTAAAAAACAATCCCTTCTTTTCCGGGAGCGCGGCAGAACCGTGGGAAAACAAGGACCCTGACATCGCGTCATTGAATCATGCTCCTTATGAACACATTTGTGCGTTAGTTCGGGAAAAAAATAATTATCCACGTAGGCCACTTGCGGGGTTGATAGTGGGAGAAGCGGGCGCGGGCAAAACACATTTTTTGGGGCGTCTGTTGAAGTACACCCAACAAAACGACATCGCGACGACTTTCGTTTTCGTTCGACCCTTGCTCAATCCTCACAAAGCGATACGTTACCTGTTGAGCGAAATAGCGGTAAGCCTGAGTAAGACGCGAATTCTGGAGGACCCCGACAAAGGGACCAAGGAAGAAATTTCACAGTTTGAGTTCCTTGTTCGCAAAACGATGCAGCGGTATCGAGAAGAAAACCCACAGCCTACGTTCAATTCATTTACAAGCTATTTTGGAAAGGTATATAAAGGCATTAATCCCAGCCTTTTAATTGCTATTTTCAATTACGACGCATTGAAAAAACAAAGTTCAATTTCGGCGTGGCTTTCAGGCCGTATCGATGAAGATTACGTTTCAGACCTGGAGTCCACTGATCGAGAAGGGCGGGAAGATGCGGATTTAGAAGACGAGGCTCGAAAAATCATTCGGTCTCTGGGAATGCTTCTGGATTATTGTTCAATGTCGATGATCGTTTGTTTTGACCAACTCGATGGAATGAAGGACCTTCCATTGATCAAGGCATTCGAAGCCCTCGTTCATTTTCTCGTAAACGAAACATACGGCATTTTGCCTCTGGCTTGTCTTCGTGACGGAAGTTGGACGCTCCTCACTTCTTCACTTGATCCTGCAGTAGTCGGAAGACTTTTTAGCAATAAAATGTTTTTATGGGGCTGTAGTGTTGCCCAAGCTCAGGAACTTATAAAAGCACGTATTGTTTCTAGGTTCGGGGAAAATTCCGAAGATAAATATCAATGGTTGATGCTACAGTTGCAAGGCAAATTAAAAGAAAACTATTCGCCTCGACAGGTCATCGCGCTTGCCAATGAGGCTATTTTATACCCTGCTGAAATAACTCCTCCTCCCGAAATAGATATCGTCGCCTTTTTGGCAGACACGTATCGCCGAGAACGAGACAAAGTGGCCCTAGATTTCGAAGCGTGGCTTCCAGATAACGAGCGTTTACTGAAAGCCCTCTACGCTTACTTGAGTAACCGTCCCGAATACGATTCCCTGCATGTCCAAAACGGTAAATACATCACTCTCACGGGGAAATATCGAAAATCTGACGCCGATGAAGTCGCTTGCGCTTTTGTCATCAACACAGCCGATCATTACATGAGGGCACTGGGAGCTTTCAATAGCGGAATGGATTTTCTTCTGGCCCGTCCGAAAGGAATTTGCTATTACATCACCGACAAACGCTGCAAATTTAAACCTACCTGGACGGCAACTCTTAAAAAGAAAAAAGAGTTCGAGGAGCTGAACGGAATATCACTCTTTTTGGAAGAATCTCAGGCCATCGACTGGTATGGATTGACATCTTTGATCTTCAAAGTTGAGGCTGGTGACGTTTCTTTGCCTGCTTCTATGGGATTCCGTACGGCAACGATGGAAGATTTTGCGCGTTACATGAAAGAGGGGTTCGATAAAGACCTTCTGCAAAAGGTCGCTCCGCCTCCCCCACCGCCTCCCCCTTTTGATTTGGAAAAAAAAATTGTTGATATTCTAAAAACGTCGCCAATGCTTTTCATGACCGTTACGATTTTGTTGCAGAATCTGAAAAATGACAACATCATTGTTGCCCGCGACACCTTGCTGAAGTTTATCAAGGACCACCCGGATCGTATGTCTTTGTATGGGTCCACTGACGATAACCTCGTTATGTTGAAATCATGAGTATGGACTTAAAAGCGACAGCTACCGACCTGCGTTTATGTCAGCGCTGTCCCAGACTCTTGGCCTACCAAAAGAATGGAGAAACTTACGCTTGGTTGGTGGGAATCGGTGGAGGAGTGGTAAATTACGGATCCCTCTTCCACGATCACATGGCCGGCAAATTCCACAAGGACGCCGCGAACCCCAAAAGCCCTTGCCGTCAAGAGCTGATGGAAGTCTTGCGAGGCGGAACTTCCGATTTGAAAACGCGGCTGGATGCCCTGGTGCGCAGGAGATACTTCGATCCTTTTTTGGCCGCTCAGAGCGTAAAATTCAAAGCCGACCAGCTTATGGCTTTGGCAAAAGCGACGGGCTTCTGGGTCGAATGCTTGGCTGATTTTCTGTCGGGGATTCCCTCGTTGCTGGATTTCCCCGAAAAGAGGATGGGAGCGGTTTTTCTTCCACCCGCAAACATCTTGTCCCTTTCTTATACTTATTCTGACGGGCAGACTCTGTCCGTGGGGGGAAAATACGACTGCCTGCTTTTCAACCCCGACGCTGCGCGGGCGGTGGTGTTCGAGTTTAAAGGTTTCAAGGCTACGAACTCTACGGTCGATCTGGCGCAGACACTAATTTACGCATGGCTCATCGAGAAAACCACTGGTGTAATACCGGCCGTCAAGCTGATCTACCTGGAAGATGACGCCCCTATCGACGTCTCTTCCGACGGCGTGAAAACCATGATGGATAACCTTCCACACCTTTTCACGGTGGCAAGACAGGTGCTGGAAAAACGCCTTCCTCTTCCCGTTGCGTCCGATTCTTCCCTGTGCCCCAAATGCCCTTATGATGAAAAGTGCGACCAAGATTGGGGAAATCGTCAAGCCGCACAAACGCCTAGCACGGAACCAAAAATACCTTATCGAAACGTAAGCCCTCTCGAAGAGCAAAAGGCGGAGCAGGACGAAGGCGAGGAGCGAATGGCTCAATTGCTGGAGACTTTGCGGCACCATCGCCTCGCCGTGGAGAGCATGGGATATGTGATAGGCCCCAGTTTCATACGTCTGAAAATCAATCTCGACATGTCCAAGGGGACCACCGTGCGCAAGATCGAAAACACGGTCAAGGACCTGCAGGTGGCTCTGGCCCTTCCCACTATGCCCATGATCGCGGTGCAAAGCGGTTACGTCAGCGTGGACGTGCCCCGAAAAGTCCGCCAGCCGTTGAGCTTGGCCGACATGATGAAAATGGCCGACGCCACCCGGCCGCAGTCCAAGGCCGCGTTTCCCCTGGGATTGGACATCGACGGCAAGGTCCTCTGGGTGGACCTGGCCGAGCCCATCATGACCAGCATCCTCATCGGCGGAACCTCCGGCAGCGGCAAAAGCGTCCTTCTCCGCTCCATCGTCGTGGGGTTGATTCTGTGTTCGCCCCCCGAGAGCGTGAGCTTCACCCTGATCGACCCCAAACGCGTCACCTTTACGGACCTGAAGAAGCTCCGCTGCCTGGAAGAGGGGAAACTTCTGCTGGACACCGAGGACGCTATGGCGGCCCTCTCGGCGACGGTGGAGGAAATGGAGCGCCGTTACGTGCTGATGGAGAACGCGGGCGTGTCGGACATTGCCGGGTACAACGCGCAAAGGGCGGAGATTCTGAAGCGGCGGGTGGTGATTATCGACGAGTACGCGGACATGATCGTCAGCTCTCAAACGCGCGCCGACCTGGAGCTTTTCGTGCAGCGCATCTGTCAGAAGGGGCGAGCCGCGGGAATCCACTTGATCCTGGCGACCCAGCGGCCCGACGCCAAGGTGGTGACGGGCGTCATCAAAGCGAACCTGCAACTGCGCGTCGCCCTGAAGGTGACCAGCCAGAGCAACAGTCAAATCATTTTGGGAGAAGGCGTGGGGCAGGCACAGTACCTTTTGGGCCACGGGGACCTTCTTGTGGGAGGCAGCGTTCACGTACAGCGCCTCCAGGCTCCCCTCGCCTCGGCGGACATGCTGGGGCCGGAGATGTTCGGCTCTTGACAAAATTTTCATTAAAACAGGGAGGTTTTTCTATGAGGAGTAAATTTGGGGGTTCCTGGATTCGTTGCTGGATTCTTTTGATGGTTATGGCTTTTATGCTCGCGGCCGGCGGGTGCGGAGGCGGCGGGGATAAAAACGACGGAGCCGCGCCTTCCCCCGGAGGAAAAGCTCTGACGGTGACGCCCTCCGTTCTCCACCTGGTACCCGGGGAAAGCGCGTTGCTCACAGCTGACAATATCCGGGGCAATCTTACCTGGATGTCGCGAAGCGAATACGTCTCCGTCTACCCCATGAACGAAAGATCGGCCACGGTGACGGCTTTCACCTTGGGTGAAGTGGACGTCCTCGTTTTCGACAGCAGCGGCGCAGAGGCGGTGTGCCGCGTGATCGTGGCGTACGAGCCGATACCCGATCCGACACCCGTTACACCCGTTACACCCGTCATACCCCCGGAGCCCGCCCCAATCCCCACCCCGGCTTCGATATTGAACGACGAGTGGGATATTTCGGGCGGACCCAACGGAGACGGAAAGGCCGAAGACGCCAGCGGAAAAGCCTGTACTCTCCAGCTGCAGGACGGGGGAAAGTTCAAGCTGAACATAACCGACAGCGGTACGAGTTCCGCAAGCGGCGTTCACGCCGCGGCGGGCGAAATTCTCGCCGGAACCGTGGATATCCAATTGACCTGGAACGTTCTCGACGCGAGCAAGAAGGTGGTTGAGACGTTTTCTTTCGCGGCCAGCGGAACCGCTGCTTTGGAGATCAAAGCCGACAACATCTACATGTATACCCACGACAACGTGGTGTTGGAGATCAACGTCAACTCCAACGGAAGTCTAATCGTCACACAAACAGGAAAGGCCAGAGGCTACGACTATGAGGCCACGTATACCGCCAAGGGGTTTTTGTTTGCTCTGAGCGGCACGTGGGTCGGTTCCAACGGACACGCCACGGGGATAGTCGACGGTATCGAGGGAACGGCCACTCTCGTGGACGGCGGAACCGTCACCCTGAGCGTTTTGCAGATCACCCAGAACACCGTTGCAGCCTCGGCCTCCGTGGACGCCGAGTGGCATCTTTACGCGGGCGGGCAGTACCTGGAAACGGAACCTCTTTCCTTTGGGACCTTCGGCACGGTGACGATTCAGCGGTTGAACACCAAAGCCTTCCGCTTCGCCTATCAAGACGCTTACGGACAGGAGACGGTGGATATTACGCTGACGTCGAAAACCCAGGGGCAGGTCAGGCAAAGAGGCAATTATCCCGCCGACGGCATCTCTTACGACGGCAGTTACACTATTACGAAAAAATAAAGGAGACGCTGTTTTCCGGGAGTATGGGCCCCTGGTCTTTAAAGGCTTGGCGGGTAAAGCCTCGAATGATGAAGGCTGTGGTATAATATTTTGGTTCTTTTGGGGGCAATAAAAGAATCTTTCAGCAGAGAGATTCGACAATACAGTGAACAGGAGGGGATTTCGTGGCAAAAGCAGTTGTAGATTCCGATGCTTGTGTCAGTTGCGAGGCATGTGTGGGGACGTGTCCCGTTGAAGCTATTGTGGTCGACGCGGGGAAAGCGAAAGTCAACGCCGACGCATGTATCGAATGCGGAAGTTGTGTTTCGGCTTGTCCAGTGGGAGCGATTTCTCAATAAAGAAGCCGTCCCGAATTTAGGAGCCTAAAATTTAAAAGACTGAAATCAAATCAGACAGGAGGTCGCTCATGAGTTGGGTGGCCTCCTGTCTGATTCGGTACAATCGGTTTCATTGGGGGATATCCGGAGGGCGGTTCCCTGCCTATGAGATTTCAGTCGTGGGATCTTTGCCAACTCAGGAAGGAGTTTGTGTACTTTTTTTGCTGCCGTCTCCTCTCAGGACGGTGGCGAGAGCTTCCGCCCTTTGGCGGGCCGTTGCGCGGAGGGCTATGGCGCAGCCTATGGATACCGGCGGGTCGGGATTTTCCCCCAGGGTTTCCTCCAGGTCCGTGGGTAGAGGGCTGGCAAAACCCAAGAGCAATTTCACGTATTGGGAATACTGTTCAGGCGAGAGAGCTTTTTCCGCTTCATACAGCTCGTTGAAGTTTTTCGTGTACTCTGGAGGAGTGAAGAACATGCACATCATTCTCCTTTCGGACGGGTCCCGGAGCGCCAACCATATTTTCGCGTCCAAGACGTCGTTCGGTAGTTTTCGAATTTCCTCATACATATCTGCCTCACCTCGTCATTATCGAACAAACCTTCAAGTCAAAGGACAGACGCAAGGGGCCGGTCCACCCTTGCGCCCAATTCCTCCGACGCGGAGCCCGTAATGAAAATGAAGCGGCTCTCTCGGGCGATCCTCAAGACCTCGGAACTTCCGCGTCTTTTTCTGGCTCGCTTTTTCCCGCTTCGTTTTTTTGCTTTCCCTGACAAGAGTTGGATTCTTCCGTTTCTCTGAGGTATCGGCGCAAAGAAACGACGATGGAAAATAAAACCACACCGTGAGCCACGAGAACATAGCTGGACTCCACACCCCAGTTGCGGAAAAAATTGAACAGAACCACAGCCGACGCCACGCCGTAGAGGGCGAAGGTGATATTCCGGGACAAACGCCCCCGCCGCGCGGCCAAAAAGAGGTTGGCGACAAATAAGCCCATAACGGCTATGGCGCCTGTCAGAACCACCCAAAAACCTGGGGAAAAATTCACGGACGTAACCCTTTGCGTCTCGCTTTCAGTGCGTCAGTTTTTGGCCGCACGATTGAAAAGCAGCTCCGACCCTTCAACCACAGCCCAGGTCAGTATGCCGACCAACAACGCGAATCCCGGGGTTTTGCACGCCAAGGCTCCGGCAATGACGCACGCGATGCCGCGGTCGTTGGTGCTGGTCGTCATGCGAATGCCGATGTTGCCGCAGGCGAAGCACTGGACGGCCATCGTGATCCCGAAGAAAATGGCGAACGCGGGCCGAATCAACGTGACCAGCGGCAGCGTCATGACGGCGAGTACCGTGGCGGCCCGGAAGGTGCAAACACCATCCCAATAGGTGTTCAAGGTCTTGTAGCCCCGCTTGTAGCGTTCGGTGATCGTAAGCAGGCCGGACGCCCAGAGGGGACCGCAGAAGGGCACCCAGGGAGCGAACAGAGACATGACGGCGTTACGTATGAAGCTCACCAGGTTGGAGCGGCCGGCGTCGAAAACCACGGTCTCGTCGGGTCGGTCCGCGGTGGCCTCCGTCACGATTTCCTTTGCCAGCACAAAGTCGGAGAAGGCGATGATGTAAACGGTGAGCGCCATGGGGATCGCCGTTATAAAATACTTTGCCGCGGGAAAGCCGAGGCCGAAAATGGTGAAGTGTTCCGCGACGAACTTGAAGTTCAAAGGCGTGACACCCCATTGAATTTCAGGGACCGGAATTTCCTTGAGCAGAACGGGAGCCAAAACAATGGCGAACAATTGAGCCGGAACCACCCCTTGGTTGCGCACCAAGGTCCAGAAGGAGCTTTTTTTCGCGAGGTTGGCAAAGGTCGGGTTGAACAGAAAGAAATACGACATCAGCACCGCTATGGTGACCGTCCAGGGGGCCGCAGGCATACGGGCCGTGATGACGTTCATGCCCGCGGTTACTCCCGCGCCCAGCACGATTCCCGCTTTGATGGACATGGGGACCAGCTCCACCAGTTTGCGGCCGAGACCTGTGGTGCCCATGATCAAAAACAACAAAGCCACCAGCATCTGGAGGGCAATCATGGCGTAGATACGGTCCACGTTGCCCGTAGAGTAATCGGGAATGCTCCACTGACTCAGATAAGTGAGGGTGAGGGGAAGCGCCGGGGTGATCCATCCGGGGACCACCGGGTCGCCCAGCAAAGAGGGCAAATAGTAGCAGAGAGCGTTGAGCGCACCAAAAGTCAGGGCCATGAGAAAAGCGCCGTTTGCGTCCAGCCCCAGCGCGGCGATGTTGTCGGGCTTATCCAAGCCGAAAGTGGTCATTGTCGTCATGACGCCGGCACCAAGGCAGGCTACGCCCAGGAACATGGCGGCCAGACATTCGGTCCAGGACCAACGGTGATGGATCAAAGGCAGACGGATACAAAAAGGCCCCGCTTTGATGCCCGGCTGTTCTTCACCGTAAAGTCTTTTTTTCAGGGGAAACAAACCCGACATAAATTCCGCTGGAACATTCTGCGTATCCTTTTGTTGACTCATGATACACCTACCCTTTCCTCAAAATTAAGTTTTCAAAAATGAAATGCCTACCAAACTGAATTGCCTGCTACACCGAATTGCCGACCCTACTGAATTGCTTTTGAAACTGCGGAACATTGCCCCGAAAAAATGAGTTTCCCTTTTTTCTCCCTCCCTCTTTCGTAAAAAAATTTCTCAGTTCAATCTCAGTCCAACCTCAGTTCTATCGGGTATAACTTTGCGCCCAGCTTGGCAAAGTGTTTTTTGTTGAATGTCGCTATATTGTCGGCCTTTATATTGATGGCCGATACTGCAATATAGCTATCGGCAACGGCAAACAAGCGCACAAAAACGTTGATATCAACGAACGTCAGCATTATTTTCTCCCAAGAAACGGGCCACTGCTCCATCTTTTATTGCTTCCTCTTCTGCTTCAAAATCGATTTTGTCGACTTTGATGAACCCTGCATAAAATCAAGAAGCCCTTTTTTAGGGCGCCTCAGAATATATCCCTCATCCGTTCTCTCGCCGAAAATTTTGTCTCCTGCGTCAAGCCCATATTCAATCCGCAAATCAATCGGCAAAGTGATTTGCCCCTTTGTCGAAACAGTCAACATGTCGAGCAAATGAACACCCCATTTACCAAAAGGCTGTAACGTCTACCATCCCTACTTTTATTCAATGTAGGGTATTGTTATTGTCATGTCAATACTTATTTTTCTACCTTTCTATCTTTTCTCTGGAGGTCGTATCCATTGGAACGAACGCCACGCTTCCGAGGCGTTTACGTTTTTAACCTCCTTACATCTCTCCGCGAAAGCCGAATTATATTCCGAAAAACGCTTTCACTTCCGCAAAAACCTCATCCACTTCTTTTGTAAATGGAGGCAGGGGATGCAGCGTCGGGAATGCGTGCCAAAGATTGTGGAAAATATGCGTCTTGACCTCGACTCCCTGTTCCGCCATCTTTGCGCTGCATTCAAGCGTGTCTGAACACAGTATCTCCGTGTCGTCAGCGCAAAAATACGTTTTGGGGAAACCTCCTGAAAAATCGCCGAACAGAGGGGACACCTCGGGCGATTTCAGACGATCTTCGTCCGCGTACAGAGGAGGAAAGGCTTTCATTCCTGCGGGGAAAACTCTGTCCTTGCCGAGGTTGATTTCATGGCTTTCACAGGACATCGTGAGGTTTGTGGCCGGAGAATAAAGGGCAAAAGCTCTTGGCATTTTTTCGCCGGCATTCTTGAGCCTGAGCCCCAGTGAGAGCGCAAGGGTACCCCCCGCCGAATCGCCTGTTATGAATATCTTTTCAGGATTGTATTTCAGATTGTCCACGAGAAAACGATAGGCTGCGGTAGTATCGTTCAGCGCGGCAGGTTCTCTGTCTTTCGGGGCGAGCCGATAATCGCAGCATGCAACCGGAAGCCCGAGTTTCTCCAGGTGCAGGCGCGCATTTGTTCTGCTGTACTTCCCATTGCCTCTGACAAATCCGCCGCCATGAACATAAAAGATGAGCCTGTCTTCTTTTTCGTGTTTTTCAGTAAATCTGTAAATTGTCAGGCTCTGTCCAGCGGAGGTCACATAATCTGACCTGGACATTCCGCTGGGCGTTTCGTCATTCAGATATTCCATTTCCGATCCCGGTTTCATGGGATATGCCGCGCGGAGGCTGAGCATCGCGGGCAAGACTTCCTCCAAAGTCCTTTTGTCCGGCTCTTGTACGGTATGCGTAAGCCAGGACATACCCTCGTACTTCCCGATAATTTTGTCTGCCATTGTCATGACCCTTCCTTTCTGTAAGATCAGTCACCCCATTTTCTCATGAGTGACACCCAAAATAGCGTCAATCCACGCTCAAACTTTCAGACTGCAGCAAAATATTTCTGTCCGAGGGAGAGAGTTTTTGCAAATCCCCTCCGTGAAAATAGGTAACCCGGCATTGGAGGAATTTTATCCGCAGACCGATTATGCCAGAAATGCCACGAACGTTCGTTGAATTGCCCGATATCGGCTGAATTGAGAACATCCAGCAAGTCTTCACGGGGGAACAGCTCAACCAGCTTGTAGATGTCATCCCATACGCCGATATTCATGACCTGAGCAAAAATTTTTTGAGGATAGGCTAAAATCTCGTTTGGCGTCTTCCACCAAATATAACGTGCAGCGGCTTTCTCCAAAAAAGTTTTTTGAGTGTCACTCATTTCCTCAATAGCCGTCACAACGGACCTCCCTCTTTAATCGCCTTCAATCGTCCATACTGGCGCACCATAATCGAGCCCTTCCGTTTTGTCGGGAAGGGCTCGATAGGTTATAGTGAATTAAGATAAAAAGCCTGAAGTTAGAATAGCTAAAAACAAGTCAATTGCTCTATTTAGCGCGTGTAAATTTAACGTTTTTGAAGTTAAACGACTATACCGTGGCTTTCGTCACTTCATCGACGCGATGATAGCGTCGGCGAGGGTCTCCAGCTCCGGTAGCTTGTCCTCGTTCAGGGCGGAGTTCAGTGTGAGGCGTTCGTCCAAAATGTTGATTTCCTTCAGCTCCTGATCCAGGAAATCGTACATCAAAGTGCCGGACTTGCAGGCCCAGGAGCCGTTTTCCACGATGGCGAAGGTCCGTTTCTGCAGATTCAGCGCCTTCATGTCCATCAAGTAATTGTGGATCAAAGGGTACATCCCCAGGTTGTAGGTGACGGAGGCCAGAACCACGTGACTCAGACGGAAGGTCTCGGAGATGAGATAGGAGACGTGGGTCTTGGATACGTCGTACATAACCACGTTGGTCAGGCCCTTTTCTACCAGCTTCGCGGCCAGAGCCCCCGCGGCGCTCTCCGTATTGCCGTACATGGAGGCGTAGATGATCATGACCCCCTTTTCTTCGGGTTCGTACCGGCTCCATTTGTCGTATTTCTCGATGAAATACCCCAAGTTGGAGCGCCATACGGGACCGTGCAGGGGACAGACGATCTTGATGTCGATTCCGGAGGCTTTTTTCAGCAACGCCTGGACATGGGGCCCGTATTTGCCCACGATATTGGTGAAGTAACGCCTGGCGTCGTCGATCCAGTCTCGCTGGAAGTCCACTTCGTCGCTGAAAAGTTTGCCGTCCAGGGCTCCGAAGGAACCGAAAGCGTCCGCCGCGAAAAGAACGCCGTTGGTGGTATCGAAGGTCACCATTGCCTCCGGCCAGTGGACCATGGGAGCGGCCACGAAGGCCACCACGTGTTTGCCGAAGGACTTGGTGTCCCCCTCCTTCACCTCTTCGATCCGGTCGTCGATATGGAAACCGAACTGCCTCATCATCATGAAGGCCTTTTCCGTGCTGATGACCGTGGCCTTGGGGTAGCGCAGAAGGATCTCCTCGAGGGACGCGGCATGGTCCGGCTCCATGTGGTTGATGACCAGGTAATCCAAGGGACGCCCGCCCAGCGCTTTTTCCACGTTGTCCAGGAACTGGCGGCAAACCGCCCAGTCCACCGTGTCGAAGAGTACCGTTTGCTTGTCCAAAAGCAGGTAGGAGTTGTAGGAAACTCCACGGGGAATGGGATGGATATTCTCGAAGAGCGCGAGACGATGCTCGTTTGCGCCCACCCAGTAAAGGTCGTCGGTCACTTTCCTAATGCAATACATGTATTGAATCCTCCTTATGAAATAAAAGGCTCACTGAAATAAAAGGCTTGAAGTTCAACAACTTGGGCGAAAGCCACGGGGCTCTGCCCCGCGCCCCGCAGGGGACTCGTCCCCTGACCCTTTTTTTCTCGGATTACGCCGTGCCGATGGGGTATCAGACCTCGATAAACTGGTCTTTCGCCTCGCCGCACTCGGGGCAGATCCACTCCTCGGGCAGCGCATCGAACAACGTCATGGGGCGAATATCGCTCTCGGGGTCTCCCACGGCGGGGTCGTACTCGTAACCGCAGCCGCTGCAGACGTAGAGCTTCCAGGATGGAGCCACCTTGGGCGGCTTGGCCCTCTTCATTTTCTTCATGGGAGGCGCGGGCTGTTTGGGCTGTCCGTTGTCCAACGCGGCGGTGAGCAGCGGCAGGATCTCCATGAGGTCGCCCACGATACCATAGTCGCAGTTTTTGAAAATGGGGGCGTTGGGGTTGTTGTTGATGGCCACGACGGTGGTGGCGTCTTTGATGCCTTTCAGATGCTGGCCCGCTCCGGAGATGCCGCAGGCGATGTACAGGTTGCCGGTGAACTTCTGGCCGGACATTCCCACGTAGCGGTTGAGGGGCACGTACTGCAGGGTCTCGGCCACGGGGCGGGAGGATCCCAGAGCCGCGCCCGCCTGAATGGCAAGGGCCCTCACCAGCTCCATGTTCTTTTTGTCGCCGATGCCTTTGCCTGCGCTGACCACCCGCTCCGCCTGAACGATCGGGGTGTCGATGTCGATGCCCACGGTGAAGTCGTAGCCGTCTGTCTTCAGGGACTCCACCAGCGCGGCCACCCGTTCCTTGGCGCTCCCGTCTTTCAGGATCATCTTCTTGCGCGGAGCGGTTTCCGGCCGTTTCTTTCCGACGGTCTCTGCCTCCTTCGGCATCTTGCCGATGATGTGAGAGGCGATAACCACCCGCTGAATCTCGTTGGTGCCCTCGTAGATAGTGCAAATTTTGGCGTCCCGGTAGGCGCGCTCCACCTCCATGCCCTTCAGGTAGCCGGTTCCGCCGAAAATCTGGAGGGCGTCGTTGACGATCTCCAAGCCCACGTCGGAGGCGTACTGCTTGGCCATAGCGGATTCCATGCCGTAGGGTTCGTGGTGTTCCTTCAGCTCGGCGGAGCTGTAAATCAGCAAACGGGCCGCCCGGAGCTTGGTGGCCATGTCGGCCAGCTTGAAGGCGATAATCTGCTGATGACAGATGGGTTTGCCAAACTGAATCCGCTCCTTGGAGTACTCCAGGGCGCTTTCATAGGCTCCTTGAGCGATGCCCAGCGCCTGAGCGGCGATCCCGATTCGGCCTCCGTCCAAGGTGGACATGGCAATTTTGAAGCCCTGGCCCTCCTTGCCCAGCAAATTTTCTTTGGGAACCTTTACATTGTTGAAAATGAGTTCGGCGGTGGAGGAGGAGCGAATGCCCAGTTTGTCGTAATGGTCGCCGAAGGTGAAACCCTCCCAGCCGTTCTCCACGATGAACGCGCTGATGCCCCGCGTGCCGATGTCCGGGGTGGTGACGGCGAACACCACGTAAGTGCTGGCTTTAGGGGCGTTGGTGATGAATATCTTTCCTCCGTTCAGGATGTAGTGGTCGCCCTCCAGGACGGCGGTGGTTTCGGTGCCTCCCGCGTCGCTGCCCGCGTTGGGTTCCGTAAGGCCGAACGCGCCCAGCTTCTCTCCCTTCACCAGGGGAATCAGATACTTTTGTTTCTGCTCCTCCGTGCCGTAGGCGAAGATGGGCCACGTCCCCAGCGATACGTGAGCGGAAAGAATAACGCCGGTTCCGCCGTCCACCCGGGCCAGTTCCTCTACGGCGATGGCGTAGCTGAGTATATCCAGCCCCGCTCCGCCGTATTCTTTAGGAAAAGGAATGCCCATCAGCCCCATCTGGCCAAACTTCCGAATGGCGTCGTCGGGGAATCCGTTCTCCTTGTCCATGAGAAACGCCAGAGGTTTGACCTCCGTCTCCGCGAACTCACGCACTCTTGCCCTCAGTGCCTCGTGTTCTTCCGTCGTCTTGAAAGACATAACACCGACCTCCTCTTTTAATTTCAAGCCCGGAGAGGCAGAGCCCTTTCGGCTCTTCTCATCGCTGTCCCCTCCGAGGCCCCCTCGTTCTTCTCGTTCTCGCTCATGAACTTCCTGCCGGCCGCTCATAAAACGACTCCATCCCCCGCGCAACAGCAGCACTCGAACCATCCCTTTCTGCCGATTGCCTCCGTCCTTCGATGTTTTAGATAATGTTTTAGATAGAGACACTCCGTTCTACAAATCAAAAAGCACCCTCTCCCGACCATCTCCTTTGCCTTTGTTTCAGGCGCTCTCAGTTGTCGTCATGCCCATTATTGCCGAACAGTATCCGCCGCAAACTACGCTTGCGCAGCTCGGTATCCAAAACCTCCTGAATTTGCTGCAACTGCCCGTGAACCATGCAATTGGAGGCGTTGTCCTTTCGCCAGATACACTGAAAACCCGGCTGCATACAGGCGCCCACCAAACGATCCGCCTTCATGGCCTCTATCAGGTCGTAAAGACTGGTCTTCTCCAAATCTGCGGTTAAGCGGCAACCGCCCTCCACCCCTCTCGCGATACGCACGAACCCGGCTTGTTCCATTTTCTTGAGGATTTTGTAAACAAATTGCTGCGGAAGCATTTCCCGTTTGCACACGTCGCCTACCGTGGCCTGTTCTCCGTCCGACAAGGCGCGCAAAATTCGCAGCGCATAGTCTGTCTCACGTGTGATCAACATCTCGGCTCTCGATTCCTCTGTCCAAAAAATTTTATAAGCGGCGTGGTCAAGTCCATAATATAATTCTGGACATATCATGTCAAGTATTAAACTGAAATGAAATCAGGTATCGACCCTATGGGCCCTATGGCCGACCAAGCTCGACCCGAAGAAAGTGTTGTTACCCTTTAGGGCCGTTTATGGGCATTACTGACATGAAAATCCGTGATCAGACGTTGTTTTGCCGCGCGGGTCATTTTTTTGATCGCCCGTTCTCGGCTCATGGCCTCGTTTTGGGAGGCAAACTCCTCGCAGTGTACCAGTTTCACAGGGAGCCGGGCCCGGGTGTAACGGCTGCCTTTGCCTTCGTTGTGAACCTTCATCCTGTTTTCCAGGTCCTTCGTCCATCCTGTGTAAAACGTGTCGTCGCGACAGCGGACGATATAAACATAACAGCACATTCTGCTGGTCTCAGCTCCAGAGATGCGTCCTCAGAATGTTGAGACCGATCGAGCATAGAAGCGCCCCTCCTACCAGTTCCGCGCGTTTGCCCAGCTTGCAGCCCGCCAACCGGCCGACCTGCACTCCGGCGAAACAGAGGGCTCCGGTGGCCAGCCCGGCGACGACGGCCAGCCAGGAAACGGGCTTATCCACCATTGCGAAACTTGCCCCCACGGCCAGTGCATCGATAGAGGTCGCTAAAGCCAAGTAAAGAAGCGTCGCCACGGACATGGGGGCGGAATCACGAACCTCCTCAGGCGAGAAGGAACTGCGGATCATGTTTCCCCCCACCAGGGCCAGGAGCCCGAAAGCCGCCCAATGGTCGAAAGAAGCGATGTATTCCAGACTGTAAGTTCCCAGGAACCACCCGGCAAAGGGCATGAAAAACTGGAAAGCCCCGCAGGCCGCGCCCACGCGAAATGCTGTGCGATAAGTGTCCCCCACCGCACAGGCTCCTATACAAAGCGCCACGGCAAACGCGTCCATCGACAAGGACAACGCGGAGACGACAGATTCCCAGACAAACGTCACTCGACACGACCCCTCTTCGTTCGGCAAAGTTCGGCAAAAACGCGCTTTTTACGCCAACCCCCAACATGGGCTTCAGCGCCAGCCTGGTCATCATAACTCATCACAGCAGAGAGGACCAGAGCCTTCCTACGGCGCTCTGAAGTTTTTGATGGAAAGGACGGGCGTGGCGCTTGCCCAGAGTTTCCTCCTCGCATTTTTCCAGGTCGTCCAGAAACGCCCGCTCGAATTTTTCCGCCACGTCACAAGACCGAATGAAGGCTTGGACCTCGTAGTTGATTTCCAGGCTGCGCAGGTCCAGGTTTGTCGTTCCGACGGAGACGATGGAGCCGTCCATGACCGCCGTTTTTGCGTGAATGAACCCGTCCCGGTAACTGAAGATCCGCACGCCGTTCTGCAGGAGTTGGTCCACGTTGAATTGCGAGGCCCAGAACACCAGGGTGTGGTCCGCCTTTGACGGGATGATGATCCGAACATCCACACCGCTTTTCGCCGCGACGGAGAGGGCCGCCGAAATAACGGCTCCCGGCACCAGATAGGGGGTCGTGATCCATATTCGCTTCTGGGCCGAGGCGATCATGTAAAAATATCCGTCCGCGATAGCTCGGAAGTCTCTGCCGGGTCCGCTGGTGGCGATCGTGAGAGGCGTGTCCTCCATCTCCCCGGGCGGAGCGTAGGAGAACCTGCGGTAATCCATATATTTCGAGGTACACTGACCCCAGTGGAACAGGAACGCGCGGTTCAATTCCGCCACGGCCTCTCCCGTAATCTGGATGTGAGTGTCGCGCCAATTGCCCATTTGAGGGTCCTTGCCCATGTACATGTCCCCGATGTTCAGCCCCCCCACAAAACCGACCCGCCCGTCGGCCACCACGATTTTACGATGGTCCCGGTGATTGACGCTGCTGCGGAACCGAGCGAAAGCCGTGGGCATGAAGGGGTGGATCTCCACGCCGGCGTCCCGAAGTTCTTTGAGAAAGCCGCGCCCCACGTGCCAGCTCCCCACCGCGTCGTAAAGCACCCGGACCTTCACGCCGGACCTCGACCGGGCGATCAGAAGGTTCTTGATCTGCGTTCCCAGTTCGTCCGAGGCGAAGGAAAAATATTCCATATGAATGTAGTCGGTCGCGTTGTAAAGGGCTTTTTCGATGGCGCGGAAGGTGCGTTCGCCGTTCAGGAGAACTTCCACGTCGTTGCGAGCCGTGGGAAGCGCGTTACAGGAGACCGCCAGAAGATGTTCGAGGCTCGGGGACGCGGAGGGCAGCGCCGAGGGATGATCGCCCGACCGGCGCCGGGAAGTTCTGCGGACCCGCCAGCGGTGCGAGGCGTTTCGCAGGTTGGGCCCGATGATGACGTAGGCGGCCAGTCCGACAAAGGGGAAAAGCAAGAGCGTTCCGAGCCAAATGATCGCGCGGTCGGGGTTTTGCTCCTCCAGGAACACCGCCAAGGCGGCGATGAGGGCGTGAAACCCCAGAATCCAATAGATATAGCGTTTGAGCATGTTCCGGAGCGCGTAGATATGTCTCCACAGCTCCCGGGAAAGAGACGGTCCGCCGTCGTCCCAGACGATGGGAGACGTTTCGAGTCCGGCGAGAAACTGCACCGCCAACAGCAGAAACACCAGCGAAAAAGACATCAACAAAAGCGTTTTCAAAGAAACGCGCACACCCTCGACCTCCCTTCGTGGTAAACGTAATTCAAACTCAGATCCCTCAAACTCAGACCCCCTCGTGATTGTGATCGCAAAGACAAACGTCGAAGTTTTAGATTGCATTATAGACGACCTGAAGGCGGAGATCTGCCGTCTACCCCAGAGTCGGCCGGAAAACCGATAAGAACCGATAAGAATCGAGCAATCGAGGGAACGGCGATTTTTGGGGGAGAGCTGTGGGCCTCAACCTGGCAAATAACCCATGTTTGTGCTTTAATAATCCCGGCAGCGGCGCAGCCGGAGATTTTCGCATATATAGACATTTTTTATATAAATATTTTGGGCCTCTGGAGGGATTGCAGTGAAACGGAACATCGAGCAACGGGATCTTTTAAATTTATACTTCCCTTCCAATCCGCGTTTTTCGCCCGACGGAAAGTACGTCGCCTATCGTGTTTCACGGCCCAATGAGGAAAAAAATGGATACGATTCCGACGTATGGGTTTACGACACGGAGCAGGGCACAAACCGGAAGTTGACCGACACCGGCAGGGTGAGTTTTTTCTGTTGGAGCCATGACGGTTCTTTCCTGATTTTCGCGTCTGGAGGAAACGAGAACAAAAACGAGAATAAAGACGAAAATAAAAACGAGAAAAGTAAACGCACATCTTGTTACTCCATCGCCCTTCAAGGCGGCGAGGCGGCCCCCCTCTTCGACGTTCCCTATGCCGCCAGCGCCATTCAGGCCCTGGACGAGCGCCGCTATCTCTTGACGGTGGTCTGGGAGCCGGAGTACGAAAATCCCGAGAACGCCGACGTCATGATTTTCCAGCAGATACCCTTTATGGCCAACGGCAAGGGATACATCGGACAACAGCGGACAGCTCTGGCGGTCTACGACACGCGTGCCGATGACACGGGTACCGATGACACAAGTGTCGGTGACACGAGTGCCGGTGACACTTGTGTCCGGAAAATCAAGAGGCTGACCCCTCCTTCGATGGAGGTCTTTCGTTACTCTCTGAACAAAGACAAGACGGAGGCGCTGGTTGTGGGAGTGGAGTACCAAAACCTCAAACCCACGGAAAACGCCGTCTACAAGGTGGATCTTTTCACGGGAGCGATGCAATGTCTCAGCGAAGGGCTGTCTTTCGCCTTTGCCTACGCCGCCTGGGTGGACGACAGCGTCCTGGTCACGGGGACAGACCACAAAAGTATGGGCGTCAACGAAAACCTCAAATTTTACATTCTCGAGAACGGGCGGCTGCTGTGCCTGACCGACTGTCTCGACAGCAGCCTGGGACACGCCGTGGCGGCGGACAGCCATTATGGTTGTTCGGACCTGGCGGGGATGTTTTTTCCCCGAGACGGAGCCTTAAATTCCGCCGGGCCCGTCTATTGCGCAACGGAGGTCATGAAGAGCCGCCTCTACGAGCTGACAAAGGACGGACGGCAGAGACAGCTCACCTTCGAGACCTCCGCTGTGGTCGATTATTGTGTGGAGGCAAGGGGCCGCGTCGCTTTCGTCGCTTACGAGGGGCTTTACCCGCCTGAACTTTACCTGTTGGAATCGGGGGGAGAAATACCGGGCAGGGAAAAACGCCTCACGAACTTCAACCGCCCCCTGTTCGACGAGCTGCGCCTGGCCCAGCCCATTCATGTCACCGTGGACAACGGGCAGGGCTGGAAGCTGGACGGCTGGTACATGAGGCCGGCGGACTTCCAGGAGGGCAAAAAATATCCGACCTTGCTGCATATTCACGGCGGCCCCAAAGCGGCTTTCGGGGATATTTATCATCATGAGATGCAATGCTGGGCGGCCAAGGGGTACGCGGTGATCTACTGCAACCCCCGCGGCGGCGATGGGCGGGGAAGCGCCTTTCAGGACATCCGGGGGCATTACGGGGATCTCGACTACCACGACTTGATGGTCTTTACGGATTGGTGCGTCGAAAACCTGCGTTTTATCGACAGCTCGCGCCTTGGGGTCACGGGCGGCTCCTACGGCGGTTACATGACCAACTGGATCGTCACCCAGACCCGCCGGTTCAAAGCCGCCGTCTCACAGCGCGGCATCAGCAACTGGGTTTCAAAATTCGGGGGATGCGACATCGGATATTATTACGTCGAAGACCAACATTTGGGAACGCCGTGGCACAATATGGAAAACCTGTGGCGGGAATCGCCTTTGAAGCACGTGGACAAGGCGAAAACCCCGATGCTCTTCATCCACTCCACAGAGGATTTCCGCTGCGAGTTGAACCAGGGATTTCAGATGTTCACCGCCCTGAAAGTCCTGGGGGTGGAAAGCCGCATGTGCGTGTTCAAGGGAGAAAATCACGAGCTGAGCCGCTCCGGCAAGCCCCGTAACCGACTGGCCCGGCTGCGTGCCATCTCTGACTGGTTCCACAGCCATCTGTGACCATCTGTGAGTCCGCGATCAAATACCGTTAAGCGGCAAGAGCGTTTTTCTGCTCTATGCCGCTTTATGTTGCTTCATTCTTCTCTATTCTTCTTCATTCTTCTTCTCTATTCTTCGGCCCAGGAAATCAACCCTTGTTCGCTTTCGCCGTCCAGGTAGACGAAGAAATTTCCTTTGTAAATGCGGACCGCGGGGTGTTCTCCCAGCTCGTATTCCGCGCCGTCCAGCCAGTCCGAGGCGTAAATGTTGTTGCTCTGGCCCGCGAAAACGGGAAGATAGAGGATATTGTCGGAGTCCATATCCAGGAAGAAATGTGATCCGTAAGAAAGCTCGGGGTTGAAGTTAAACTGTGGGGCGCTGAGTTCCACCAGGCAGCCGCAGTTGTAGATGTCGCCGTATTGAATCGGCACGCCGATGGCGGGGTTGCGGCTCCCCCATCGTCCCGGCCCCGCCAGGATGTAGCTCGTCCCTTTCAGCTTCTCGTTCAGCACCCCCACTGCGCGGGCCGCGCCGGAGGGGTCCCACTCGCTCAGGTACTTCAAAGGCTCCACGTAGATCAGGTAAGGGACGTTGATGAGCCTTCCGTTGCTGACCATGCGGTCCCCCCGGAAAATCACCTTCGTCGGCGACAGGTTTGGGATAAGCACCCGCGACATCTCCTGAAAATGAGTCAAAGGGCGCAGCTGGACCAGACGAAAATCTCTGCTGGTCGTGTCGTAGGTGAATTCCATATCCACGGGCAGGCCTAAATTTGTCTCCATCAGCTTGATGAGGTCGTGCGCCAGATCGAAAAGGTACGCTTGCCGTTTGTGAAAGTCGGGAAAGGAGATCAGCGGCCGCATGCCCGACGCGGTGGAGTAGAAACTGTAGGGCAGCAACATGTCGCTGTCCTCGTCGTAAAACTCGATGTATTGATCCAGGTCTTTGTGATTCTCCTCGAAAACGGGAAGCCAATCCTTGACGAAACCGGTGCGGATCTCTCCTTCGTTTCGGTCGATGTAGTCGAAAAACTCCTGGCTGGACCCCGCTATCCGCTCGGGGGAATTGCCCGAGGGCCGCAGGGCGGGGTTGGTCAGGTAAAAACTCCGGGCCGCGCCCCTGTCTACCGCCCGCGTACCGATGCCGAAGCAGATGCACATCAATCCGTCCTCTTTTTGAATCCGCGGCGACGGACGGCGGAAAATGCGGGAGAAAATCGTCCCCGCCAGTTTGGGGTAATAAATATTGCGCCGGTCCTTGCCGATCATGGACTGGACGATGACCGCCATAGACTCCTCCCGGTGGACCTTGCCGTGCTTGCTCCTGTACTTCCGGGCGGAGGGGTTGAATGTGGAAACCCAGACGGCGCGGAGACATTCTTCGAGCTTCGCCATACGCCACGCCCTATCCCGGATGTTGGCGGAAAAAAAAGAGTCGTATTTCCCCGCGAACGCCAAGTCCACGGAGTCCTCCATCAAGGAGCTGGAGCGAATGACCAGGGGCGGATTTCCGATGATCTCGAAATCTTCTAAAATATGTTCCAGATCCGACTTCAGGGTTTCAGAAAAATGCGCGGCCGCGAAACAGGACTGGACTTTTCCCCAATCTTCTTCGTCGTAGAGGTCGTCCAAGCCGTTGGAATGCAAAAAATCCTCGAAAATCTCGCTGGAAACCACGTGACTCAGCAAAGGAAGTTCGACCTTCCATTGCAGATCGGATTTCAGAAGGACCGTATGGGCATAGGCCAGACCTTTGGCCTTGCCTCCGCACTTTCCGTTTCCCAAAAGCCATCCGCGGTCGCGATAATACTCCTCCGCTTCGTAGGCTTCGAAATCTTTCACGGACATGCCGCCGACCTCGCTTACCGCACGGCGACCGGGTCCAGGGCCCAGGGGGAAGGAGCGTAACGGGCCCGGAGGGTGAGGGCCTGCAGGGCGTCGCAGTAGCCCCAGGAGGAGATCACCAGATCCCGGATGGAAAGTTTTCGGCGATCTCTCAGCTCGTTCCAAAGGGACGCGGGCAAAAATACCCATACGCGGAAAGCGGCTCCGCCCGGGGTCCCGAAGTCCGACAGCACCAGGTAACCCGCCTTGCTGAACAACACCACCGGCAGCGCGCTCTGGGACACCATGCGCTGCAGGTCGTCCACGGAGAAAGAAAGAGCCTCCAGCTCCGCAAGTTCTTTGCTGCCCGGCAAGGGTGTCAAGGAAAACCAAACCCTGGGGGCATTGGCCTGGAGCGTACCGCTTTGAGGGTCGGAGAGTTCGGCTGCCGTTCTCAGCCAGGTCTTGATCCTCGCTATGGCCTCGAACTCCCCCCGGAACAGGGCGAACCTCACCGCCCAATAGGTCATGTTCAGAACGCCGTCCTTTTCCATATTTTGCAAAAAGCTCTGCTCGTCCTGAACCAAAGCGTCGTCTCGGAGTACCGGATGATCTTTCAGCACCCCGCGCAGTATCAAAACTGTGGGTAAATGCTCGCCGGGCGGCTGCATTTGAGAGAAAAGAACGTTACGAATCTGCACGACTACCGCCGTCGGAATGACAACTCGCGTGGAATCGTCGAGTACCAGGGTTTGAGGGGCGTTCTCGTATAAAAAAACTTCTTGAGGATCCACCCCGGGTTTTCCCCAGATCCAACGCTCGTAGTTGCGCATGAAACAATGCCCCAAAAGGTAGCGATTGTAGGGCAGCAAAAGGACGACCGCCCCGGGGATATCGGGAATGCCGTCAAGGAGAGCCGCTTGAGGAAGGTTGACTATAGACCCATTAGACATCAATTCAAAAATCAAACCGCTCCCCCCTCACTTTAAATAACGCATTTTTAAGATAACGCATTTCAAGATACCTTATTTTAAGATTACCACAAGCCAGCCCCATTTCACACTCCAAAGCGAAAAATACTCCTCAAAAAAAATACTTTAGAATACCCCCAACTTTCAACTTTTAACGCGGATGTCGAAGGCAAGGGCGTCTGCCTCGGCGCTCACCTCCACCCTGGCCCCGTCCGCGATGCCTCCCGCGATCAAGTTTCGGGCGATCTGGGTTTCCACGTTGCGGACTATATACCGCTTCAGGGGGCGCGCGCCGTATACGGGGTCGTAGCCGGCGTCGGCGATGAAATCTACGGCGCTGTCGTCGAAGATCAGATCGATCTGACGGTGGGCCAGCCGAGAAGAGAGCCCGTCCAACAGCAGGCGCACGATGTTACGAATTTCCTCCTTGCGCAGGGGTTTGAACAGAACCACGTCGTCCACGCGGTTCAGGAACTCCGGCCTGAACGACGCCCGCAGATCCTCCATGACGCTCTTGCGCGCAGCCTCCCGTATTTCCCCGTCCTGAGTGATGCCCTCGAGAAGCGTGACGGCTCCGATGTTGCTGGTCATGATCACCACGGTATTCTTGAAATCGACCACGTGTCCGTGACTGTCCGTGACCCGGCCATCGTCCAAAATTTGAAGCAGGATATTGAACACGTCCGGGTGGGCCTTTTCGATTTCGTCGAAGAGAATCACCGAGTAGGGCCGGCGGCGCACCGCCTCGGTGAGCTGTCCTCCCTCTTCGTAACCGACGTAGCCGGGAGGCGCTCCCACGAGACGGGAAACCGCGTGTTTCTCCATGTACTCGGACATGTCGATACGCACCAAATTGTCCTCGCTGTCGAACAACGCCTCGGCCAAAGTCTTCGCAAGCTCCGTTTTACCCACGCCGGTGGGTCCCAGGAAGATGAAGGAACCGATGGGGCGGCGGGGGTCTTTGATGCCACTGCGCGCGCGCAGCACGGCGTCGGCTACGAGCTCCACGGCCTCGTCCTGGCCGACGACCCGTCGGTGCAGAATTTCGTCGAGCTTCAGCAGTTTTTCCCGCTCGCCCTCCACCAGGCGCGTCACGGGAATGCCCGTCCAGCGGCTGATGATGTCCGCAATCTCGGTTTCCGTGACCTCTTCGCGGAGCAGGCCGCCGGTTTCCTGGCAGGCGAGAGCCTCTTCTTTGGCCTTCAGCTCCTGCTCCAACTGCTGAAGGGTACCGTACCGCAATTCGGCCACTTTATTGAGGTCGTACTCGTGTTCGGCTTTTTCGATCTGCGCCTTGACCTCGTCGATGCGGGAACGCAGGGAGCGTATGCCCGCGATGGCTCCTTTTTCCGCGTCGTATTGGGCCCGGAGGGCGTCCGCGCTTTCTCTGGCTTCCTGTAATTCTTTCTGCAAAACCTTCAGCCGCTCCAGAGAGGCCGAATCCCCTCTGTCAGTTCCTCTGTCCGCGCCCGCCTGATCTCCCGTCGTTTCCCGCTTCAGGGCCGTTTCCTCGATTTCCAGCTGCATCACGCGCCGGGTCGCCGCGTCCAGCTCCGTGGGCAGGGAGTCGATCTCCGTCCTTATCATCGCGCAGGCCTCGTCCACCATGTCGATGGCCTTGTCCGGCAAAAATCGGTCGGTGATGTAGCGGTTGGAAAGGGTTGCCGCGGCCACCAGCGCGTTGTCCCTGATCCGGACTCCGTGGTGGACCTGCAGTTTTTCTCGGAGCCCCCGCAGAATGGAAATCGTGTCCTCCACGTTGGGCTGCTCCACCTGCACGGGCTGGAAGCGCCGAGCCAGCGCCGCGTCTTTTTCGATGTACTTCCGGTACTCGTCCACCGTTGTGGCGCCGATGCAGTGCAGCTCCCCCCGGGCCAGCATGGGCTTCAGCATGTTGCCCGCGTCCACGGCGCCCTCCGCCGCCCCGGCCCCGACGATGGTGTGGAGTTCGTCGATAAAGAGGACGATCTTCCCCTCGCTTTGCTTGACTTCGTTCAAGACCGCTTTGAGCCGCTCCTCGAACTCGCCCCGGAACTTGGCCCCCGCCACCAGGGATCCCATATCCAGGGCGAAGACCGTGCGATCCTTCAGGCCCTCGGGCACGTCCCCGCGGACCATGCGCTGGGCCAGGCCCTCCACGATGGCCGTCTTGCCCACCCCCGGGTCGCCGATGAGGACAGGGTTGTTTTTCGTCTTGCGGCTCAGAATGCGGATGACGCGCCGTACCTCTTCGTCCCGTCCGATGACGGGGTCCAGCTTGCCCTCTCTCGCCATCGCCACGAGGTCGCGCCCGTATTTCTCCAGGGCCTCGTAGGTCGCCTCGGGGTCGGCGCTTTGCACCCTCTGAGAGCCGCGCACCTCGGTCAGGGCCTTCAAAAAACGGTCTTCCGTTATGCCCAGGCGGTTGAAAATCTTCCCCAGATTCGTGCCTGTCCGGTCCAAGACCGCGCCCTCTTCCAGCATCACCATGAACAGATGCTCCACGGAGACGTACTCGTCCTTCAGCCCCTTGGCTTTCTCCTCGGCCTTGACCAAAAGCGCGTTCAAACGCTGAGTCACGTAGACTTTGCCCGTCTCCGCCCCGCCGCCCGTGACCTTGGGCTTGCGCGAGACCTCCTCCGTCACCAGCCGGAGGAGAACGTTTGGCTCGATGTCCATGCGGCGCAGCATACGCGGAACGAGTCCCTCCCCATCCCGCAGCAACGCTATCAGCACGTGTTCCACGTCCACTTCCTGATTGCGGTAGGATACGGCGATACTCTGCCCTTCGGTCAGCGCCTCCTGACTCTTGCGGGTCAATTTATTGAAATCCATGAGAATCCCTCCTAATTTTTTATTTGACCAATAATGACCAATTATAAGGGTATACACGAAAGCGTAATCCGTTTTTTATCGTATAATAAATCGCGCAAGCGAAACAATTGAAATGAAAAGAAAATTATAGAAGAGGCGAACTCCAGTGATTTCACATAAAAAAATATATTTGTCCCCGCCCCACATGAGCGGAGACGAAATGAAAATGATCGAGGAGGCCTTCGCCACAAACTGGATCGCGCCCCTGGGTCCTCATGTGGATGCCTTCGAGCAGGAAACCGCCGATTTCCTGGGAGTCGGGGCCGCCTTGGCTCTCGCCTCGGGGACGGCGGCTCTGCATCTGGCGGGGGAACTTCTGGGCGTGGGCCGGGGTGACCGGGTTCTGTGTTCGTCTCTCACTTTCGCCGCTACCATCGCGCCCTTTTACCACAAGGGGGCGGAGTGCGTTTTCATCGACTCGGAACCGGGTTCCTGGAACATGAGCCCCCAGGCCCTGGAGGCGGCTTTGGAGGACTGCGCCCGCTCGGGCAAAACCCCCAAGGCGGTGATCATCGTGAACCTCTATGGCCAGAGCTGCGACATGGACCCGATACTGACGCTGTGCAACCGACACGGAGTCCCCGTCATCGAGGACGCCGCTGAATCGCTGGGAGCGCGTTACAAAGGCAGACAGACGGGTTCTTTCGGCAAATTTTCCGTGCTTTCCTACAACGGCAACAAAATCATCACGACCTCCGGGGGAGGCATGCTGCTCTCCGACGACGGGGAGGCCATCGCCCGCGCCCGTTTCCTCTCGACCCAGGCCCGAGACCCCGCTCTGTGGTACCAGCATACCACCCTGGGGTGGAACTACCGTCTGAGCAACGTGTTGGCCGGCATAGGCCGGGGGCAGATGCGGCATATCCACCAACGCGTGGAGGCACGGCGTCGCATTTTCGCCCGTTACGCCGAGGAGCTGGGGGGCATCGAGGGAGTGGAGTTCATGCCCGAACCTCACTGGAGCGTCTCCAACCGCTGGCTGACGGTCTTGACCTTGAGAGAGTCCCCTATTTTCGTCCTCGAACGCTTGGCCGGCCTCGACATTGAAACCCGCCCCGTCTGGAAGCCCATGCACTTGCAGCCCGTCTTCGAAAATTGCCTTTACTATCCTCACGGTGCGGAACAAGACGTGAGCGCGGACTTGTTCCGCCGGGGCCTGTGTCTGCCCTCGGGCTCCGGCATGACGGAAGAAGAGCAAACCCGTGTAATCGAAGGTATAAAAGAGGCTTTGGCGGCAGCCCGCGGGAAAACGAAATCATGACGAACCCTCTGGGGGAAGGGCGCGGAGTTTACGACATAACCCTAATGCCCGAGGGGAAAGTCGTTTCCTGTTCGCCGGGAGACGATCTTTCGACGGCCCTGGCGAAAGAGGGAATTTTTCTGGACAGCGCCTGCGGCGGAGCTGGAACCTGCGGCAAGTGCAAAATCAGGGTCCTCTCCGCCTCGCTTCCGGCCACCGACAACGAACGGAGGCTCCTGAGCGAAGAGGAAAGAGCCCGGGGCTGGCGTTTGGCCTGCAGGGTCGTCCCCTCGGGGGATATGGTGATAGAGACTGCGGACACAGATATTTCCGGCCCCGCAAAAAAACCTGAGGAACGCCCTGCGAAAACCCCGCACAGAGCTTTTGGAGCTTTTGGAGCTTTTGGAGCTTGCGGGCTGGCGGTGGACGTGGGGACGACGACGGTGGAGGCGAACCTGATAGACCTAAAGACGGGCGAGGTCCTTGCCGGCCGGTCCGAGATCAACCCTCAGACCCGTTTCGGCCTGGACGTCCTGTCCCGTATTTCCTACGTTATGGGACATCCCGGCGGGGTGGGCCTCCTGCAAAAGGAGATCGTGGGCCTGCTGGACACCATGACAAAGGACCTGTGCCGAGCGGCTGGGGCGAGTCCGTCCTCCATCGGAACTCTTGCCGTGGCGGCCAATTGCACCCTGCTTCACCTCCTCTTGGGGGTCGACCCCGCGCCGCTGGGCGCCTTTCCCTTTACGCCGGTTTTCGTGGAGGGGCGGGAGCTTCCGGCTGGGGAGATCGGTATGGAGTCCGTCGGGAAAAACGCCCGGCTGTACTGTCTGCCCTCCGTGTCGGCCTTCGTCGGGGGGGATATCGTGGCCGGGATATACGCCTCCGGATTGTCTCGGCAAAAAAACAGCGCGCTGCTCATCGATATCGGCACCAACGGAGAAATGGTGTTGTCCAGAGAGGGGGTCCTCGCGTGCTGCTCCTGCGCGGCGGGCCCCGCCCTGGAGGGCATGAACATTCACTGCGGCATGCGGGCGGCGGACGGCGCGATAGAAGACGTTTTCATCGACGAGGACGAGGGTTCGGTCCGGCTGAAAACCATCGGCGACCAGGCTCCGGCAGGGATATGCGGCAGCGGAATCCTCGCGGCGATAAAGGAATTTCTTCGGGTGGGCCTTGTCCGCGGAGACGGCTCTTTGGTGACGGCGGAAGAACTGTCCTTCCGGCGGCGGCTTGCCGCCCTGTGCCGGGAAGAAGGCGACCGTCTCTCCATTTGTCTGAGCGGGGACGTGGTCGTGACCCAGAAGGACGTCCGTCAGGTGCAACTGGCGAAAGGGGCGCTGCTGTCGGGAGTGCGCGCTCTTTTGGACTGGGCGGAGTTTCAGCCCCGGGACATCGGCAAGGTTTTTGTCGCGGGGCAGTTCGGAGCCCACCTTCCCGCCGAGAGCCTGACGAAATGCGGCATCCTTCCCGCCGAGTTCGGCGAAAAGATCGAGTACATCGGCAACTCCTCCCTGTCCGGGGCCCGCATGGCCCTCGCCTCCCTTTCCGTGCGAGAGAAAATGGAAGCCCTGGCCCACTCCGTGACGAGCCTGGAACTCAGCGCGACGCCGGGATACAGCGAACTCTTCATGAAATGCCTTGAATTCCCCCAAATTTAAAATAAAATTTAAAAATAAAGTCTAAAATTAAATTTGCAAAATTGGAGTGCAGGCAATATGAATTCTTTTACCGGGTACCGTTCGGTCGAACTTCGCGGCGAGCCCGCCAGCGCGGCCTTCCCTATGATGATCATGTATCCGGCCTGGGTGTGCGAAAGATCGGAAGGCGGCCCACTGAAAAACGGGACGCCGGAAAAAGGGCCCTTTCCTCTGGCGGTGATTTCCCACGGCAGCGGCGGAACTCCACTGCTCTACCGAACCCTTGCCCGTCATTTGGCGAACAACGGGTTCGTCGTGGGGATACCCGAACATCCCTTCAACAACCGCAACGACAACTCGCTGGCCGGGACGGTGGAAAATCTCATCAACCGCCCTGAACATGTGCGGTCGGCCGTCGATTGGTTTTTCGAGAGCAAGGTCTTTTCGCCCTTGTTGAAACCCGATACCGTCGCGGTCATAGGGCATTCCATGGGAGGATACACGGCGCTGGCGCTGGCGGGCGGGGTACCCACGCCGCTGCCCAGGGAAGCGGGAGGCGAGTACGCCGCCCCTATCGACGTCAAACCCGATCCCCGAGTCAAAACACTGGTGCTTCTGGCTCCCGCGGCGATTTGGTTCAGGGGGCGGGGAGCGTTGAGCAAGGTGAAAATCCCGATTTTGATGCTGGTGGGGGAAAAAGACAAACACACGCCCTATGAAAGACACGCCCGCCTCATTCTGGAGGGCGTCCCCGACAGAACGAAGATTCAGTGCAAGGTCGTCGAAAACGCCGGGCATTTTTCTTTTTTGAGCCCGTTCCCCAAGCACATGATCAAAGAGTCCTTTCCCCCTTCCCAGGACCCTCCGGGCTTCGACCGCGTGCGCTTTCACCACGCCATGAACGCCGAGATCCTGAATTTTTTGTCGTGCGCTCTTCAGTAAAAGACAAATATAAAGAAAAAGACAAATATAAAGACTTAAAACTCAGAAATTGAAATCCGCGACCAGGGGCGTGTGGTCGGAGGGTTTTTCCCAGCTTCGAGGATTTCTGTCCACGAAGCAGGAGCGCGCTTTTTTCGCCAGAGTCTCGTTTGCCAGGATGTGGTCGATCCTCCAGCCAATGTTGCGCGTCAAAGCGTCCTTGACGCGATAGTCGAAGAAGGTGTACTCGCCCTCCTCCGGGTGAAAAGCGCGGAAAACGTCCGAAAGCCCCCAGGAAACCACCCAGCCGAACTTATCGCGGATCTCTCGATGGAAACAGACGTGGTCTTTTTTATTTTGAGGGTTGGTGACGTCGATCTCCGTCGGAGCCACGTTCAGATCCCCGACCCAGGCGAAGGCCATGCCCGGTTTTGCCTCCCGGTCGAAAAAATCGCGCACCCGCTCCAAAAAACGTTTTTTGACTTGGTAGTCCGGGTGAGTGATCTCTTTGCCCTGGGGTACATAGGTGTTCAACACCGCTATTTCCGGAGTTTTGGCGTAGGCCACTCGGGTGGGGAAATCCGGGTCTTGCCCGTCTTGGAACCCGAAGCGCACCTCCACGGGAACCCGGGCGACAACCGCCACGCCGTTGTAGGATTTCTCGCCGCAAAAATAAGGGGTGTACCCCATCGCCTCGAAGGCCGCCGCAGGAAAATCCGCGTCCACGGTTTTCGTCTCCTGCAAAAAAAGCAGGTCGACCGGCGCGCCGGCCTCCTTCAGCGAGGGCAGCCAGCGCTCCAAAACGGGCATCCGGCTGCGCACGGAATTGACGTTGAACGTCGCGATCCGCAGTGTCTTGGACATGGTTATTTCTTTTCCCTTTCTCGCTCCCGCAAAACCCGGCGCAGAATTTTGCCCGTTCCCGACAGGGGAAAATCGCCCACAAATTCGACCTTACGGGGCACCTTGAAGTGCGCCAGCCGTTCTTTGCAGTACTTGACGATCTCCAGCTCCGTAACCTCGGCTCCGTCGGCCTTCTGAATGAACGCCTTAGGGACCTCGCCGTTGACCGGATGGGGCATCCCCACCACAATGGCCGTCTTCACTCCGGGGTGAGTGTGGAGCACCAGTTCCACCTCCTGGGGGTATACGTTGAACCCTCCGACGATGATGATGTCCGTCACCCGGTCCAGAATACGGATGTAGCCGTCCTCCAGCCGCACATAGTCTCCCGTGTTGAACCAGCCGTCGTCGAAACGCTCCACCGTCAGCTCCGGCGCGCGGAAGTAGCCGCTGCTCACGGAGGGGCCCCGCACCCACAGCACGCCCTCGTCCTTGTCCGTCTTCTCGCCCTTCTCCGTGCGCAAATGCCATTCGTAGCCGCTGAGAAAGGGCCCTACCGTTCCGGAGCGATGCTCTTCATAGCTCCGGTTCACCGCCACCACGGGGGAAGTTTCGGTGAGGCCGTAGCCCTCCATGATGTCTTTGCCCGCGACGCGAATCGCGACTTCGTGCATGTTCGCGTTCAGACGGTCCCCTCCGCTTATCAGCAACTTGGAGGAGGCAAAAAGATCTTTGGAAACGCTGCCTCGCTCCATTGCCGACAGCAGGTAGGAGAAGATCGTAGGAACGCCGACCATGATGTCGACCCCGGCCTCGCGGACAGCCCTTACCGTTTGCTGGGGGGGCAGAAAGCCGGGGACTATGGCCTCGGCGGCGTGCATGACCAAGGGCATGATCATGCAGACGGTGTAACCGAAAGAGTGAAAGTTGGGAAGCACGGCCAGGAAAACGTCTCCCGGCTCCAGAACCCGTAGCGCCTCCCAGATTGCGGTGCAGTTGGAGTGGATGTTGCCATGACTCAAAGGCACCGCCTTGGGCAACCCGGTGGTGCCGGAGGTGGCAAAGATAACGGCGATATCCGGGGTTTCGAGGGAGGATGTTTTTCCCTCCAGGGCGGGCAAGGGCCCCACGGAAGGACAGGTGACGCATGTGAACCCCTTTTCCTGCAAAACGGCCCCGGCCTCCTCTCGAATCGCGTCGGAGGCAACGACGACGAAGGGCTCGATCAACTCCAGGGTGCCGATCAGGGAAGGCATCCCCGATTTGACGTTTAGCGGGGATATCGTTCCACCCAGCCTCCAGACGGCCAGGGAAAGGGCTATGATCATGGGGCAGTTTTGCATCAGAACGCACAGCCGCTGGCCTCTTCCAAATCCGGAGGCGCGAAGGGACGCCTCGCATTCGTCCGCCAGCCTTGAAAAATCCTCATTGGAGTACCATTTTCCATCCCACCAAAAACATCGAGCGTCTCTATTTTTCGCTAATTTCGCGTCGATGACGCTTTCAAGCCTCACAGACATGTTTCCAGACATCTTTTATATCCTCCCTACCCGATTCATCCTTTCCAGGCGACAACCTCGATTTCGACCTGGGCGGCTCTCGGCAATTCTTTGACGGCGACGAAGGACCGCGCCGGCGGGTTTTCCGAAAAGTACCGCGCGTACACGCCGTTTATGGGCGCGAAGTTGTCCATGTTCGTGACGAATACCGTCGTTTTGACCACCTGCTCCATAGTGAAGCCGGCGCTTTCCAGGATGTTTTTGACGTTCTCCAAGACGAACTCCGCCTGCTCCTCCACAGACCCCGCCGTTATCTGTCCTGTTTTGGGGTCGAGAGGGATTTGTCCCGAGGCGAAAAGAAAGTCTCCGGCCTGGACGGCCTGACTGTAGGGCCCGATGGCGGCCGGAGCCTTGTCCGTGGCGATGATTTTTTGCATGACTTTTGCCATGATGGAACCTCCCCCCTCAGGCCCTGGAAAAGCGGTCGAGCTTGGCGTAACGCGCGGTTTCGCCCAGTTCTTCTTCGATACGCAGAAGCTGATTGTATTTGGCCACTCGGTCGGTGCGGGCCACGGACCCCGTCTTGATCTGTCCGGTCTTCATCGCGACGGAAAGATCGCTGATGAACGTGTCGTCCGTCTCTCCGGACCGGTGTGAGATGATGGAGGCATAACCGGCCAAGGCCGCCATCTGAACAACCTCGATGGTCTCGGAGACCGTGCCGATCTGGTTCAGTTTCACCAAAACGGCGTTGGCCACGCCCTCTTTGATGCCGCGCGCCAGAATTTCGGGGTTGGTGACGAAAACATCGTCGCCTACGAGCTGCACTTTGCCCCCCAGACGCTTGGTCAGAGAGGCCCAGCCCTTCCAGTCCTCCTCCGCCATTCCGTCCTCGATGGAGAGAATGGGATAATCTTTGCAAAGCCCCTCGTAGTAAGCGATCAATTCATCCGCCGTGAAGGTCTTGCCCTCGCCCTCGAAAACGTACTTGCCCTCGTCTTTGTCGTCTTTTTTCTGGAAAAACTCCGACGACGCCACGTCGAGAGCGAAGCTGATATCCGTGCCCGGTTTGTAGCCCGCCTTCGTCACGGCCTCCGTCAGGAGGTCGAGGGCCTCCCGGTTGGTCTTCAGGTCGGGGGCGAACCCGCCCTCGTCGCCCACGCCGGTGGAGTATTTGCGCGATTTGATGCACTCCTTCAGCGCGTGGTAGGTTTCCGTTCCCATGCGAAGGGCCTCAGCAAAGCACTGGGCGTTGTGGGGCACGATCATGAACTCCTGGATGTCCACGGTGTTGTCTGCGTGAGCGCCTCCGTTGATGACGTTCATCATGGGCGTGGGCAAGGTGTAGGAGCCGAGACCGCCCAGATAGGCCCACAGGGGCAGGGCATGACTCTCCGCCGCCGCGCGGGCGACGGCCATGGAAACGCCCAAAATGGCGTTGGCCCCTAGGGACGATTTGCCTGGAGTGCCGTCCAGATCGATCATAGCTTTATCGATGTCGGCCTGCTTGTCGGCGTCCACGCCGATGAGTTCCGGAGCTATTTTTTCGTTGACGTTGTCCACAGCCTTCAGAACACCCTTGCCGCCGTAGCGCTTATCTTCTTTGTCACGAAGCTCCAAGGCCTCGTGAACCCCTGTCGAAGCGCCGGAGGGAACGGCCGCGCGGCCGAAAGAACCATCCTCGAGCAAGACCTCCACTTCCACCGTAGGGTTGCCCCTCGAGTCCAAAATTTCCCTGCCGTGTATTCCCACTATCGTACCCACATCCACACAACTCCTCTCGGATTTTAATAAAGGGCCTGGTAGAAACGCATTTCAATTCGATGGCCCTAAAAGTAAAAACTTATTTCATATTTCAAAGGTCCGGAGACACGGTCACCACGGACGCTCGTCCGTCGATACCTGGCGCTCTTCGGTCACCTCGTAAGGCACAGTCTGGGGGCGTTTCAGAAGAGATTCGTCGGCGCACAAGACCTTCACCTTCAAAACGCGGGCCATATAGGCGATCTCGATTGTCCGGCCCTCCGTGACCTCGGCGGAGGATTTGCAGGTTCTGCCGTCGATTCTGACGGCTCCGACCTCGATCATTTCCTGCGCCGCAGTCCGGCGTTTCACCAAGCGCGCCGCTTTCAAAAATTTGTCTATTCTCATTAAACTATCCTCAGATTCTCAAGATGTCCTCATCAAAATGTATCATCAAAATTTGCCATCAAACAAAATGTGTCGGGGATCACAAAATCCCGCCACATCTATAGATCAGTTTACATCATAATGAAGTTGCGCAAAACAGGCATTTTTACACGCTCGAAATAGGACTGAGCGAGGTTGTTGGCAGAAAGAGGCCGTAAAGAGACAAATGAACCCGACCAGGAAATGCATTGGTCGAATTTGCGCGGCGAAGGGCAGGCAAACAATAGGTGAATAGCAGGCGAAGGGTAAGCGAAAGGTAAGCGAATGATAGAATGAAGGCAAGCCCCTGCGTCGGACTCTTCTTTGACTCTTCTTTGACTCTTTTTTGACCGGGGCTTTCGCCGAGGGTTTCAGGGGGGCCGGCGAGGACCGCAGCCGGCTATGGGTATGTTTTGTTTAAAATTAAGACCGCGAAAACTTGTTTTACGTGCATTAAGGAGACGAGATTCATGAAATGTGTTCCGCTTGCCGACGCCCGATCCCTTCGGTTCAGGGCGTGGGTATTTTTATCGCTGTTGTTTCTGTCCTTTTTTGCCAGCGGCGTATATGCCGCGCCCGCCGTCGTGGGCAAGGACGTTTTCCTGTCTCAACTGCTGGCGGCCAGGGGGTTCGAAACGGAAAACAGCGCGCAGGAAAACGCCGCCTCGATTCTCAAAAGCGGCATCGTTCCCGAGGCCGTCACAAACCTTGCCGCTCCGGCGACGCGTCTGGACGTCTTGCGCTGGATGATTCACTCCCTGGGCCTTGCCGCGGAGGCGCGGATATTGTCGGGGCTGGAGCTTCCCTTCAAGGACGTCAAATCTCTGTCCCCCTTCGAGAAGGGATGCCTGGTCGTCGCGACTCGCATGAATCCCCCTCTTTTCAAGAGTTCGGCGCCGGAGTTCGGGGCTGCCCACCAAATAGCCCCGGACGAAGCCCAGTTTCTGCTCTCCAACGTGAGACGGGCCAGCCAGCATTTGAAATTGGAGGTGAGTTTCTCGCCCACGCCGGGCATGGATCTGGAGATTTACCGGGAGGGAACCTTCAGCGGCATCCCCAAGTGGAGGGTCTTCGTCGACGGGTTCGACGAAAAAGCGGAGGTCGACCAACTGCAAAACTTTTTCGCCTCTCAGGGCTTCAAGATGAAATCGAGCAACCCCAACTACGAATGGAGACTGGGCAGCGAGCTTTTGGAGGACTACGCGCGCGTGCGCCATCTCGTCGCCCTCGCCAGAGATCGTGGGAAATCTTGCCGTGTTTTCGCGTCCATAAAAAATACGAATTTGGAAAATCAACCCCTTTATTGGGCGCTTTTGACTGTGGACCCCTTTCTTTACGTGATGGAGCCCGTCATCGCGCCGGGGGGAATCACGACGCTCGCCCCTCTGTCCTCCATGCTCCGGGACAGCTCGGCCAAGGCGGCGATCAACGCGGGCTTCTTCGCCCTCAACGGGCGCAACAAAGGGTCGCCCATCGGGACTCTCAAAATCGGCCGGACCCTCGTCAACAAACCCTATCAGGGGCGCACGTGTCTGGGTTGGAACAAGGACAACCGCGCAGCCTTCGGCGAGGTCTCGTGGAATGGCCAAGTGCGGCTGAAAGGAGACCGGCTGAACGGGGATCTGTTGACGGTCAATTTCTTGAATTACCTGGCCAAGGGAAACGCCGTGGTGCTTTATAACACGTATTACGGGAAACCGACCCCGACTCACGACCAGGTCACGGAGATCGTCGTGGAGGACGGCGTCTGCGTTTCGGTCAACTCCACCGGGGGGACGGCCCTCGGGCCCGGACGCAGCGTCGTCGCCGGCTACGGCGTCAATGGGAGAATTTTAGCGGAACGCCTGCAGGCGGGAGACGAGGTATGGATCGAGAGTACCCTCAACAACGGGGACCCGCGCTGGAACGATATGGACGACATCATTCAGGCAGGCCCATTTCTCATCAGCAACGGGGCGATCAAGATCGAATCCGAGGGCTTCAGCGCGTCGCTTCTCAACCTTCGGCATCCGCGCTCCGTCATTGGCCTGACGGGCGGCGGCAAGTGGGCTTTTTTCGTCGGGGACGGCCGCGACGGAATGCACAGCGTCGGCTTCACCCTGCAGGAGGTGGCTGCCATTCTCAAAATGAAGGGCGTCGCCTATGCGTTGAACCTGGACGGAGGAGGCTCCACCGAGATGATCATCGAAAACAAGATCTTCAACTCCCCCTCCGAGAAGAGGGAGCGCCCCATCAGCTACGGGGTCGGGGTAAAGCTGCGCAGCCCGTCGCCTTGACATGAGGGACTCGCTGCGAATATGGGGAGTGGGCAACGTGCTTTTGGGTGACGACGCCGCGGGATGCCGGGTGGCGGAACTCCTGCGGGAGCGAGGTGCCCAGGGTGTCGTCGATTGCGGCACGACGCCGGAAAACCACGTCGCTGCGCTGCGGAAAAATCCCCCCGAGGCGCTTTTGATTGTGGACGCGGCGAACATGGGTCTTTCTCCCGGACAATACCGAAAGCTCTCCCTAAGTGAATTGGACTCCGTCATGGAGTCGAGCCACGGTGTCCCCTTGCCCCTCCTGCTCCAGGAGTTTACGGACTCCATCGAAATCGCTGCGCTGGGGATTCAACCGTCGACCCTGCAGCTGGGGGCGCCCTTGTCTGAAACCGTGGAAAAAGCCGCCCACCGCGTCGCGGATCTCATCGCGAAGGACCAATGGAGGTCCGTCGAGAATTTCGCAAGAACGTGAAAGGAGAGTGAAAGAAGAGCGAAAGATGATGCCCTGAGTTTCCTTTCCGCCTCGCGAAAGAAGCGAAACAAGGCTGTTGTACCTACCGTGCAGCAGCCTTTATAATATTTACACTTTATGAGGAGGGTGTCGGAGAAGGTGATGCCGTGATCGTTAAGGTAAAATACTGCGGAGGCTGCAATGCCAGTTATGATCGTGCCGCGCTGGTGAAGAGCGTTCAGGAGGCGTTTCCGTCGATAACGTTCGCTTACGCGGGCGCGGCCCGGGAAGAGGAGTCCCGAAGGGACCAGATTTGCGAGGAGTCCCGAAGGGACCAGGACTTCGCCCTCATCGTGTGTGGTTGTCCCGTCCGATGCGCGGATTATAAGGATTTTCGGGGATCTCTGGGAAGATTCGTGGTTGCGTCTCAAAGCGACCTCTCTTTGGCCTGCCAGGAGATCGAGAGAGTCGGGAAGGCGGAGATCGAAGAAACAAAAATTGAAAAAACAGAAATCGGGAAAACAGAAATCGAGAACACATCGGCGTAGACCTTTTTTCATGCTTTTATTTTCTTGCTTTTATTTTTATGCTTGCGGGCAGGGAGCAGCGTGTCCCATATCGAGAATGAATGGGGGGATCGTCTTGATTTCGGTATTGAGAACACATACTCACGGCAAAACTTCAGGCCACGAAGAACTGTCGCTGGACAATTTGCGGCCGGGAAGCTGGGTCAACGCCATCGCCCCCACCCGGCGGGAGTTGGAGGACATCGCCCGCGTCGTCGCCGTTCCCTTGGATTTCCTCACCGCCGCCACGGACATCGAGGAATCGAGCCGCATCGACTTCGAAGAAGCGGACGAGGACAGCGGGAACACCGCCTGCATGCTGCTGGTCATCAACATTCCCAAACATCCCGAGAGCTTCGATTTCGACACTTTGCCTCTGGGCATCGTCCTTACGGACAAAATCTTCATCACCGTCTGTCTGGAGGAAAACGACATCCTCCCCGGCCCCAAGGGCGGGGTGAGCGGCTTCTGCACGTGGAAACGCACCCGGTTCCTTCTGCAGATCCTCTACAAGACGGCCAGCACTTACTTGCAGTACATCAACGAGATGAACCGCATGTCCGATTCCATCGAGACGGCCCTGCGCCAATCCATGCAGAACGAGGAGCTCTTCAAGCTGATGGACCTGGAAAAGGGCATGACCTTTTTCACGGGAGCGCTCCGCAGCAACCGGGTGGCGGTGGACAAGCTGGTGCGTATGCTGAACAACGTCCAGTTTCAGGAGCTGGTGAAGGTCCGCGAGGAGGACGAAGACCTGATGGAGGACGTCATCGTCGAATACGACCAGGCTTATGACATGGTGCGGGTCTACAGCGACGTGCTGGGGGGCATGATGGATGCGTTTGCCTCCATTATCTCCAACAACTTGAACATCGTGATGAAATTTCTGGCCTCCATGACGATCATCATCTCGATTCCCACGGTCGTTTCCAGTTTTTGGGGCATGAACATCGGAGTCCCCTTGAGCGACGCGCCTTACGCTTTCCTGGGGGTCATGGGGGTAGCCGCCGGCCTGAGCGGCATCGCCGCCTACTGGCTCTGGAAAAAGCGCATGTTTTGAAACATAAGTTTACTATTTGACTTGAAGTTTCCTTTGGTTTATTATGGCGTAAACAGTTGATTGTACGGATACGAGACAAGAATAAAGAATACGAGAGGGGTCTTTTGTTATGCCTGTGAACTTGAAAGGGAAGAGCTTCTTGACGCTTTTGGATTTCAGCCCAGAGGAGATCCTGTATCTGCTGAATCTGTCCGCCGACCTGAAGGCGAAAAAACGCTCCGGCGTCAAGGGAACGGCGTTGAGCGGCAAGAACGTGGCCCTTTTGTTCGAGAAAGCCTCGACGCGTACACGGTGCGCCTTTACCGTGGCCTGCATCGACGAGGGAGGGCACCCCGAGTTTTTGGGGAAAAACGACATCCACTTGGGCGGCAAGGAAGACGTCAAAGACACGGCCCGCGTTCTGGGGCGAATGTTCGATGGAATCGAGTTCCGGGGGTTCAAGCAGAGCAGGGTGGAGGAGTTGGCGCAGTGGGCGGGCGTTCCCGTTTGGAACGGGCTCACGGACGTGGATCACCCCACTCAGGTTCTGGCGGACTTCCTGACTTTGCAGGAAAATTTTGGCAAGGAGCTCAAGGGTCTTTCTCTGACCTACGTGGGCGACGGGCGCAACAATATGGCAAACGCCTTGATGATCGGTTGCTCCAAAGTGGGCATTCATTTTACCCTCGGGTCGCCGAAAGAGCTTTTCCCCGACCCCGCGCTGGTGGGCAAGTGCAAGGCGGCCGCCCAGGCCAGCGGGGCCGTCATCAAAATCGTGGAGGACCCCGCGGAGTCCGTCAAGGGGGCCGACGCTATCTACACCGACGTTTGGGTTTCCATGGGCGAGGAAGACCAAAAAGACGTCCGCGTCAAACTTCTGAAACCCTACCAGGTGAACGCCGACCTCATGAAGGCCACGGGCAAAACCTCCACGATCTTTTTGCACTGCCTGCCGGCGGTCAAAGGCTACGAAGTCACGGAGGAGGTTTTCGAGTCCCCGGCCTCCAAGGTCTTCGACGAAGCGGAAAACCGCATGCACACCATCAAGGCCGTCATGGTCGCCACGATAGGAAATCAATAAACGCGGACGAGCAAAGAGAAAACGGAATAATTAAGAAGAAAATGGAAAAGAATTTATAGAAGAATTATAGAGAAGAGGAAATTGGAGGGAATTGCCGACATGAATGAATCCCGTGTTTTCAAGTGCGCGACCTGCGCGCATACCTTCACCCAGGAAGCGGGCGCGCTTTCCCTGCGGTGTCCGGAGTGCCGAGGCAAGACCTTGGTGCTTGTCGAAGGTCCTTCTCTGAAGGGCGCAAAAAACTGCGGAGGAAACTGCGGCGCTTGCTCCTGCGGCTGTCACTGACCGAAAGGCGTCGCTTTAAAAAAACTATAAAAAAATAAACATACCCTATCCCCTTCGGGATTCTGTATGTTTATTTTTTTGATTTCAGGGGCGCGTATACTTTTATACTTTTGCCGCTCTTTTGACGAACCCCGACTTCAAACACTTGGCGCAGACGCGAACTTTGAAAGTCGTCCCGTCGCCCACGTCGATTCTCGCGCTCTGAAGGTTGACCAGCCAACGGCGGCGCGTATGTCTGTTCGAGTGGCTCACCGCATTTCCGGTTACAGGACCACGCCCGCAACATTGACAAACTCTTGCCATAAATACTCTCTCCTTTCGGCTTCGTCGCAAACGCAGGGTATTTTACCACAAGGGATCGAAAAACGGGCGAAAACGCTTTCCCTCGATGGTTTTTTATTGCCTTTATTTCCCTTTATTAATTCTCTTTTAATTGCCGATGGGCCGCGATTTGTTCTGCCCCCGAGCCTCAGCTGTAATACTCCATTTTGTCGTGTACCACCACCATGGAGTTGAAATCCTCGATTTGAGGACGCGGCACGATCACCGGCTCCCGCACGTGTTCGTAGTCCACGTTGACCCGCCTCAAAACGGCGCCTCGTTCCTTATGCCGGACATATCCTTCCGTGTGTATCAAGGTGTTGGTCGTGACGATTCTCATCCTTCGTCCCTCCTTGCGTATATCTCGAATGATCCCTTGCCTTCATTTTATATCAATTTACTTTACTGTAAAGAGATAGGCGTTGCCGCCCTTTCGGATAAGCTGATACAATAAAGGACATTGCCGGTCTTTTCAAGAAAACGAGTAGAACAAGGATGAAAATTGGAGGTCTTTTAGATGCCTGTCAACGCCTATGAGGTTTTGCAAGCGCGTGGATTCGTGGAATGGTGCAGCCAACCCGAGAAGCTGCAGGAGGTTTTTCAGAATGAAATGACGACGGTTTACGTGGGGTTCGACCCTACAGCGGACAGTCTGCACGTGGGGCATCTCATTCCCATCATGGCTTTGGGCTGGATTCAGCGCAGCGGGCATCGGCCCATAGCCTTGGCTGGCGGCGGAACCGGCCTCATCGGAGATCCATCCGGCAAAAGCAAGGAGCGCAACCTCATCACCATCGAGGAGGTTCGAAACAACATCAAGGGAGTCCGCCCTCAGTTGGCGCACTTTCTGGACTTCGACTGCGGGGAAAACTCCGCGCTGCTGGTCAACAACTATGACTGGCTCTCGACGTTTTCCTTTATCGACGTCCTGCGGGACGTGGGCAAACATTTTTCGGTCAACAACCTGATTGCCCGGGAGTACGTCAAAAGCCGCCTGAGCGACCCCGACAAGAGTATCTCCTACACGGAATTTTCCTACGTGCTGCTGCAATCGATGGACTTCAGGCATCTTTACGAAACCTACGGCTGCCGCCTTCAAATGGGCGGCAACGATCAGCAGGGCAATTTGGTGGCTGGGTCCGATTACGTCCGCAAAGCGGCGGGCGGCGAGGTATTCGGGCTGACGCAGCCCCTGCTCTTGACGTCCTCGGGGACCAAGTTCGGCAAAACCGAGGAGGGCGCCGTGTGGCTCGATGGGGCGCGAACCAGTCCCTACAAGTTTTATCAGTTCTGGATCAATACCGACGATAAAGATGTGGAGCGCCTTTTGAAGCTCTTCACCTTTTTGCCCCTGGAGGAAATCGCGTCCATCATGTCCCGGCACGAAAAAGACCCCGCCGCCCGAGAGGCCCAACGCCGCCTGGCTTTCGAGGCCACGAAACTCGTCCACGGAGAGTCCACGGTCCAGAAGGTCGTCACGGCCAGCGGCGTCCTTTTCGGGTCTGGGGCCACGATCGACCAGGAGACCCTGGCGATACTCGAGGACGAAATGCCCTTCACCTCCTTGTCCCTGCCTCTGCCGGCTCCGTTGGTGGACGTCCTGGTTTCCTGCGGCGCGTGCGAAAGCAAGGGCGAAGCCAGGCGGATCATCAAACAGGGCGGCGTCACGGCCAACGAAATTCGCGTGAAAGACGAGGGAAGCTCTCTCTCCCGGGAAGCCCTTTTGCACGGCAAATACGTTTTCCTGCGGCTGGGCAAAAAGCGATTCCACCTTGTGGCTTTCGAATAATCGAGCGAGAGACGATGAAGGCCAAAATAGACTGCGTTTGGTACGTTTCTTCTTTTCGCCGCCCTTGGGAGGCCGCCGTGATCGGCAACCTGGCGGCGGCCCTGAAAACGAAAAAAAGCGAGTTGAAAACTCCGCAGATCTACGTCGAAGGCGGACCGGCGAACTTTCGGGTGGAGGGGATACTGTCCTGGGATTCCCTCACCTTTTTCGAGCGCACGGCCACCGTACTCTTCAAGGGGAACCTCTGGCACCTCTGGGGAGAACCCCCCTCCTGGTGGGGATGGATACGGCTTCGCGCCCGAACGGTACACACCCCTTTGGATACGCGGCCCGGGCAGAGAGGGCAATGGAGGGGGCATCCCACCCGTTTTTTTGCGGAGCAGGCCCATGAGGGCGAGAGCGTGATCGTTCCCACCTTCGACGCCAAGGTTGCCTGGGCCAGCGGCAGAGACGAAGAGGATTCCCAGGCTTCGACGCTGCTTCTGGCCGCTGCGCCCGACCCAAATCTATCCGAAGCTCTTGCCGAGGCGGGGATCGAAGCTCTTCCACTGGAGGCATCGGAGTCGTCTTTGAAAAGGGGCAGGGCTCTTTTTACCGACGATCACCCTTCGAACGCGCTTCTGGCCGCGTACCTGACAATGCAGGGGGTGCCGGTCATGGCCCAGGACACTCCCCTGCTGAAGGCCTTGCTGGGACCCGGAGGGTACATTGCCGCGCCCCGCGGCGGCGATAAATCCGGCTGGACGAAAGCCCTCGGCGACGTGATGTCCGAGAATGGACGTTCGGCGTCAGCCAGCGCCCGCCGTTTTTTGAAGAAAAACTACGGGGTTTCCGACGCCGTAGAGTCTCTGGAAAAACTTTACCGATCGGTGACGGGCGCCTCGGCCGTGAAGGAAAAATTTTGAAGCCGGCGGCTTGGGCGATAGAAGGCTTAGGCGCTTTGGCAAAGGGAGGGTGGCGCGGGTCCTGCGTCGCCTTTTTGCTTTGCGCGCTTTTGAAATCCATCGCGCCCAGGGGAAACCGAATCCTTTCGAACCTCTCCCTCGTCTACCCCGAGAGTACGCCGGCCTGGCGCAAAGACCTGCGCCGCCGTCTTTATGAACATCTGGCCTGGATGGTTACGGAAATTCTGGTTCTCCAGCGCAACCCCCTGCAAGTGTTCGACTGGATCGAAGAGGTGAGCAACGACCATTATATCGAAAAACCCCTGACCGAGGGCAAGGGTGTGCTTTTTTTAAGCGGGCATTACGGCAACTGGGAGCTTTTGGCCGCGTGGTACGCCAACTACCTCTCTCAAAGGGGATTCCACGACTTTTACATTGTCTCCCAGAGTACGAGAGACAAAGACATCGCCCGCCTGATCGCCCGCTACCGGCAAAACGCCGGCATAAAACTCTTGCCTAAAACAACCTCTACTCTTGAAATGGTGAAACTTTTAAAGTCGGGTGCTCATATTGCGGCATTGGCGGACATTTCTTGGATAGGCGGGGTCGTTTTGCCTTTTATGGGACATCCCTGCACCCACACCCCAGGGCCCGCCGTTCTGGGAACGCTGGCGTCCGTGCCGATAGTCCCCGTCGCGCTCTATCGCAAAGGCCCATTCCGCCACAGGGTGGAATTTTCCCCTCCCCTCCCCGTCCCGGAAGAAAAAAACCGCCGTCTCAAAGCGGAGCTTTTGACAGGGGAAGTCAGCCGCGCCCTGGAAAAGATCATTGCCCCGCAGCCGGAGCTATGGTTCTGGTTACACAACAGATGGAAGTGAGATAGGGGCTCCTAAATGAGCCTCAAATCTTGAATTGAAGGTGTTTTGACACGAAAAAACAGCTCTGATGTAGAATATGCGGAGAAACGGACACTGCATGTTTCGATTTCTGAAAAGATAGAACTTCATGATAGGAGATAAATATGCGTAATATCTATTTTTACCTCATTATTGCTTTTTTTGTCGCGGATTTTGTTTGGGAACAAATACTGTCGTACCTGGACAGAACACGGATGTCGCCTCTCATGCCGAAAGAGCTGGAGGGGATATATGATCCCGCGGAGTATGCGAAACAGCAGACGTATCAGAATGAAAATGATCGTTTCGACTTGATTTCCGGCGGATTTTCCTTCGCTGTCGGCATGGCGTTTCTGTGGTATGGATGGGCCGGATGGATTGACACGTTCCTTCGAAGATACACCAGCAGTCATATCCTGCTGTTGCTGGGCTTTTTTGGAGTGCTGATCTTTGTGGCATGGCTTATACAGATTCCGTTTGATTGTTACGACACTTTTGTCATTGAGCAGAAGTACGGTTTCAATAAGACGACGCCTCGGACATTTGTGACGGACAAGCTAAAAACACTTGCGCTTACATTTGTTTTAACGGGCATTTTGCTGACCATCGTCTTTGTCGTTTATGAGTATACCGGAAAGCGGTTCTGGCTGCTGGCCTGGGCTGGCGTTTCCGTCGTCTCGCTCATCATCGCGTTCTTTTACTCCGAATGGATCGTTCCGCTTTTCAACAAACAAACTCCGCTCGAAGAGGGCGAGCTGCGTTCGGCAATCGAGGCTTTCGCCGAAAAAGCCTCCTTCCCGCTCCACAATATCTACATCATTGACGGTTCCAAGCGAAGTACGAAGTCTAACGCCTATTTCACGGGGTTCGGAAAGAAAAAGCGCATCGTTTTATTCGACACGCTGATTGACGATTTGAGTACGGAAGAAATTGTCGCCGTGCTTGCGCATGAAGTAGGCCATTATAAAATGAAGCATATTTTCTACATGATACCGATTCCGCTGGCAAGCACCGCGTTTATGCTTTGGGCACTGTCCGTTTTCTTGGACAATCCGGCCCTGGCGCGCGCGTTGGGAGGAACGGTGCCTTCGTTCCACCTTGGCATGGCCGCCTTTTCTCTGTTGTATTCGCCCTTGTCCGATCTATTGGATTTGGCGGTAAATTATCTATCCCGTAAACACGAGTACCAGGCCGACACATTTGCTGCCGGGTACGGATTAGGAGACGCGCTCATCGAGTCACTCAAAAAAATTTCCTCGAAATCGCTGGTCAATCTCACTCCTCATCCCATTGTGGTATTTTGCGACTATTCTCACCCGACGTTGCTGCAAAGGATCCATCATATCCAAAAAACATAGCGGCATGAATAGAAAGCGGGCAAAATGGGTTACGGCGGCGACAATTGCGGCGGGGATTTTATTCGGAATTCTGAGTTCATATGTGCTGACTCTCAAACGTTACGAAATCCACACGTCAAAAATTGACGCTTCAGTGCGGCTACTTCTTATTTCAGACCTTCATAGTTGTTATTACGGCGAAAATCAAATAGAGCTCGTTTCTGCTATTGAAGCATGTTCCCCTGATGTTCTGATGTTTTGTGGGGATATCGCTGACGACAAAATGCCCATCGACAATGTGCAAGCTCTGCTGGATGCGGTCGCAAACAAATACCCCTGCTTTTACGTCACCGGTAATCATGAGTTTTGGAGCGGGAAAGTTGATGATATAAAATACTTGTTTCAAAGTCATGGTGTGACCGTCCTGGAAAGAGGATACGCGCCCCTGTCGATTCGGAGAGAAAAATTTGCCGTCTGCGGCTTGGACGATCCTGTAGGAGGACATTTCGATTCCGGACTTATTGCCGCTGCCGAAGGAGTAAAGACGGGGTTTTTCTCTGTGCTGTTGTCGCATAGGCCGGAACGATTTCCGCAATATATTCCATATGGCTTTGACCTCGTATTGGCCGGACACGCTCACGGAGGACTCTGGCGCATTCCTGGAATTTTGAACGGCCTGATCGCCCCAGATCAGGGTTTTTTTCCAAAATACGCCGGCGGAGAATACCAAGAGGGGCAGACGACAATGATTGTAAGCAGGGGCTTGGCGCGTGAGTCTACACGTCTCCCGAGATTTTTCAACCCCGTCGAGCTTGTTGTGATAGATTTGCTTCCACTGGCTCGAATGCAAAACTAAATGCAACCTGGGCGACGAGTGTGGGTTGCGATAAATCGTGCAAAAGGGTCAATAAAGATGATTGATTAATTTACGTAATTGAATACGAGTTTCACAATCCAACAACGGGATATATCGCCGCCAGAAGACTTGCCCTCTCCGGCTACGATATAGCCGCCGTCCAACGTCTGCTGAATGGAATGAGCGGCATCATTCAGAACGCTTCCAAGTGCCCGTTGCCAAATAAGTTCTCCCTCGGAACTCAGTTTAATAATCCAATAGTCGCTGAGACCGTGATTGTCGGAAACATCTCCATTGTCGGATGCGGAATACCCTGCAACGATATATCCCCCATCCGCTGTCTGTTGAATTGAACGGGCTTCATCATCGTCAGAGCCTCCAAAAGATCGCTGCCAGACAAGTTCTCCTGCGGGATTCAGCTTGACAATCCAATAATCAGTCCCGCCGTGATTGCCGGAAACGTCTCCATCGTCAGAATTGGATCCTCCGGCGACAATATAGCCTCCGTCCGTTGTCTGCTGAATGGATTGGGCCCATTCTTTTTTAGAACCCCCAAAGGACTTCTGCCACTCTATTTCGCCGTTCGAATTCAGTTTGACAATCCGGCAATCATAATCACCGCGGCTGCCCAGCCGGGACCCGGCAGCCGTAATATAACCGCCGTCCGAGGTCTGCCGCACGAAACTGACCTCATTACCCTCGGATACTCCCGTCGATTTCTGCCATACGATATCTCCATTGGAGTCCAACTTCACAACTTGATAAAAAAGCCTTCGCTGTTCCTCCAATACGTTGAGCATTTCCGAAAAAATATAGCTGCCGTCCGCCGTTTGTTGAATGCACAAGGCTCGATTCATCCCGGATTCCCCATATGTCTTTTGCCAGATCAGTTCTCCTTCTTTACTCAATTTTAGAATCCAACATTGGCTGCTGCTACTTTCTAAATCTATACGCATAGGCAATACAGAAAAACCAGAGGCAATATACCCCCCATCCGCTGTCTCTGCAACAAAGTCTATATAGCCGCGTTCGCCATTACCAAAAGTTTTCCGCCAAACGCTGTTTCCCTTAGAATCCAGCTTCATGAGCCAGCCGACAACTTTCCCCCGGTTACCCAAAACAGCGCCATTATGGGAAGAAGCGCTTCCGCCGGCAATATAGCCGCCGTCCGATGTCTGCTGGATAGAAACAGCACTGCCTCTCCTTGAGCCGCCGTAAGATTTCTCCCACTCGATGGAAGGCGAAAGCGCAGCAGCCTCCAGAGTATTTTTAGAAAGTGCCGCAACAAGCATCATCGACACCCGTATGCACATTTTGGATAGGCTGTGCCTTCGAGCAATACACACGTTTCGTACCTCGTTTTTGTGATATTTTTGCGTTTGACGTGGGCGCAATTTTTTATTTCTTTTCCGGCTCTCCGGATTTTTCAGGCGATGCTGCGCCAATGGCTATTTTTCGCTCCAAAAGCGTCTGGGGCAGGCAGGACAGTTCCTCCACGGGCAGTTCGCTCAAGACCTCCCACGCCTTGGCCTCGGATTGAGCGAGGGTCCTTCTTTCAAGCTGCCGCTCTCTTCCCTTTTGGCCGACAAAGAATTTTTCAAACGCGTCTCCGAACTTCAAGTAGAGTTTTCCCACCTCGGACAGCCCCGCGTCTCCGACGGCAGCCCGCAGGAGCCTGGTTTCCCTGGCCTTCACGTAAGCGGAGCGGAGTTGATCGGCAAGGACACGGTGAGAGTCGAAAGTCTTTCCGCGCCCTATTCCTCTGTCCATAGACCGAGACAGGCTTGCCTGCACGTTGAAAGGCGGGAAAATACCCTTGGCGTGCAGCTCCCGGTCCAAAACGATCTGCCCGTCGAGAAGCTGCCCCGACAGGTCGGCCACCGGATGCGTGACGTCGTCGTCGGGCGCGGTGATCACCGAAAGCTGGGTCACGCTCCCCGGGCATCCAGCGATACAACCGGAGCGTTCGTAAAGCTCGGCAAGGTCGGAGTACATTGCGACGGGGTATCCTCCCCGCCCGGGTATCTCCTTTCGCAGGGCGCTTATTTCCCTAAGGGCATCGCAGTAGTGGAGCATGTCCGCCATGACGACCAGGACGTCGTACCCTTTGACGAAGGCGAAATACTCGGCGACGGTCAAAGCGACCCGCGGCGCCAGGAGACGCTCCGCAACCGGATCGTTTGCTTTGTTCAGCACCAACACGCTTCTGTCCGTCACGCCGTCGCGCTCGAAGGTCTCTATGAAAAGGTCCGCCTCGCGGCCAGTGACGCCCATAGCGGCAAAAATCACAAGAAAATCTCCGTCTTTGCCGGGGATCAGCGCGCGGGCCGCCATTCGCGCCGCGATTTCGCCGGCGGGCAGCCCCGGCCCCCCGAGCAAAGAGAGCCTTTGGCCGCGAACCCAGGTGTTCATCAAATCCAGCGCGGATATCCCCGTCTCAATGGCGCCGTTAGGTGGTATTCTAAGGCCGGGAGGCAACCCCTTCGCGGGAAGGAACTCTTCGAGGCCGTAAAGGCTCCTTCCGTCGGCGGGCAGCCCGCGGCCGTTCAGAATTCGGCCCCGCAGGGCTTCTCCTACTCCCACCTTCGCCACGTCGCGCTCCATCCACACGGTCGCCCGCCCCGTTTCCAGGCCTGGGGCGTCGTCAAACATCTGGACGACACAAAGGTCGTCTTTGACCTGCAGCACCTGCCCCGTCTTCGCAAACTCTTCAAGCGAGGATGCGTTCACCGGGTCGCCCCATAGAGTCACCAGCTCGCCGCAGCCGACGCCCGTCATGTTCTCCACAAAAAGAAGGGAGCCGGTTATGCCTTTGATTCCGCGGGAACCTTGTCGATAAAGTTTTCGACTGCATTTTTGCTTGAATTCTCGATTGGGTTCTTGATTGAGCGTCATAGCGCTACCTCCTGGTCGGCCGTTTGTCTCGCGGCGAGTTCGGCGGTGAAAAGGGCCAGCCACTCCCGTCCTTTATCCGTAAAGTCCCCCGGCAGGTCCCACAAAGCGGCAAGTTCCGCCCTCATGGATACGCGGGCGGCGGCCGGGAGACCGTCTTTCAAAAAACTCCGCACCCTGTCGTCCAGCGCCTTGAGAAGCCGAAGCATCGCCGCCGACCTGGCGGGACAGGAATCTTGAAGGTCGAATACGTTTTGCCGCAGATACACGGTCTCGATGGTTTCGGCGTGAAAAAGAATCCATCGATCCTCTTCGGAAAGCGCAATTTCACCGGCTGAGCGATTTGAAGCCAAGGTTGGAGCCAAGATTGGGTCAAAGATTGAATCAAAGGTTGAGGCAAAGATTGGAGCGAAGGCTGAAGTTGGGGCGAAACGCGCCGAATCGAAAAGCTCCCTCGCACGCGACAAGATGTCCCTCAAGTATTCTTTCAGATCGGGCCAGTCTTGCCCCGCATTTTGGGCTAGAGTGTCCGAAACCGCCTCTTCGTAGAGGGAGTAACTTCGAGCCAGGTCCATCGCGGGAAAGCGGCGGGCCTGGGCAAGGACCTTGTCGAGCCGCCAGCAAGCTCCGGCTCGGCTCAGGCCGGTCTGGGTCACCGGCTCGGAAAAGTCTCCCCCTTCGGGTGAAAACCCGCTGATCAAAGTCACAGAGCCGCGGTGCCCCCCCAGCGTTTCCGCCTGTCCCCCGCGCTCGCAGTAGCTCGATAAACGGCTTCCCAGATAAGCCGGATATCCTCCTTCGCCGGGAGATTCTTCGAGACGGTTCCCGATTTCCCTCAGGGCCTCCGCCCACCGGGACAGGGAATCGATCACGACGACCGCGTCGCAGCCCATATCCCGATAGTACTCGGCCAGGGTCATTCCCAAGTAGATGCCGGGGTCTCGCGCCGCCACGGTCATGCTGGACGTGCTTGTCACGAAGATCGTCCGCTCCCTCAAAGGGATTCCCCGTCTCTCGGCCTGGGAGAACTCCTCCAGCATCTCGGCTGTTTCGCTTCCCCTTCCTCCGCATCCAACGTAAACGATCACGTCGGCGTCGCACCCTGCGGCCAAAGACCGCTGGACGAGGGTCTTTCCCGTGCCGACTCCTCCGGCTACGGCAGCCACGCCGCCCACGGCCAGAGGGAAGAGGGTATCGAATCCCCGCCGCCCCGTCCACAGAGGACGATCCAGCGGCAAACGCGCCCTGACGGGCCTGGGGACGCGCACTTCCCACCGCTGGGCCAGGGACAGTTCTGTTCCGTCCGCCAAACGGCATATACACTCTCGCCGCGTGTAATCGTCCCCCTCCGGCGCTATCCAGGCGATGGCCTGAGGCGACGAAACCGGTGGGACCAAGATACGATGAATGAAGAGTTTCCCCTCCTCCACCGTTCCCAAAAGGTCCCCCGGCGCGACCGTGTTCCCCTCCGCCGCCGCCGGCGTGAAATGCCACAGCGGCAAATCCGGCGCGCCGCCGCCTTGCAGCGACCCAAGGGATTCAATAGATCCCAGGGATCGCCCCAAGCCGTCCAGAACCTGCCCCAAAAAACCGGGGCCCAAATCTACGCTCAAGAGCTTTCCGGTAAAGTAAACTTCTCCTCCTGCAGCCAGCCCCGTCGTGTCCCCGTAGGTTTGGATATCCACCGTTTTCCCCCGGATGCGGACAACTTCGCCTGGGAGTTTCGAAGCCATTGTCCTCGAGTCTATGGCCCTCGAGTCTAAGGCTCCTCCGGCGATCCATACCGCCTCGAACATCCGGGGGCACGAATCCGTCTCGGCGGTGATCACCGGTCCGGAGACACCCGTTATCGCGCCCTTCGCCCAATTGTTTTCCATGTGTACGTCTCCTTGTGCGCCGCTGTCACTGCTCGGGTATGCCATGCTTGGCTATGAAGAAGGGGCGCAGACGCCGCCATCTCGTTCTAAAGGTGTTGTCGATGAGCCGCCCGCTTTCCTTCTCTTCGATCAGAAGGCCGCCCCAAACGTCTTTCAGGCCTTCCCGGACCTCCAGTGCGCTGCCGGGTTTCAAAAAAACGGAGTCTCCCTTTTCCACCCACAGAATCGACGGAAGCGACAGGTATTCTTCGGCCTCAGCCGCCAAAGCCCTCATCGCGTCCCCATATGGGGGCGAGCGGCGAAAGGCCTCCACACGGGCTCGCACTTCTTCATCCAGGCGCTGGAAGAAATTGTCCTGCAGCTCGATCTTGAAGGCTTTTTTCTGAAGTTCCACACGACGGCGATTGGCTTTCAGCCCCTCATCCAAACGCTTTTCCCGGGAGCGGCGCAGATTGTGGACGATACCCTCCACCTCCAGGCGGCGCGCCGTAATCATGTCGGCGAGGTCCTCGTCCACGGAGCGTTTCAGGACAAGACAGCGTTCTTTGTGCTGGTCCAACAAGGCTCTCTTGAAACCAGCCAGATCATCCAACTCCGGCAAATCAAACCATCCCGATAATCATCATGGCGACGACGAAGCCTAAAACCACCATCGTCTCCGGGATGGCCTCCAGAACGATGATCGTCCCGGCGGTCTCCGGCTTTTCCGCAATGGTGCCTGCTCCCGCGCTGCCGATGCGGGCCTGAGCGTAGGCCGTCGCAAGGGCGGGGATGGCCACGGCCAGGGCCGCGGCTAGAGCTACAATCGCTTTCTCAGTCATTGTAAAGCCTCCTTCTTTTGGCAAAGGGTTTGTATTCCAGCGTCCCGCTTTCGTAAAATTTCCCCATGAACTCCACGTAATGAAGCCGTGCCGCGTGCAGGGAAGATCCTCCGATAGCCAGGACGAAGTTCAAAAGGTGAATGGCGAACGCCATGAAAAAACCCAGCACGGGAATTTCGATCACGTCCACGAACATGCTGGCGACCATAGCGAGAATTGCGGAGGACAGTCCGATGGCGGCGATGCGGATATAGCTGATGATATTGCCGATAGTCCCCAGAGATTCCACGATCCCCCCGATTCCCCCTCCCCACAGCAGAAAAATCACGCCGAAGACCAGCAGCATGACAGGTATGGAGAAAAGCGCGGCGGGCAGCTTCGAGCGCAGCGCCACCAACGCCGAAACCATGGCGAGGATAACCAGCAAACTTCCCAGGCGCTCCATCCAGAGGTGGCGGTGCCGGTTCCGAATACCCTCGATCATGCCGATGAGGAGTCCAAGAAAAACGTGACCTCCGCCCAAGGCTACGCTGAACACCATGACGGGCCCCACCGTGTGGGCTCTGTCCACCCACAGCGGCTCCATGTGCAGCAATCGGTGCCCCACATCCCCGAAAAGCTCGCCGAACACCCCTCCCCACGCAATGCTCCAGAACGCCAGGAAGAGGAGAATGACGCCCACATCGTGCATAACTTCCGAACGCTTTTGCTTCAGGTACCAGCCCAGCCACAAAACCAGTACACCGTAACCGATATCCCCCACCATGCAGCCCGCGAAAAAGGGGAAAAAAACGCCTATCAGGAAGGAGGGGTCATAGGCGCTGTAATGGGGCACTCGCAGAAGTTTCAAAAACAACTCGAAAGGCTTGAAAAGAGAGTGGTTCTGAAGGGCGGTGGGGACCGCTCCGTCCTTGGCCGGGTCGGGCGGACGGGAGCGCAAGACGACGGCGTCGCCGAAGTCCTCCTTCAAGGTCGCCTGGGTGCGGGCGAGGTCGCTTTCCGGTATCCAACCCTTCAAACTGAAAAAATCGTCGTTTTCTTCGGCGGACAGCTCCATGAGAAGCTGCTCCAGCCGTTCGTCCAGCAGGATGTAAACAGCGGCCAGGTTCGCCCCCCACTGGTCGGACAATTGTCGGAGTTCCTGCTTGTTTTCTCTCATCCGCGTGGGCAGGCTTCTCAGTATTCTCCGTATCCTCGATGCCGCTGTCACCAGTGGCTCTCCCTCGTAATTCTCCGGCAAGCGCCATAGAGTTCCCCTCAGCTCCTCCGCGGAGGTTCTGAGGCTCGACTGTATTTCGGGGGAAGCGCTGGTGACGAGAAAAGCCGACCCGTCCGCAAGTTCGAAGGAGTGGTAGCGAAACCAGGGCTTCTCATGTCCGCTGGGCAAAGAATCCAAGTCTCCGTTTATTTTGGAGACAAGGGTATGCTGAGCCTGACGTGAAAGCTGCCAAATGAGGACTTCGCCCCGGGAAAAACGTTCTTGCTCCAAAAACGCCCGGGCATGGGTCAAAATGAGGTTGGTTTTCCGCAGTTTCGTAAAAAGAGCCTGTACCTTCTCCTGGCCTTCGTCGATTCGGGAAAGGCGCGATTGGATGCGCTCGAGGCTTCTGTCGATCTCCGCCATCATAAACTCCAAGTCGCCGAAAAGATTATAACGAACGTTTTCGACGAAAGCGTCGGTCAATTTCCTCCATTCATCCCACTTGAGCGCCTCGATCAGGCCCAGCACCCTCCCCCTCTGATCTCTCAGCTTTTTCAGCAGAAGGCTGTCGTCCGTCATGTCGTCCGGCAGCACGTTGTCCAGGTGGAAAACCCCCAGCTCGTAGAGCCGCCCGGCAATCGCCGATTTTTTATCCTTCACTCCCCACAGAACGACCCTGGCCATTCGTTTTATCACGCGCTATCGCCCCCCTCCCCCAGAGTGTCCGCGCTCTCGAAAAAAGGCAGCAGCCCGTCGAACGCGTCTTTCGCCAGAACATCGAGAAATTTTTCGTCCCACAACCGCTCTCGGAGGCGTGTTTTCCAATCGGCAAACGCCGCTTCCGCCTCTTCCCGGTCTTGGGCGAGGCGCTCTTCCACGTCCTTCTCTTCCATGCGGGCGATCTCGATCGTTCGGTCGGACATGGCGTTCAAACGCCATAACGTTTCTTCTTTGAACCGCTCGAACTCGATTTTTTTGCCTTCCATGTCCTCGGCCAGTCGCCTGCGCACGTTCTCCAGCTTGTCTCCCGTCTCCAGAAGGGTATCCGGCGTATTGGACAGAGTATCCGAGGCTGCCGATTTATCCGACATTGCGGCTGTATCCTTCGAGCATGAAGTTCCAGAGCATCTTGCGATCGATAATGCCCACCAATATGCCGTCCTCTACGACAGGAAGGCGGCGGAGATGTTTGCGTATCATCAAGTCGGCTATGGACATCAGGCTCACATAGGGCTCGACGGCCACGGGAGATTTGGTCATATAGTCCTTGACAGGAAGTTTCCCCAGCTTTTCCAGCTGCCTCACGAATTCTTCCTCTTCCCCACTCAAAAACGAGCTTTGAGTGAGGACCTCGAGGTACGACGGCGTCGCGGCGCGTAAAATATCGGTTTCGGACAAAAATCCGACAAGACGCCAATTCATGTCGACAACAGGCAGACCGGCAACGTTATGAGAATAAAAAATGTCGATAGCTTCGCTGATGGTGCTGTGCTCCATAACGACCGTCAGGTCGCGGTCCATGAGTTCGCCGACTGTAGTGATCATCCGCGATCTTCCCCCTTCCAAGTGTAGAGACCTATGCGCGTCGCCAGAACCCGGGCGACGAAAAAGAACAATCTCACATCTTTTTTCCAGCGATATGGCTCCTGGCACAGCCTGAAAAACCATTCCAGCCCCAATTTTTGCAGTATTCGCGGTGAACGTTTCAGGTGGCCGGACAGGACGTCGAATGCCCCTCCTACCCCGACGGCCAAGACGCTGCCCAAACTCTTCCCGTGACGGTCTACCCACTTCTCCTGCCGGGGGATGCCCATCGCCACGAAAAGGATTTTCGCCCCGGAGTGGGCGACGACGTCCGCCACGGAGGGGTCGTCCATGGCGAAATAACCGTCCCGGGCCCCCGCCACCACCAGCCCGGGATATCGCGCCGCCAGCGCTTTGGAGCAAGTCAGAGCCGTCTTGCCCCGGGAGCCCAGAAAATAAACCGGCCATCCCTCCGCCGCCGCCATCCGGCAAAGCTGTTCGGCAAAATCGATCCCCGTCACGCGCTCTTGTATGGGCATTCCCAAAAATCGCAGCCCCCACAAAAGGCCGACACCGTCCGACAAAACCATGGCGGAATGTCTTAAAATGCGGTGGTATTCGGGATCGCAAACCGCCTCGTCCATCCCCAAGGCATTGACGGTGGACACCAGCTTCGTTTCCTTTTTCGTTTCCCCCGAAGACAAGATCAGGCCTCTGGCTCTTGCCAGAGCGTAATTGAGAGACATGTTGTCGATGTGAACACCCCACAAACAGGGTTTCCCGTGGAACATGGGAGAGCGGTTCCTGTACTTGAACGCCAGAGGAACGACCACCACGAGAACGAAGGCCCCTCCCCACCAGATCCAGGCCGTGTAATCTCCCGAGTACTGAGACAGAGCCGTCGCGATGCCCAGAAAAGCGCACAGGCCGGCTATGAAGCGCACCGCGTCGGGGTGTTCCAGTCCGTTTCGGATCAATTTCCGGTAAAGCCGCTCCGTTCCGTGGGGCGTGTCGGAAAAAAACAGATTAGCCAAGTGCAAAGAGGCCTCCGCCATGGGAATGGCAAAAAGTCCTAAAGACAAATAAAGCATGGAGCTGAACACGATGCCCTTACTGACCCCCAATATCGCCGTCCCCGCGGCCAGAGTGCCCCACATCGCCGACATGGTCCTGCCGGCCTGACGGTAAAAATCGCTGAAACGGCTCCAAAAGGCCCCCAAAAGAACCAGCCCGGCAAAGGACATGAAAAAGGCGTCCTCCATCCCCCGGACGGCCAGAACCACGGAAATCAGCATGAGGGAAAACGTCACGGCCAGCATGTACCCCACCAGGCCGGGAATAGCGTCCAACTGCTGGAGAATGACGGGAAAGAGCGCGAACCACAGAGTAGTGACGATAACCGACGTCAACGGTGTCAAATAAATGTACTCTCCGTCGACGAAGCTGATGAAGCTGATGGAAGGTCCGAACAGAGCGCAGCAAAAACCGATGAAAAGATATCCCCATCTTCCCGGGCGTCCCGGCCAGAAGTTTTCCGTCAGGCCGACGATCCCCGCGAGAAAAGCGGCCCCTGCGACAAACCGCGACTGCGGCGAACCGAACCAAATCGCCAGCAACAGCCATCCCCCCACCAGAAGGAGATCGCGCAAGTAAGCATACTGGCGCGGGTCGAAATATCTTTTCACCGCATACTGAACGAGGACACACAGGGCGGCTGCGCCGACGCAACCCGCTATCATCTGCAAATCGTAGGAAACGATCAAAAAGAGTAACACCTCCGAGAAAACACTCGATTGATCGAATGGATTCAACCACTTATTTTAAACATTCAACTTGTAGACATCCAACTTTTTAGAGATTCTACTTTTAGACATTTAGACATCCAACCTCGAAAAAAACAACCAATAACGGCGCACTCTTTTTGCTAAACGTTTATGCTCAACGCTTTTCCGACAGGACGTTTTTTTTCTCCCACTCGGATGTTTTTCAAAAGGTTGGCCATCTCGATGGCGCTGACCGCGCAGTCTGCGCCTTTGTTTCCCGCCTTGCTGCCGGCGCGTAGAAGAGCCTGTTCCAGTGTGTCGCAGGTCAGGACGCCGAAGGCCACCGGAACGCGCTGTTCCAGGCCCACGCAGGCCAAACCCTTGGACATCTCCGCCGAAACATAATCGAAGTGGGGGGTATCCCCACGGATGACGGCTCCCAAGGCGATGATCGCGTCGTATTTTCCCGCAAGAGCCAGCTCCTTGGCGATCATAGGAAGTTCCCATGCGCCCGGAACCCAGTAAATTTCTATGTTCTGATGAGAAACGTCGTGACGCAAAAGGGCGTCCTTCGCCCCCTCCAACAGCTTATTGGAGATCAGCTCGTTGAAGCGCGAGGTGACGATCGCCACCGAAAGCCCCGTTCCTATCAGTTTTCCTTCCACTACCCGCATGACGGTACCCTCCACTTTCGTCGCAATATTTATAGTGCAGTATTTATAGTGAATGAAGCAGATGCCCCATTTTGCTTTCTTTGGTGTTCATATACCCTTCGTTGAATTTGTTGAGTTCGGTCACAAGAGGTATCCGCTCGACAATTTGAATGCCGTGTCCCTCGAGGCCGATGATCTTCTGAGGATTGTTCGTCAAAAGGCGGATTTTTTTCAGGCCGAGGTCCGTCAAAATCTGGGCTCCGATGCCGTAGTCGCGCAGGTCCGGCGCGTAGCCAAGGGCGAGGTTGGCGTCCACCGTGTCCATGCCCTCTTCCTGCAGTTTGTAAGCCTTCAATTTGTTGACGATTCCAATACCGCGGCCCTCCTGACGCATATAAAGCAGGACACCCACGCCCTCCCCTTCGATCATTTTCAAGGCCGCGTGGAGCTGCGGACCGCAGTCGCAGCGCAGAGAGCCGAACACGTCCCCCGTCAGGCATTCGCTGTGAACCCGCACCAGCACTCCGGCATCGGAGTCGGCGGCGACATCCCCCTTCACCAGAGCGATATGAGTGCGGCAGTCGCTCTCCTCCAGGGTATTATGGTAGGCATAAGCTCGAAATTGTCCAAACTCCGTCGGCAGGTTGATCTCGACGATTTTCTCCACCAATTTTTCGCGCATGCTACGCCACGCGATGAGGTCTTTCACCGTGATCAACTTCATTCCGTGGTGCGCGGCAAAGGAAATGAGATCGGGAAGACGCGCCATCGTGCCATCGTCTCTCATGATTTCGCAGCACAGTCCCGCCAAGGGCAGTCCCGCCAACCGAGCCAGGTCCACCGTGGCCTCCGTGTGCCCGGCGCGCTTCAAGACGCCCCCCGGCTTGGCCGCCAGAGGAAACAGGTGTCCCGGGCGATAAAAATCGTCGGGGCGAGCGCTGGGGTTTGCTAAAAGGCGGGCCGTAATGGCGCGCTCTTCCGCCGAGATCCCTGTCGTGATCCCTTCTTTGGCGTCGACCGTAACCAAAAAAGCCGTGCCGTGTTTGTCGGTTCCCTTTTTCGTCATGGGCTCCAGTTGAAGGCGCTTGGCGATTTCCTCGGAAATCGGGGCACAAATCAACCCCCGGGCATAACGGGCCATAAAGTTGACCTGGTCCGTGGTGGCGTGGACCGCCGCCATTATCAGGTCGCCCTCGTTTTCCCGGGACTCGTCGTCCACCACCAGAACCATGCGTCCTTGGCGGATATCCTCGATTGCGTCCTCGATCGGCGCAAATTGAAAGCCGTCGTTTCTCTCCGCCGACTCTATATTTTTTTCCTCATTATCGATAACCAAGGTCATACATCTCCTTATTTTTTCTCATTGTCAATAACCAAGCTCGTACATCTCCTCGAGAGTCAGCTTGCCGGAGGCCTGGGAGCGGGTAAGAGCGGGCTCAGGATTCAGCAGCCGCTCCACGTACTTTCCGACGATGTCGGTTTCGATATTGACCAAGTCCCCCGGCTTGATCTGTCCCAACGTGCAATTTTCCAGCGTGGTCGGGATCAGTCCCACGGAAAAACCTTCGGAATCCGCGTCGATCACGGTCAAGCTGACCCCGTCCACGGCGACGGACCCTTTTGCTACAACATAGCGCATAGCGTTTTTCAAATCTTTCAAAGCGCGAAAACGCGCCTCCTTCGTCCGAGCCGGCCCCGACAATTTTTCCAGCACCGCCGTCCCGTCCACGTGTCCCTGCACCAGGTGTCCGTCCAGCCGGTCGCCCAGCTTCACCGCGCGCTCCAGGTTCACCCGGCTCCCTCGCGCCAACGCGGAAAAACGCGTCCGCCGCGCCGTCTCAGGCATCATTTCCGCGTCGAAAACGCTGCCTCTCAAAGCCATGACGGAAAGGCAGGCCCCGCTGACGGCCACGGACTGCCCCAGTACCAGTTCTGGAGCTATCTTCGGACACTCAATGGAAAGCCGAAAGACCTCCCCCGTCTCCCGAACGTCCTGTACCGCTCCCATTGCCTCTACAAGGCCGGTGAACATCGAAAAATTCCCTCCAGAAACAGATCGTCGCCCGCGCGACGCGCGCGCAGCTCCTTTAAACGAACGACGTCTTTCATAAAGTCGAAGCGAAGTCCTTCTCCCAGGCCAAAACCCTCGCCCATCAGGGAGCCCGCCGCAAAAAAGGCCAGAGAGTCGCACAGTTCCGCGTCGATAAAAGAGGAGATAACCTTAGGGCCTCCCTCCACCATCACCGACTGTATATTTCGCCGGGCAAGTTCTCCGAGAGCGGCCCTCAGATCTACGCGAACATCCCCAGGAATTTTCCTGGGAAGACGGGCGGGTTCTTTCCGCGAACTCGAAGAAAGCCCCTTCACGGCGGGCATAACGGAAATAACGGAAACGCCCCGACGCTCCAGTGCCCGTTTTTTCTCTCCGTCGCCACACCCGGTGAGGATGAGGCATCCTTCCCCCAAAACCCCGGCGTCCAAGGGCGATGTAAGATTTGTATCCAATATTATGCGCAACGGCGATTTACCGCAAGTATGGCGCACCGTCAGCTCCGGGTCGTCCGCAAGCAGGGTACCCACACCTACCAGGACGGCGTCGTGTTCCGCCCGCAGCAAATGGGCCCAACTGCGCGCCGTCTCGCCTGTGATCCACTTGCTCTCGCCGGAGGGAAGCGCCATCCTGCCGTCCAAACTCGCTGCGGCTTTCAAGGTAACCCAGGGGCGATTGAGAGTTTGCAGCCTGAAAAACCCTCGATTCAGCCATTTGCATTCTTTTTCCAGACAAGGCACGGTGACTTCCACACCGGCCTCTTTCAAAAGGGCGATCCCTCCTCCCCTCACCTTGGGGTTGGGGTCCACCGATCCCACAACCACGCGGGCGATGCCCTCTTTCACAAGGCGAGGAGCGCAGGGCGGGGTCTTTCCGAAATGAGAGCAGGGTTCCAGCGTGACGTAGGCCGTGGTGCCTCTCGGGTCCTCGCCGTTTTGAGCGGCGTTTTCCAGGGCCGCCACCTCGGCGTGGGGCCCGCCATAACGAGCGTGGTACCCCTCGCCGACCACGTGCCCTTCTTTCACCAGTACGCACCCTACCTTGGGATTGGGACGAACTCCGTCCATTCCCCGCCAGGCCAAAGAAAGCGCGCGGCTCATATAGTATTCGTCCCGTTTATGTCCCGCTGCCATGAATTTCCCCCTCTACCCCAGTCCGATCTCCTTTTCAATGGGGCGCATGGCCGCGATGGTGTTCTCGATGACCTCGTCCAGGGACATTCCCATCATTTCGGCGCCTTTTTGGATGATATCTCTGTTGACGCCCCTGGCGAAGGTCTTGTCCTTCCATTTTTTCTTCACCGACTTGACTTCCAGGTCCGCCAGAGACTTCGACGGACGCACCAGCCCCGCAGTGATGACCAGTCCTGTAAGTTCGTCGATGGTGAAAAGGACCTTTTCCATATCGTTTATCGGCTCCACGTCCGAGCATATACTCCATCCATGAGACTGCACGGCGTGAATGATCTCTTCCCCCACGCCGGCATCCCGCAGCAATTCCGGGGCGAGGTTGCAGTGACGCTCCGGTTCCGCCATAGTTTTTTCCCAGTCGATGTCGTGCAAAATGCCCACCACGCCCCACAAGTCTTCGTCGCCGCCCATTTTACGCGCGAAATGGCGCATGGTCCCTTCGACGGCGCGGGCGTGCTTGATGTGGCTTTCGTCGCTGTTATGTTTTTTAAGCAGTACAAAAGCGTCTTCTCTTGTCGGTATCAATCGAACTTCCCTCCCAATCTCGCGATTACAGATATTTTAACAGGTCGTCGGCTTCAGGGATGTCTATGATGTCCTCCGCGTAGTGGACGAAGATCATTTTTTGGTCTTCGCCGACGATGAAAACAGCCGGGAGCTGCTGCTCGCTGCCCTCGTACGCCCCGTGAACTATGCCCAGCTCCGCCGCTTGGGCGAGCCTTTTTTCGAGTTTTTCTTCGAATTTTTTGGGGCGAGGGGGCGTGCCGGAGGGAATGCCCCGCAGAAAGTACCCAAGATGCAGGTATCCGATATCGAAAAGGCGGTAAAGCGTCCCCTCCGGGTCGCAAACAATCTCGAAACCGACGTTCTCTTTTTTCGTCTGGGAACGCAGGGTCTCCGCCGCGCTTTGCAATACCACGTAAACTTGGGCGTTCTTCTCGTAAAATTTACCCTGTTCCGCAACGATGTCGCGAAACTCGAGCTGCGTCGTCCTGCAGCCGTAGTACCGCAGAAAAAACAGGACCTTCTTTTTCCCGGCGCCGACGGCGTAAAAATTTTTCTCTCCATCCCAGGGAGTCACAAAATCGAAGTCAGGGACGACACTTCCCGCCTGATACCGTTTGCCCATCGAACTTCCCCCTTTACTGTTTTTATTATCCCACCGCCGCGTCGATTTTTACCGTATATTTGGAGGTGGTCGTATATTTGGAAGAGCGATTATCAAGAAAATGCTTGTCTTTTCCTCGATATGTATTATAAGATAGGGTTTAACGAGATGCTGAATTGAAGGAGGAGATAGTGTTATGAAAAAAATTTGGGTCGCTTTTGTTTTGGCTTTAGCCTTGACGTTATCGGTTGTGCCGGCCGCCGTTTGGGCCGCCTATCCCGAAAAGCCCGTGGAGGTCATTGTTGCCATGCAGGCAGGGGGCGGGACCGATGTGGCCGCTCGGACTCTCTTCAAGTTCGCGGAGAAATACTTCGGGCAGAGTTTCGCCATCATCAACAAACCGGGCGCGTCGGGAGAAATTGGGTGGACCGCCATCGCCCAGGCCAAACCCGACGGATACACCATCGGATTCATCAATCCCCCCGCGTTCTTGATGCTCCCTATCCAACGGCCCGCCTGCAAGTACAGGCTGGAGGATTTTCAGTTGATCGCCAACGTCGTCATGGACCCAGGGGTGATAGGCGTAAGCAAGGACAGCAGATTCAAGACTCTGAGAGAGTTCATGGCGGAGGCCAAAAAAGCTCCCAAGTCCGTCTCGATCTCCTACACCGGGCCAGGGACCTCCGAGGCTTTGTTACTGGCTCGTCTTGAAAAACAAGAGGGCACGGAGCTGAACAAAGTTCCCTTTGACGGCTCGGCTCCCGGCATGGTGGCCTTGATGGGCAACCACGTGGATGCCGTAGCCATGAATCTTTCCGAAACTCATACCTACGTTCAAGACGGCAATCTCCGGCTGCTGGGTGTCGGAGCCCCAGGGCGGGATCCCGCAGCGCCCGACGTTCCCACATACAAAGAAGAGGGCTACGATTACCTGCAGGTTGCCCTGAGGGGCGTCGCAGCGCCTAAAAACATCCCCGCCGAGGCGTTAAAAGCCATCCAGGACGCCATCGGAAAAGCCATTGAGGACCCCGAATTCCAAGCTAAAGCGGCGGAACTCCAGCTTCCCTTGCGCTACATGAACGCCGAGGAGTACACGAAGTTTCTTCAGGGAATCAACAAAGATCTTCAGGAAGAGTGGAAAACGAACCCTTGGTAAAACTTAACGTTGCTTGAGTAAAGGACATGCTTGAGTGAAGAACCTGCGGCTCTCAATTCTCGTTTTGAATCACGGGGTTTTGAGAGCCGTTTTGTAATTGTGTAATCTGGAAAATCTGGAAACGTTTGCTCACAGTAAAAAAATATAGTAAAGAAACAGTAAAAAGGAGCGGGAAGAATGACTAAATACCTCGATGAATATTTGCCCATCGCGTTTCTTTACGCGCTTTCGGCGTATTTTTGGTGGGATGTGGAGGATTTTACGGCGGACTCGTTGATGTACCCCCGGGCCTTGGTTGGGGTACTTCTTGTTTTGACGACGCTTTTGCTGGTTTTCACGCTGATGAAAAAAATGAGGCTGCCCCAAAGCAAGGACGAAAACTCTCCCTTTAAATTTTGTGTGGTACTCGCCGCGTCGATTGTGTACGTTTTCGCCGTTCCCTTTTTGGGTTTTGCCGTTTCTTCCCTGCTCTACGCCCCTGCCACGGCCCTTTTACTGGGTTATAAACGCAAAGGCATGGTTTTTTTCGTTTCCATCCTGACCGTCGTTTTGATCTACATCGGGTTCAGGACGGTCTTGAAGGTGCCGCTTCCTACGGTCACCCTATTGGGAATGACACTATGAGACACGGTCTCGCGAAGAACGGTCTCGCAAAGAAAGGAAAATCATGGATTTCAGCTCGGTTTTTTTGAACGCCGCCCTTGCCGCCGTTTCTCCGGCGAATCTTCTTTTCTGCTTTTTAGGGACGATCGTCGGTATCGTCATCGGCGCGCTTCCGGGTTTTACCTCCACTATGGGGGTCGCGCTTTTCATTCCCTTCACGTACTCCATGCACCCCGCCACGGGGCTGATTTTTCTCGTCAGCATCTACTGTTCGTCCACTTATGGCGGGTCGATCTCCGCGATTTTGATCAACACCCCCGGAACGCCCTCGGCGGTCATCACCACCATCGACGGCTACGAAATGACCAAAAACGGCGAAGGCGGCCGGGCGCTGGCTATGGCCGTTTTCTCCTCTCTGGTGGGCGGGATCGTCAGCGCATTGGCCTTGCTCTTGATTGCGCCGCCTCTCGCGCGCCTCGTTCTCCTTTTTGGGCCCGTGGAGATTTTTTACCTGGCGCTTTTTGGGTTGTCCGTCATCGTTGGTTTTTCCAAGGGCTCGCTGATCAAAGGGCTTATTTCCGGCGTCGCCGGTCTTCTGCTGGCAACAGTGGGCGTAGACGGCATCTCCGGTGTTTACCGCTACACGTTCGACAACGTGTCGCTGTTCGAGGGAATTCCCATTGTCCCTATGGTCATCGGGCTCTTCTCGACCTGCCAGGTTTTTGTTCTGGGAGAGCAGAAACGCACCACCATCGTTCATGACATCGCCACGTTCTCCGACAGCTCCGTGCCACGCATGTCGGACATCAAAGCCCATTGGTTCAACATGCTGCGTTCTTCCGTCATCGGGACCATCGTGGGCATCATTCCGGCCGCAGGCATGAGCATCGCCTGTGCCATCGCTTACAATGAGGCCAAACGCGTCTCGAAACACCCCGAGAAATTCGGAAACGGCTCGGTGGAGGGGGTCATTGCCTCCGAAGCCGCAAACAACGGAGTGACGGGCGGATCCCTGGTTCCGTTGCTCACACTGGGTGTTCCGGGAAACACCGTTTCCGCCATTTTTCTCGGCGGGCTCCTGATCCACGGACTCCGGCCAGGGCTCCAGCTTTTCACCAAGTATGCGGATGTCAGCTATACTCTGCTTGTAGGCCTCTTTATCGCCAACGTGATGATGTTCGTCGTGGGGCTTTTCGCCGCCAAGCAGGTGGTGAAGGTGACGAAGGCCTCCACGGATTTGCTGGCCCCTATCATCATGCTTCTCTGTGTCGTCGGCAGCTACGCCATCCGCAACAACCTCTTCGACGTAGGGGTCATGCTGGTTTTCGGTATCGTCGGATACCTGATGAAGCGGTGGGGGTATTCCACTCCGTCTATGATCCTGGGGCTCATTTTAGGGCCTATGGCGGAGGGGGAGTTCCGGCGGGCCCTCATGCTCTCCAGGGGAAACTGGAGTTATTTTTGCAGCCGCCCCGTCTCCATCATTCTCTTGGTTTTGATCGTCATCACCCTTGTCGGACCCGCTCTGCGAAACAGGAGGATTATGTCGAAATGAAAATTGCCGTGGTCGGCGGGGGGAACGGCGCTTTCGCCGTCTCCTCCGATTTTGCGCTCCAAGGGCACGACGTCGCGCTGTTCGAGCTGCCGGAGTTCGAAAAAAACATCGACGCCATACGCCGCGCCGGGGGAATCCATTTGACAAGCATTCCTTCCAGCGGGCGGGGCAGCGGATTCGCTAGGCTCCGGGCCGGGGTGGATCCGGAAGAAGTTTTACGCGGGGCCGAGGTTGTCTTTGTCGTGGTTCCGGCCTATGCGCAAAAACGCATGGGCGAGGTCTGCGCTCCTTACTTTAAAAAAGAACAGACCCTCTGTCTGATGCCGGGGAATCTTTACGGAAGCATCGAATTTTTGCGTACCTTGCGTCGTTGCGGCAACAAAGAGGTGGAGGCCATCGCGGAGATGGAGTGCCTGATCTACACCGCCACTCGTTCTGAAACGGGCGTCGAAATTCGAGGGTTCAAGCGCGGTCTGGGATTGAGCGTTTTCCCGTCGCGCAGGATGGAGGCGGCGGCAAAAGTGAGGGCGCTCTACCCCGAATCGGTCCTCCGGGAAAACGTCCTGGCCACTGGGGCGTCGAACCCCAACGTCCTGCTCCACGTCCCCCTCGTTCTTCTCAATTTCGCCAACGTCGAAAGGGGACTGGACGTGCTTTCTTTTCACGCGGCCTTCACCCCCGGCGTGGCCCGTTGGGTGGAGTCGATGGACGCCGAGCGGATGAGGTTGGCCGAAAAGGGCCTGTCGATGGTCACCACGGAGGAGATGGTGCGCAATTGGTACTCCTCCCAGGGCGCTGGAGGAAAGACGATTCACGAGGTCATGACCACCAATCCCCTTTACGCTGCCAGCAAACTGCCGAAGACGATAACACACCGTTATTTCACGGAAGACGTCCCCTATGGTGTGTGCTCCATAAGCGAACTTCTGCGTATTTGCGGGCTGCCTTGCCGCTCTTTCGAGGCGGCCGCGGCGTTGGCGAGCGTGGCCTGCGGTGAAAATTTTTCGGCGAAAGCCAGGACCCTCGCCTCGATAGGGCTTCAACTCGACGAGCGGGACCTTTTTGCCTACGTTGCCAACGGTGAATGACGATCCGATTTAACGCTCGTGCGGCCGCTTGGCGCGAATGCGCAGGAAGGATGGCAGAAAATCGAGCTTGACCTTCACCCAAAGCAGCATCCAGGCAATCAGCGTCACAAAAAACGCGCTTTCGGCTCCGAGGGGGCGATTTTTAGGAGAGGAAAACCACGTGTAACACAGGCTCGCAAAGAAGGCGCATCCCACAGAGGCGATAAAAAAAATTTTTTTCCTCGTGGCTTTGACGTTGTAGTAGCGGAAAACGAGGCAGAACGCCAGCAGGCAAGGGATCGTCACCATCCCCAGCAGCCGGGAAAGCGGGGAGCTGCGGAATAAAATCCACAACATTCTCACGCACAGGCCCGTGCGAACCACCAAGCCGAGCCCTATGCTCTCTTTCAGGGAATCCCCCAGAATCGCCACCAGCTCCCCCCAGGAAAAAGGAATTCTGGGCCGGCGGGGAGGCTCGTCATCGACCCAAAAATTTCCGGAGCCTACGTCCTGTCTGGAGGCCATGCCCTGTTCATAGTTCGTTTTTCGTTCTTTTTCCCATTGAGGGCGTTGGTCGTCGATGGGGGTATTTTGTCCGCGCAGGGCGCTGTAGGCGGCTTGTATTTCCCGGTATTTCATTTCCGCGTCGAGAGAGCCGTCCCGGTCAGGATGGTACATCTTTACCAGCCGCCGGTAAGCCCCGCGGATTTCCTCGTCGGAGGCGCCGGGTTCGAGCCCCAGCACGCTGTAGTGATAACTGTTGCCTTTCATGTTTTCCATGATGCGCATATCCCCTTACGTAATGAACTCTATGGGGTCAAGTATATACCTCAAGTTTACTAACCCGAGTTTCGCAGTTACAATCGTCGCAAGAAAAAAATTTACAAATCCCAAATTCGCGAGGGGGGTGCGACCCAAGATTTCTGCCAGTTCTTAACAGGCCCTAGTACGGGAGGGACTCATGCGAATAAATCACATTGGATACGCTGTTCAAGATTTGGAGAAAGCGGTGGAGTCTTTTTTGCGTTTGGGATATCGAATATGCCGAGCGGCAACGGAAGACCGGTCGAGGAACGTAAAAATTTGCTTTCTTTCGGACCCCAGCGGCGTGATGATCGAGCTGATTGCCCCTTTGAACGGCAATTCACCTGTTGACTCTTGGCTGCAAAAAAATGGAAACTCCCCTTACCATATATGTTACGATAGCGAGGACATCGCGTCAGATGTCGCTGCTTTGAAAAAACAAGGCTACCTTCTAATGACGCGCCCCCTTCCGGCGTCCGCCATGGACGGCAGGTCGGTGGTATTTATGTATGGGAAGAACGTGGGTTTGATCGAACTCGTAGAAAAAGAAAAAACGAAGGACAGCAAACAGACAGACAGTGCCGAAGGAGCGGCGGACCGATGAGATTTTGCACTGTCGAGGGTGTGGTGATCGGCGGACTGTGCGCCTGCGTTCCCTCTAACGAGGTGGACAACGAGATTGCGGGCAAAGGACTTTTTGGAGACGAGGTCAAGAACATAATAAAAGCCACGGGCATCCAAACGCGCCGTATATGTCCGCCGGGAAGCGGCGTAACGGCGCTGGATCTTTGTGTCGCCGCCGCGAAAAAGTTGTTTGAAAAAACTCCGCGTTCAGTTCACTCGAGCCGCTCGGTTCCCTCGATAGACGAGGTCGGGGGCATCCTTTTCGTCACCCAAACCCCCGATCATGACATTCCCAACAACTCGTCCCGGGCGGCGTATCTTTTAGGGCTTTCCTCCGACTGCGCCGCCGTGGATACCTCTTTCGGCTGCTCGGGCTATGTCTATGGCCTATGGCTGGGCGCGTCGATGGCGCGATCTATCGAAGCCCCCATTTTATTGCTGGACGGAGAAACCCATTCTTATTTCACCTCCCCTAAAGACCGGGGGACCTCTCTCCTGTTCGGAGACGCGGGGACGGCGACCCTGATCCTGCCAGGGGGCGGGGAGCGGTGGCACTTCGGTTTTCTGACGGACGGGTCCCGGCACGATGTGCTGATGATCCCCGAGGGACGGTCCCGCCGCCCCTTCAACGAGCGTTCTCTGGAGTACAAAACCTGGCCGGACGGAGGCGTGAGACGTCCCATCGACATTTACATGGACGGCATGGCCGTGTTCAACTTCGTGGTGCGCAACGTGCCGGGGTGCCTCGCGTCTTTGATGGAGCGCTGCGGCGTCACGGCGGAAGAGCTGGACCTGTTGCTGCTGCACCAGGCCAACCTTTACATGATGAAGCAGGTGGCGAAAAAACTGAAAATCCCCCTGGAAAAAATGCCGGTGAGCCTGGACCGCTACGGCAACTCCAGCTCGGCCACGATCCCCGTCACCCTATGCTCGGAGCTTCAAAAACCCATCGCAAACAAGTCTTTCCGCGTTTTGGCCTCCGGCTTCGGCGCGGGCCTCTCCATCTCGGCCGTTTCGATGAACTTGGGACCCTGCGCCTGCCCCGGCGTCATCGAGTACCCATAATACACAACAAATAATACACAACAAGTAAAAGGACTGGATGCGACATGACAAAACTTGGATTAAAAAAACCTGAATTAGAAAGAGTTGAATTAGAAAAACTTGAATCAGAAAGACTTGAATCGGAAAAAACGGAATTGCAGGCATTTGAAATCGAGGAGACTCGCTTTGTGGGGGAAATCGCGGATATTATCGAGGCCGATCCCCAGGGGCTTTCTCTGGAAAGCGACTTTCGGGAGTCGGCCGATTTCTGGTCTTCTCTCGTGGGATTCTCCCTCTTGACGTTTTTGGAGGAGCAGTGCGGCTGTGTGCTTTCCATCGACGAGTTCCTGGAATGCAAAACGGTCGGAGACCTGTACGTGAAAGCTCGGGGACGGAGGTGATTCTCGTGGAGAATATTCTCGATATTTTGTCCGAAGTGCTGGGAACATCTGTTTCCGAGGACAGCTCGGTGGATAACGTCGCGGGCTGGGATTCCCTGAAAACCCTTCAGGTGGTCATGGCTTTGGACGAGGCCGGCTACGAAATCCCCCTGGAAAAAATAGCCGAAATCAAGTCGGTGAGGGATATTTTGTCCTTCGCGGTAAAGGCCCAGTGAGGACCCGCCCATGACGGCGCGAGAGGGTCAGAAGCGTGAGTGTCCGGAGGGAGAGAGACGATGGATGCTGGTCGCGGGGGCGTCCCAGGGCATAGGCCGCGCGACGGTTCGGCTTTTGCTAAAGGAAGGCTACTCCGTGGTGGCCTCGGCCCGGGGCGTGGAGCCGCTGGAAGAACTGGCGAGAGAATATGCAGGAGGGAAAGTGGGGCCGGAGTTGGGGCCCGCGCACAAAGACCGCCTGAAAATCCTCCCCTGTGACTTTGCCCAAATCGAAAAGCTGCAGGATTACGTGTCGAACGTCGCCGACCTGACCGGCGGCATATCGGGTATGCTCTACGCCGCCGGTATGCAGAAAACTTTACCCCTGACCCAGTCGAAATTTCCCCTTGCCGAGGAGATTTTCCGCGTCAATACTTTTGCGGCCTTCGAGCTGATCCGGCTTTTCGCCAAAAAAGGAGCGTACAGGCCTGAGGGGGCGTCGTTCGTTCTGCTTTCCTCTATGGCGGCCCACGAGGGCGCGTTGGGAAAGGCTTTGTACGGAGCCGCCAAAGGGGCGCTGGAGGGCTTCATCCCAGCCGCCTCCGCCGAATTGGTCATGAAAAAAATCCGAATGAACGGGTTGGTGCTGGGGGTCGTCCAAACAGGCATGTCCATGCAATTTATCGAAAAGATGAGCGAGGATCAAAAAAAAGCCCTCCAAGCCGAATATCCGCTGGGATTGGGTGAGCCGGAAGACGCCGCCCAGTTCGTCGCCTACCTTCTTTCGGAGAAAGCGCGCTGGATCACGGGCCAGACCTTCACGCTGGACGGAGGGCACTCCGTAAGAACGACATATTCGGAAAGAATGTGAGAAGATTTCCAAATAGGGGATTTCCAAACGGGGGTGGAGGCTCCGTCCCCCTGAGGCTTGGTTTTTGTTTTTTATTGAGGAGGGTCAAAGTTTGCGGGATCTGGTGATTTATGGGGCAGGCGGACTGGGGCGAGAGGTTTTGGCTTACCTTCGCGCCTCGGGTTCCGGGGGGTGGAATTTTTTGGGTTTTATCGACGACGGTAAACCCGCGGGCAGCCGGGTGGGCGAGGCCCAGGTCCTTGGGGGCCTGAGGGAGCTGACCCCCGCGGCGCGCCCCGTAGCCGTTCTCATGGGTTTGGCCGACCCCGGGGCCAAGGCTTCCCTCTATGGAAGTTTGTCCCTTGATCCCCAGGTGACTTTTCCGGTGCTCGTCCATCCCCTCGCCCACGTGGAAGCGTCCGCGGTCCTCGGCCCGGGAACCGTGATTTCCCCTTATTGCAACGTTTCGGTCGAGGCCGTCCTGGGGCTGTGTTCTTTTCTCAACGTGGGCTCTCAGATCGGGCACGATTCCGTTCTCGGCGATTTCGGGTCGGTCATGCCCCACGCCGACATCTCCGGAAGCGTGACCGTCGGCCCGCGAACTCTGATCGGCGCGGGGGCGAGGATTCTGCAGGGGCTTTCCATCGGGTCAGATGTCACCGTCGGCATGGGAAGTGTCGTCCTGAAAGACGTCCCCGACCGCTGTACCGTCATGGGTTACCCCGCCCGGGTCGTGAAAAGAGGCGAGGAGATATGAGCGAAAATATGAGCGAAACCATCGCCCTTTTATCCAACGTGACAGTCGAAAGCCTCGCTCGCAGGATCGAAAAGGAGTCGGGGTTGAAGGTCTTCACCCCACCCGGCTTCGACACCTGGCGTGCCGAGCTCCTGAATCCTTCCTCCGGGCTCTGGCGGAGTTCCATCCAAACGATCTGCGTGATCCTCCACGGCCCCGCGCTTTTGCCCAACGGCGTGGACGCCGGTTTTGCCAAGGACCTCGCGGAACTCTCGGGCATCCTCTCTCGCGCGCAGGCCGAGCATAAAGACAAAGTTCTCCTGGTCTCCACGCTGGACCTTCCCTCATCTCCCGCCCGGCCCCTGGCGGAGAGAAACCTTTCCGTCCAGGCGTCCGCTTACTGGCAGAGCGAGCTGGAGAAAATGGGCGTCCCCGTTCTCGACTTGGCGGAGCTTGCAGCCGAAACGGGCCGGGAGCGTTTTTACAGCGCCAAAATGTGGTACTTCGGCTCCCTCCCTTTTTCCCGGCAAGGGGAACTCCTGCTGGCTCAGGAAATTTTACGCGCCGAGAGGGCCGTCCGGGGAGAGCGCAAAAAATGCCTTGTCCTGGACCTGGACAACACCCTGTGGGGCGGTGTTGTCGGCGAAGACGGGGTGGCGGGCATCGACCTCGCGTCTTTCGGCATGGGGTCTCAGTATCGGGACGTGCAGCGCGCGGCGAAAGAGCTTGCCCAACAGGGGGTCCTTCTGGCGATCGCCTCGAAAAACAACCGAGAGGACGCCCTGCGCCCCTTCAAAGAGCATCCTCACATGGTTTTGAAGGAGGAAGATTTCGTCAAGATCAAAGCCGACTGGAACCCCAAAGTATCCAACATCGAAGCGATAGCCCGGGAACTTTCCATCGGCCTGGATTCGCTGGTTTTCATCGACGACAGCCCGCTGGAACGGGAGGCCGTCAAATCGGCCTTGCCGGAGGTGGCGGTTCCGGATTTTCCCGACGGGGACAGTTCGCGGCTCCCCGGCTTCATGAGACAGGTGGCTCGGACCTATTTTACGGCCCTGCGGCTGGGGGAGGAAGACCTCCGGAAAACGGAGATGTATCGGACGGAGGCCAGGCGAGAGGCCGCCCGGAGCGCCCATATTTCTTTGGACGACTACTTGGCGTCCCTGGAAATGAAGCTGAACGTCTATCGGCTGGGCCTGGATCGTGCCGAAGAAATCGCGCGCGCCGCGCAGTTGACCCAGAAGACCAACCAATTCAACCTGACGACCCGGCGCTACACCGAGGCCGACATCGCCGCCATGATCCGCGACGGCCGCACCCGCGTCTGGATGGCGGAACTGCGCGACCGGTTCGGGGACTACGGCAGAATCTGCCTCGTCATCGCCCGCTTGAGCGATGGGCCCGGCGAGCCCGCGGCGACGATCGATACCTTCCTGATGAGCTGCCGCGTCATGGGGCGCGGGGTGGAGGACGCCGTGTTAGGGTGCGTGGAGCGATCTCTGGCCGGCGAGGGCGTGACGGCGATACGGGGCGAGTACAGGGAAACGAACAAGAACGAGCCGGTTCGTGAATTCTGGGATAAAATGGGGTACGAACTCGAGACGAACGTCCCCGGGGAAGGCGTATTGTGGATACTGCGCGCCCCGTTTAACGAAAGGAGAACAAAATTATGCCTAAACTGCTGATCGTCACGACGGTAGCCTCGACCCTTCGTGCGTTTCTGCTGCCTTACGCGGGGCATTTCGGGAAAAAGGGCTGGGTCGTGGACGCCATGTCCAGCGGCGTTTCCGGCTGCGAAAAATGCCGAGAGGCTTTCCATGCCTGCCACGAAATGTCCTTCAGCCGCGATCCCCTGAGCCCCAAAAACTTGGGAAAAACCAACGTCAAAATACGAGAGATCGTGGGGTCTGGAGAGTACGATATCGTCCACGTCCACACCCCTGTGGCCTCTTTCGTCACGCGCCTCGCTCTGCGCAAACTTCGGAAGGCATCGGCTTGCCCGGCGATAGTTTACACGGCCCACGGGTTTCATTTTCACAGCGAGGAAAATTTCTTCAAAAACTCGATGTTTGCCGCGTTGGAGCGGCTGGCGGGAGACTGGACCGACCACACCATCACCATCAACCAAGAGGACTACGAGGCCGCCCTTGTCCTCAAGATCGCGCCGAAAGAGCGCCTGTCGCTCTTGCCCGGCATAGGCTTGGACTTTGCGCGCTATTCTCCCTCCGCCGTGAAAATCGCCGACGTCAAAAAATTTCACGAGGAGCTGAAGCTGGAAAAAGGCCACGAGCTGTTCCTCATGGCTGCGGAGTTCATTCCGCGCAAACGCCACCGAGACGCCCTGCACGCCCTGGCCGAGGCGGGAAGAAAAGATTTTCACCTGGCCTTCGCCGGAACGGGGCCGTTGGAGGACCCGATGAAGCGTCTGGCCGCAAAGCTGGGAGTGGAGTCTCAGGTCCATTTCCTGGGGGAAAGGACGGACATCCCTCTCTTGATGCTTTCTTCCCGGGCCACGATTCTCCCCTCTGAACAAGAGGGACTGAGTCGCAGCGTCATGGAGTCGATCTGTCTCGGTATCCCCGTCCTCGGGTCCGACGTCCGGGGCATCCGGGAGCTTGTCACGACGCCCTCCCGCGGCACCCTCTTTCCCGTGGGCAGTCCCGCCGCCCTTGCCGCCGCGATGATCCTGGCCGTGGAGGAGCCCGTCGCGGACAAATCCACCCCCGACCCCCTCTGGGGCATCGACAACCTTCTGGCCGAACACGAAAAGATCTACCGGCATTGCCTCGAAGAGAGAAACAGAATCTGATATAATGCCGTTTCGTATGTGAGATGCTCATTCAAGATTCACGGCAAGAGATTCGGCATGGAGATTCGGCATTAAAAATCGACATGGAAAGCTCGGAATAGGAGATTTAAATTTATGAAAGATTCAGGAAGAGGAGGAAGATTTTATGGCAGATCAGACGACGACGCCTGTCGCGTCTCCTTGCGGTGCGCCTGGCGGCGGAAGCGGGGGCGGTGAAGGCGGCTCTCAGGGAAGTACTCAGAATTTGACGGGAATGGTGTTGCCTCTTGTAGTATTCGTTCTTATTTTCTATTTTTTGATTTTCCGGCCTCAACGTAAACGCCAAAAACAACACGACACCCTCATCGGAGGCATCACCCGCGGAGACCAGGTGGTCACTGTAGGGGGCTTTTTCGGAACCGTCCGCGAGGTGCGGGACGATACCTTCATGGTGGAAATCGCGGAGGGTGTAAAAGTTCGCGTGCTGAAATCCGCCATCCAGACAAAGCGCACGACACCTGCGCCCGAAGAGAAAAAGGATTAAGAAAAGGGACTGAGAAAAAATAAAAAATAAAAGGGTCGGTTGTTATGTTCAGGCAAAACAAATTTGATCGGGGTAGGGGATAAGGAATGCTTCGTAAAGACCGTACGCGGCTGGGGATCGTTCTCCTCGTGGTCGTGGTCGCCTTGGCGTACTCCTGGCCGATAGCGGGCAGGGTGAACTTGGGGCTCGATTTGAAGGGCGGGGCTCATATCGTCCTTCAAACCAAGGACACGCCCGAAAATCCTATCGGAAATGACGGAATCCAACGGCTTTTGGCCGTTCTGCGCAACCGGGTGGATCAGTATGGCGTGGCGGAGCCGATCATTCAAAGCAGCGGCGCAGACCGCGTCATCATCGACTTGCCCGGCGTGCAGGACCCCGCCGCGGCGCTGGAATTGATCGGGAAGACCGCGCTTCTGGAGTTCCGGGAGGTCCTGGACGTCAGCGAGCCGCCGCCGCCCCCTCCGGAGCGCAAGAACTACGACAGCGACGAACAGTTCGCTCAGGTGCAGGAAAGATGGAATACGGAGGCGGAAGGGGCGAAGGACGCCGGAACCCGTTTCGAGGAGCGCGCTAAGGCCATCGAAGGGGCCATCGTTTCCCGCAGCGAAGACGAAAAAAACCTCCGCTTCTACCTTCTGGGCCCGACGGCGGTCGCGGGAAAAGACTTGAAAGACGCCTCCGTCAACTACGACAACTTGAACCGCATAGGGGTCTCCATCTCCTTCAGCGACGAGGGTGCGGCGGCCTTCGAGGAGGTGACGGGGCGGCTCGTGGGCAAGCAACTGGCCATCGTCCTGGATGGAGTCACCATATCGGCGCCGGTGGTGCAAAGTCGTATCGCGGGCGGTAACGCCCAGATCACCGGCAGTTTTTCCACCGACGAGGCCACGCGCCTGGCGATCATGCTGAAGGCGGGCGCCCTGCCGGTCAACGTCGAGGTCGCCGAAAACCGCTCCGTGGGCCCGAGCCTGGGCGCGGACTCCATTCGGCAGGGAATACAGGCCGGCGTGATCGGCGCAATTTTGGTTTTCATTTTCATGCTGATCTACTACCGATTCAACGGCTTTGCGGCGGATATCGCGCTGCTGGTGACGATGCTCCTCATTTTCGCCGGGTTGATCGCGTTCAAGGCGACGCTGACGCTTCCCGGCATAGCGGGTATCATCTTGACCATCGGGATGGCGGTCGACGGCAACGTCTTGATCTACGAGCGCATCAAAGAAGAGCTCCAGTCGGGGAAAACGCCTTTGGCCGCTCTGGACGCGGGCTTCCGCAAGGCCCTTGTGACCATTCTGGACTCCAATATCACCACATTGATCGCGGCAGTGGTTCTTTTTTACTTCGGAGCGGGATCGGTCCGGGGATTTGGCGTCACTCTGTCCATAGGTCTAGTGGCCAGCGTGTTCTCCAACGTCATGGTGACCCGAGTCGTGCTGCAGCTCTTCATCGGGCAGAAACAGCACGCTCTGAAGCGCGGCTAGAGCGATGCTGGGAGGAACCCTTCAATGAAAATTCTAGAGACGTTCAACTTTATGGAATGGCGTAAACCTGCCATGCTGGTCAGCCTGGTGCTGTTCGTGGCAAGCATCGGGCTGATAGCGTTCAGGGGCATGAACCTGGGCATCGACTTTACCGGGGGCAACGTCGTGACCGTGGAATTCGAAAGCCGGCCTGACATCGGCGAAGTGCGGAAGGTGGTTTCCACCGTGGTCGCCAAAGAAGCGATGATTCAGGACTTCAGCGACAAGGGTATCATCATCCGCACCAACGAAGACACCGACGAAAGCCGCGAACAGGTTGTGGGCGTATTGAAGGCGCGCTACCCCAATATGCGGGTGATCGGCTTCGAAAAAGTAGGGCCCGTCGTGGGACAGGAGCTTCGCAATCAGGCTTTGATCGGGTTGACCGCGGCGCTTATCGCAATTTTGATCTACATTACGGTCCGCTTTCAGTTTCGCTTCGCGGTGGTCAGCGTTATCCCTCTGGTTCACGACGCCACGCTGGCTTTGGGGTTTTTCAGCCTGACGTGGATGGAGATATCCTCGTCTTTCATCGCGGCGATTTTGACCATCGTGGGTTATTCGCTGAACAACACCATCATCATCCTCGATCGTATACGGGAAAACTGGAGAGACCTGGATAAAAAAGGTATCGTGGGTCTGGTGGACCTCTCCATCAAACAAACCCTCTCCCGCACGATCAATACGACTTTGACGACCCTTTTTCCCGTCCTTGCGCTGTGTATTTGGGGAGGCCCCGTTCTGTCCACGTTCAGCTACGCGATGCTGGTGGGTATCGTCGTAGGCACTTACAGCTCCATCTTTGTGGCCACAGGCATGATCGTCGAGTGGTGGCTGCGCAAACCGGAAGTCAGAAAATAATCAAAAAATAAAGCTCACAAAATGCAAGCCCCAAAATAAAAACATCGCAGCGGCAAAGGTTCTTTTGTCGTCGCGATGTTTTTTAGTAACGTAAATCCCCGCAAAATTTATTCGGAGGTCTTGTGATGGCGCAGGTGAAGGAAAGGGTGAAAAAAAGGCCGGTTCGTTCCGTGGATATTCGCCCGGGGGCTCGCCCGGAGGTCGAGGTGCTTTTCGCTTTTTTGGCGAACGCGCTGCTGTTCCCGCTCTCCGCCGAGAGATGGAACACATGTAAAAATTCGTGCCGGTCGCTGTTTGCGATTCTGCCCGGCGGGGAGGCTTTCGCCGGGACCCTGGACCGCGCTTTTCTGGAGGAAAGGGCGGCGCTGGATGAAGAGTATCACGCCTTGTTCTCAGGCGTGCGCTTCCCTTCCCTGATGCTTTGGGAGTCGTGCTACGACCTGGACCCCTCGAACTCCATGAACAAGGACAAACGACTTTTGAACTCCGTCACCCTTGACGTCGCTGACCACTACCGCCGGGGGGGCGTACACGCGGATGAGGCTTTCTTGAGGCAACCCCCCGACCATATTGGAGTGGAGTGCGCATTTTTCGCCTGGCTCTGCCGCCCCCCTGAGCTTGAATGTTTGCACGAACTCAAGCGTTCTTTTTTCCACCGGCACCTGTGGCCCTTCGCGGAAAAATTTGCCGCGGCTCTGGAGGAAAGGGCGCATACGGACGTCTACCGGGGACTGGCGCGTCTGCTGGCGGAGTCGGTGGCCCTGGATTTTCTTCAAGACGCCGAGGGGGACGGTGGCTTTCCTACCCCTCCTCCGGGGCTCCGGCTTCTGACGGCGGAGGAGAGGGAACGAGGGGCGGAAGTGCGGCTTGTGCCGGTCTGCGGGGTCAATAACTGCGGGGGAAGGTGCCCCATGACGGCCAAGGTCTCCGAGGGGTGCGTTCTGGAGCTTCGCGCGGCCCGGCAGCCGGAGGGCAGGCCCAAAATCATGCCCTGCGCCAGAGGGTTCTCTTATCATCGGACTTTCCTGAACGGAGAGCGGCTCCGCTATCCCCTGAGGCGGGTCGGGGAGAGAGGGGAGGCCAAATTCCAGCGCATTTCCTGGGAGGAGGCCCTGGAGTCCATCGCGGCGGAAACCGCCCGCATAGGGGCGCAGTACGGACCTCAGTCCCGGTACGTGAACTACGCTTTCGGCGTCAACTGCGTCGCCAAGGGGTACGCCCTGGCCAAAAACCTTCTGGCTCTGGACGGCGGATTTCTGGACAACTACAACTCCTACAGCACGGCCTGCACCACCTTCACCACCCCCTATACCTACGGAACGGCGGAGACGGGCAACTGTTCCGAGGACCTGCTGAACTCGAAGCTGATCCTTCTGTGGGGACACAACCCCGTGGAAACCGTCTTCGGCTCGACTTTGCGGTTCTATCTGGGGGAAGCGAAGAGAAGGGGAATTGAGATTGTGGTCGTCGATCCGCGTTTCAGCGACACCGCCGCCGCCTTCGCCGACCGGTGGATTGGTCTGCGGCCCACCACGGACGGCGCGCTGATGGCTGCAATGGCCTTCACCATTCTCTCCGAAGGATTACAGGACCAGGCTTTCATGGATCGTTTCTGCCTGGGGTTCGACGAGGCCCACATGCCGGCGGGAATGGAAGATCAGGAAAACTACGGCGGCTACGTGTTGGGGAAATACGACGGCACACCCAAAACCCCTGAATGGGCGGAGGAAATCACGGGCGTGGACGCGGAGACGATTCGCTGGCTGGCGCGCAAATACGCGACCGCGAAACCGGCCGCGCTCCTCCAGGGATACGGCCCCCAGAGAAACGGCAACGGAGAGCAGACCGTGCGGGGCGGAACGCTCCTTGCCTGCCTCACGGGGAACGTGGGCGTCCCGGGAGGCTCGGCCTGCGGGTACGGGGCGGTGCGGCTGCACCCCGAGCCGGTGATCCTCGCGGCGGCAAACCCCTATCCGGGCAAGATCCCGTCGTTTTTGTGGACCGATGCCATTATCCGGGGCTCTGAAATGACGGCCCTTCAAGACGGGGTGATGGGCGTCGAAAAACTGGATGCCAACGTGAAATTGATATTCAACCTGGCCGGAAACGCGCTTATCAACCAGCATTCGGACATCAATCGAAGCGTAAACATTTTAAAAGACACGTCGCTTTGCGAATTCATCGTATGTTCCGACCTATTTTTGACGCCCAGCGCAAGATTTGCCGATATTCTCCTGCCGGGCACCTCCATGTTCGAGGGGGAAAACATCGGGAAACCCTGGCACGAGGGCGATTACTTGCTCTACTGCAACCGGGCGGCGGAGCCTTTGTTCGAGTGCCGCTTCGAATACGACTGGCTCGCGGACGTCGCGGGCAAACTCGGGCACTGGGAGGCTTTCACCCACGGAGGCAAGGATTTGAGAGGGCTTCTCAGGGAAAGCTACGAGGCCATCCTCGGCAACGAACAGGGTATGCCGGATTTTGACACCTTCCGGGCTCTGGGCATCTACCGCTATCGGGAAACCCCGCATTTCGTCGCTTTTCAGGCCAATGTGAGGGACCCCGATCGTCATCCCTTCCCCACGCCCAGCGGGAAAATCGAGATCTTTTCTCCTCGGCTGCTGGCAAAAAACAACCCCCGCGAGATCCCGGCCATCCCCAAGTACGTCCCAAGTTTCGAGGGGCTGGGGGACCCCTTGTACTCCCGGTACCCCTTTCAGCTTGTGGGCTGGCACACGAAGCGCCGGTGCCACTCCATCCACGACAACAACCCGGACATGGAGGGGCTGGAACCCCACAAGCTCTGGATTCACCCGGAGGACGCGGAGAGAAAAAACATCGGGGAGGACGACTGGGTGGAGGTATTCAACGACAGGGGACGCCTCAGAATTCGGGCCCGGGTGACGGACCGGGTCGTCCGGGGTGTGGTGGCGCTTTCCCAGGGCGGGTGGTACCGCCCCGACGCCGACGGAGTGGACCTTCGCGGATGCCTCAACACCCTCTCCACCGCGCGCCCCACCCCCCTGGCCAAAGGAAACCCCCAGCACAGCAACCTTGTGGACATAAAACGGATTTGAAGTAAAAACGAAAACGAATTTGCCCCGCACGCATTTAACCCGAACGAATTTCTGGGTCGAATGCAAAAGGAACTGCAACTTTGCAGGGGTAAGTGCAATTGAGCCGGAAGCGAAATACTTTTATCGTACCGGATCACACCCCACGGATCAAACGGGGACGAACAGGAGCAGGGAGAGGGCCATGACAGCCATGCCGCAGATGAGGCCGTAAAGGCTCAGGTGGTGTTCTCCGTACTCCTCCGCCGCGGGAAGAAGCTCGTCGAAGGAGATAAAAACCATGATCCCCGCCACGCCGGCGAACAAAAGGCCGAAAACGGCGGGGGAGAAAAAGGGCATGAGCGCCACGTAGCCCACCACAGCACCGGCCGGCTCGGCCAAACCCGAGAGGAAAGAATAGAGAAACGCTTTTTTACGGTCCCCGGTGGAGTAAAAGATGGGTATGGACACGGCTATCCCCTCGGGGATGTTGTGGATTGCCACGGCCACGGCGATGGCGACCCCGAGGTTGGGGTTCACCAGGGCCGAGGTGAAGGTCGCCAGACCCTCGGGGAAGTTGTGAATGGCGATGGCAACGGCCGTGAAGATCCCCGTGCGGTGAAGGGCGTCCATGTCGTGGTGTTTGGTGGCGTGCTCGCCCTTACTCAGGGACATCTCTTCGACGGTGTGGGCTTCGTGGGGGTTTTCGGCGCTGGGGACGCACTTGTCGATGATGGCGATGAGGGCCATGCCCGCGAAAAACGCTCCCACGGTCCCCCAGGAGCCTAGCCCTGGACCCCATTCCTCCATAAGGGTGTTCCGTGCCTCGGCGAAAATTTCCACGAAAGACACGTAGATCATGACCCCCGCGGAAAACCCCATGCTGACGGAAAGGAAGCGGGTGTTGGTCTGCTTCGCCCAAAAAGCCAAGGCCGAGCCTATCCCCGTGGATAGCCCTGCGAACAGAGTGAGCCCGAAGGCCAGAAGGAGGCTGTGAGCGTCCATGACGTTACCTCCTCTCCGCCGTCTCTTTTCGAGCGATGAAACGCTGGATTGCCAGCAGCGCGACGAGTATCCCCATACCCGCCAGGTCCGTGTAAAAATCGCTGTCGATCAGGCACAAAGCCCCCGCGAAGGAGACGAGCCGGAGAAGAAAGTGCATCCGGGTAAAGAGATATCCCTCCACGGCGGCGCCGATCATCAGCACCCCCAGGCTGGCCCCCACCGCGACCCGTATCCCCTCCAGGAGGGGCGTGTCGATAAGCAGCAGTTGAGGCGAGTAGATGAACATATAGGGGACGATAAAGCCCGCGATCGCCAGCTTGACCGAGGCAAAGCCCGTCTTCATGGGATTGCCGCCGGACAAACCGGCCGCCGCGAAGGCCGCCAGCGCCACGGGGGGCGTCAGGTTGGCGAACATGGCGAAGTAAACGGCGAACATGGGGGACGCGATCGCCGGGATGCCCAGCTTTTCCAGCGCGGGAGCGGCGATGGTCGCCGTGATGATGTAGGCGGGGATGGAGGGGAGCCCCATGCCGAGAATCATGCAGGTGATCATGGTGAAGAGCAGGGTGAAGAGAAGGTCCTTCTTCCCCAGGGAGATGATGGTGTTGGCCATGGTCAGGCCGAATCCCGTTTTGGAGGAGACCCCGACGATGATCCCCACGCAGGCGCAGGCCACAGCCACGGCCACCGTAGCTCGGGCTCCCTCGGCGAAGGACTCGCAGATGTCCTGAAAGCTCATGCGGGTGGTCTTTTTGAGACACGCCACGACCACGGTGGCGGCGATGGTCACCACGGCGGAGTAGAGAACCGTCGTGCCCGAGAAAAAGAGCATGTAGAGCAGCAAAACAATGGGCAATACCAAATGGCCCTTGTCCCGGAGTACGTCCCACACCCGGGGCAATTGGTTTTTCGGCAGGCCCAGCAGGCCGTTTTTCGCGGCGCGGAGCTGCACCTGAATGAGAATGCCCAGGTAATAAAGCAGCGCGGGAATGGCGGCGTGTACGATGATCACCGAGTAGCGGACGCCCAGGTTCTCGGCCATGATGAAGGCGGCGGCGCCCATAACCGGCGGCAGAAGCTGCCCGCCCACCGAGGCCGATGCCTCCACTGCCCCGGCGAACTCCTTGGAGTAGCCGGTCTTTTTCATCAACGGGATGGTGAAAGCCCCTGTAGTTACCACGTTGGCCACGGCCGACCCGTTGATGGAGCCCAGAAGGCCCGACGCGATCACCGAGACCTTGGCGGGTCCGCCCTTGGTGTGCCCGGCCAAAGCCATAGCGATGTCGTTGAAGAAGCTCCCCATGCCCGACTTGACCATGACGGCCCCGAAGAGAATGAACAGGAAAATATAGCTGGCCGAGACGCTGACCGAAGAGCCGTAGATCCCCTCGGTGTTGGCGAAAAAATGGTTGGAAAGCTGCATCCAGGTGTAGCCCCTGTGGGCGAACATTCCGGGCAGGTTTCGGCCGTAAAGGCCGTACAGTATGAAGATGAGGCTCAAAATAGGCAAGGCCCACCCGGTGACGCGCCGTGTGGACTCCAGCACCAGAAGCACTAGAATCGTGGCCATGACCATATCGGCGACGTTGGGGTTTCCCGCCCGTTCCACAATGCCCAGATAATCGCCCCAAACGTAGAGGGGCACGGAAACCGACAGGAGAATCAGAGCCCAGTCGCACCAGGATACCTTCTGGCGGCTGCTTCTTTTCCCGAAGGGATACATGACGAACCCCAGACACATCATCACGGCCACGTGCAGAGACCGGTGTTTGAGAACCACCGGCGTCCCCCAGAAAGAGGTGACGAAGTGGTACAACGAGACCCCCACGCACAGCCAAAAAAATATCTTCGCAACCAGCGCGTTCGATAAGGTTCTCGTGCTGGATTCCTTGTCGAATTTTTCTAGGATCTCCTGGACGCGGACCTGAGTTTCGAGACCCTCGTCGAGTTTCTCGGAAAGGGTATTTCCGGAGCTGTGGTTTTCTGATCGGGTTCTCGAACTTGCTCGGGGTTCAAAATCCATTGGCATCGCCTCTTTCGATGACTAGACGCAGTCGAGTGTGCTGGGGCAGCGCGCTGCCCTGGGTGATATATCTTCCATCGATCCGAATTTCTTGAGTGGCCGTGTGGGAATTGAGCCACAGGAGTTCTTGGAAAGGCTGATCGATTTCCTCCATGTGGATCAAACCGTTTTCCACGTAACAGACCCGCCCTTTGTTTTCTGGAATTCCCGCGCCGAAGGCGGGAAAAGTGATGGCATCGAGGACCAGGCCCAGGCCAGAGTCCACGTGGTAATATTCGTTCCACGGGATCTTTTCCAGAGAGTGGACCCATCCGAAAAAAAGTTTGCTGCCGACCTTCACCGGCTCCGATACGTAGAGTTCCCCCGTTTTCCAGTCGTAGATCCGCACATGCAACCCAACTCCGGCCTCCGGGCCGGTGTCCGCGCCGACATTCTCGGCCGCGCCCGAGAGTCCGGACGCCAGGGTCAGCAGCACCGCAAAAAAAACAACCCCAGCAGGAAAAGCGCGCCTTCCCTGCCGGACAGTCGATTCAGCCCCCATAAAATCTCGGCGAATGTTTTTGATTAATTTATTTTTTTGATTAATTTATTTTTTAACTTATTTTATTAACCCCTTGTCTATATAGAACTGGATCGCGCCGTCGTGGAAGGGAACCGAGGTCCCAAAGATGCCCCGCAGCGCCGTTTTCAGCTCGATGTTGGCCTTGGCGGTGGAGTGAGAGTTCTGGATCGCTTCGAGTCCGGCGGGGGAGTAGATATTTTCCAACAAGTCATAGACCACTTCGTTGGGCAGTTTTTGGGCCACCAGCATGATGTTCATCACGGCCGCCGTGGTGGTGTCACGGTCCGTGCCGTAGGTGGCGGCGGGGATAGTCGCCTCGATGTAGAAGGGATATTTTTTCAGAAGGTTCTGAAGGGCCTCGCCCTCCACGGGAACGAAGGCTATCTTCTTGCTGGTGCCCAGTTCCATGATGGTGGCGTTGCCCAGCCCCGAGGTAACGAAGGCCACGTCGCAGAGGCCGTTCTTGATCTGGTCGATGGCCTCGCCGTAGTTGAGGTAGTCCACCTTGCAATCGTCGTAGGTCATGCCGTGGGCTTCGAACATCATGCGGGCGTTGAGTTCCACTCCCGAGTTGGGGGCGCCCACTCCCACCCGCTTGCCCTTCATGTCCGTGAAGGTCTTGATACCGGAGTCGGCCGTGGTGACGATCTGGCAAAAGTTCGGCCAGAGTCCCATCATGGCTCGCAGGTCTTTTGCGGGCGGCTTTCCTTCGTAAGCGCCGAAGGCCTCCACGGCCTGAATGACCGAATCGGACATGGCAATGGCCATTTCGCCCTGGTCGGTCTGGAGGGCGTTGATGTTTTCGGCCGTGGCCCCTGTGGCCGTCGCCGAGGTTTTATACCCCAGGCTGCCGATGAAGGTGGAAAACGCCCCGCCGATGGGAAAGTAAATTCCGCTGGAAGGCCCGGTGAGAACCGTGATGAAATAGTCGCCGCGCTTCACAGGCTCCGCGGCGATACCTGCGGAACAGGCCGCCGTCAAAACGAGAACGAGAATACCCAGAACAACCCCTGCTTTTCTCACTTTCAATTCCTCCTCAAAGAATCTCGAAAAATTTACCCGACACCCCCAGGGTCCAGAAACAGACGAGAAACAAAGCGCACTTAGTCGGCCGCCCAGTCTATTCACCTGCGGGCTCCGCCCCCCGAGCTGAAACATTTACAAAATACACAGTTATCATACAACATCTCCGATACGATGGCTACAAGGAATATGTACAGGCCGCAATAGAGTTGACCAGAGTTGGTTACAGTACAGTGGGAATGTAGAGATAATGGGCTAATGTATAAACCAAAGTTATACGATAATATAAGTATGAGCGCAGATTACAGTCGTCAACTGAGTAAAGAATATGAGCGAGCGTTGTTGAAGCTAG
>JAISLU010000028.1 GCA_031277095.1 Synergistaceae bacterium
GCTCCTCCTCGTCGAGTTCCTGGGCCAGGGGTTTCACTTCCTTCTCCGCGAAACTCTCGAAGAGTCCCCTGGCCATCTGCTGTTCCTTGCTCAGTTCAAAATTCATCATCCATCCTCCAGTTGAAAAGCATTATTGCAGTCGTCCATATCTTTACATACTAGCCCACGATACCTTTCAAGATAAGGTACCAAATTAGAATATCACCATATAAATATCGATATATAGGTATCGATATGCTGCCTGTGGGTTTGCGAGCCTGTCCAATATCTTACGGAGACTTGTCTCCAAGAGGCTCGTCTCCTGCATTGAAGAGCTTTAAAGGCCGACTGCGCCTCAGCTCTTCGCTGCGCTGTAGGCGCTCGATCCACCGTATTTCCTTCGTTTCCGCACGTAGGTGGCCGCGTCCATGGAGAGGCTTTTGGCGGCTTTCCGGACGTTGCGGTAGATGTTGTAGGCCGTTTCGATGTACTCGTGCTCGATGTCCATCAATATTTGTTTCAGATTGATGTCTTGATTTGAGGAAGACAGCGCGTCGGGGTCCGCTGATTTTTCCTTGAAGATTCCCAGGTCCCGCGGCTGTATGTTCTCGCCGGAACTCAGGATCACCGCTCTCTCGATGACGTTGCGAAGCTCCCGGACGTTTCCGGGCCACTCGTAAGACTGGATTTCGTAGACGGCCGAGGGGGTGAATTTTTTTTGGAAATGATAGTGCAGGTTCAACTCCGCCAAAAAAGCCTCCGCCAGCGGCAGAATGTCGTCGGGGCGCTCCCGCAGCGGCGGTATGGTGATGGGCAGCACGCTCAGGCGATAGTACAGGTCTTTGCGGAACTCCTTGGCCTCCACCATTTTTTGAAGGTCCCGGTTGGTGGCCCCGATGATGCGCACGTCCACTTTCCGCGCCACCGTGGAGCCGATGCGCTGGATCTCCTTCTCCTGCAGCAGCCGCAGGAGCTTCACCTGCACGTCCAAGGGCAGGTCTCCTATCTCGTCCAAAAACATGGTCCCTTCGTTGGCGATCTCCACCAACCCCATTTTGCCGTCCTTTTTGGCTCCGGTGAAGGAGCCTTCTTCATAACCGAACAGCTCGCTTTCCACAAGCGCCGCGGGGATCGCCCCGCAGTTCACCTTGATGATGGGGCGGTTTCTCCGGGGGCTGTTCTGGTGGATGTAAGAGGCGATGATCTCCTTGCCCACGCCGGTTTCGCCCAATAAAAGCACGGTGGTGTCCATAGGCGCCACCTTGTTGATGACCAGCATGGTCTGGAGCATCTCCTGATCCTCGGCGATCATGTTTCCGACGCCCATGATCTGTTTGCGTATGATCTCCAGCTCCGAGAGCTGCCTTTTCGTCAGCTCTTCCTTTTTGTCCAACTGGTTGCGCAGGTCCCATATTTCCGTGATGTCCCGGACGTTGGTCACCACCATGACGATGTTGTCCTGGTCGTCGAAGGTGGGGGTGCTGGTGATGAGGGCTTGCTTGCCCGTCTTGAACTTCTGCTCCAGGGTGACGGGCTGCCGCTTTTCCAGCGCCAGCAACGTCCCGGAGTTGGAAATCAGCCCGCCCGCCACCAGGTCCCGCATGTTTTTGCCCACCACGTCGGATTGTTTGAGGCCGGAGATGATCTCGTAAGAGGTGTTGACCTTTATGGTGTTCGCGTTGCCGTCCGTGATGAAAATACCGTCGTAAGAACTCTCCAGCACGGCGTCCAAAAGGATGTTCAGCGGATTTTGGATGTCCCCTATGATGTGTTCGGCGTTGCTGTGATAGTACGCTGTCTTTCGGGTCTGCATAGTTTGCCGTCCTTTCACGCGTAGCGCCTGTCGTACATATCCCCGACAAACATTTCTTCCCGGTACTTGGCCACCGCTCGCCGGGAAATCTTTATCCCCTGCTCCGCCAAAAGCAGCGTCAAATACTGATCACTGTAAGGTTTGGCCCTGTTTTCTCCGTCGATCAGTTCTCGAATGCGCGTTTTGATCTCCTCCCGACTCGTCTCCACGCTGGCGCCGCAGGAGGAATTAGATGGAAAATTAGATGAAGAAATTCCGGAGGCGAACAGGGAGCGCATTTCGCAGACTCCGCCGGGGTACTGGAGATATTTGTTTTTGACCGCGCGGCTCACGGTGGAGGGGTGCATCATCAATTCGTCGGCGAGCTTCGTCATCGTAAGGGGCTCGAAAGAGCCGCCTCGCAGGAAAAATCTGGAGTGGTGGACTGCAAGGGACTGGCCGATGCGCAACAGGGTATTGTGCCGTTTTTTAATGGCGTCGTTCAAAAAATGAAAACGCTGCGACTTCTGCTTCAGATATTCTTTCAGTTCCTCGTCCTGGGTCTCGCAGGCCAGTTTCTCGTAATAGTCGCAGACCTCGAACCGCTCGAACCACTTGTCGTTCAGCTCCACGGTCCAAAAGCCGTTTTCGTGGGAAAGGAGAATGTCGGGTATCACGTAGGGATCGGGCCTCCCGGGCAAGCCGTTCAGCGGCTTCGGGCTGAGGGTTCTGAGGGTGTTGATGCACCGTCGGACGCGCCCGGCGTCCACCTTCAGCGCCCGTGTGATGGTCCCGATCTTTCCCTTGGCCACGTCGCTCAAGTGGCAGGTTATTATGGCACGGAGAACGTCGTCGTCGCAGCCCACAGTGTCCAATTGCCGAAGCAGACATTCCTCGACGCTGGCGGAACCGACTCCTACAGGTTCCAGGGTTTGCAAAACGCCCCGACAACTGTGAAGCACAGAAAGGGGTATTTGAAAAATTTCGGAGAGTTCCTCCACGGGGCTCGTCAGGAACCCCCTTTCGTCGATGGACTCCGTCAAAATCCGAAAAGCCTTCACCTCGTCTTGGGTGTAGTTCTCCAGGCGCAACTGGGACAACAAAAACTCTTGAACTGTTTCCTCGTTTGCCGCCGGAATATCACGAAGCTCATCGCGCCCCGCAATAAGAAATTCGTGCCGCCTTCCCGCGGCGGCGAAATTCACCAAGGGATTTTCATCCTGCTCCCGGACCATGAAGGCCATAAGCTCATGCGTGTCCATGGTGAGAATGCGGAGAGATTCCACCACACACTGGGACAGAATCTGTTTTTGTTCCTGCACAACGAAACAATCCAGTTTCATCATAAACACCTTTCGTTCGATCGTTTTACGAATCTCGACTATGGAGTGTCAATATTCAATGTAGGAACGTGTACTTGCTTGTACTCATAAGAGAAACACAAATAGACAGGGTTTATTTCCGTACCGCGATGTGGGTGGAGAACAGCCGAGCGGTAGGGGAAGTTACCGTGAAATTTGAAAAAACGCCGACCGGAGGGTTCGCGGCGCTGGAGAGCGATGGGGTCGCGGCGACAAATTCCCCGCTGCGCTCTCGAAAGCGCCGTTTGGATACAGGCTCTTTATATAAGGAAAAGATGTGTTCAATGGGAAATAGGGTTCCCCTCGCGCCGAAAACAGTCTGTCGTTCGGCTTTGGACAAATCTTGTAAACGTTCAAGCTCAGGGGGGCGGAACTCGCCCGGCCCCTGTGGGGTCCTCTCTGGCCCTCCCGAGATCCCCTGACCCCGCCTGTCAGATGGGGATCGGGCAAGGGATGGGCACCCGGGGAAGGCTTCAAAGGATTTACATATACGCTCGCCACATGCAAACGCCCCACATGCAAACAGCGCCAAAGCCATCGTCATGCTCACTAAAATGATCCCACTCGCTAAAAACTTCCCATTTCGTCGCAAGGGCAGACTCCCCATCTTGAAAATGATTTTAAAATAATTTTGAAAATGATTTTGAAAATAATTTTTGTGTCATTATACCTCACATTTTACAGTAAAAGCTCCTCGTTCGTTTTGAAAATGAAACTTGCTTTAAAAATGAAACAAAAATGAAACGCCTCGAATTTTAAAAAAGAAACGACCTCCGACCTCCTAATGAAACAACCTTCCCCTCCACGTCCGCACCCGAGGTTTATTTCAAAGATGTTTCAATTTTAAAACAAGTTGGAGGCCAAACCTGTTTTCCACAGGGGTCCGCCCAAAGTTCCCTTCACGATAAAATTCATTGCTACAACCCTCCGTGCGGGTATCGCGGGCCGTATGTCCATTGAACCTCCATTGAAAATAGGGATTGAAAATAGGGGTTGGCATGTTCTTTGCTATTAAGTGTACGGTAAAATATGAAGGGAGGTTTTAGCGAGGAGCAATGGCGTAAGGTTACATGGGCATAGGGTTCCATGGAGGGACAGGTGTCAGCGCATAAGGGGTGGTGTCGGAGGCTTCGATCCGACTCACGGGGGATTATGAAACTCGACATTTTGGCCATTGTTTTTCAGGCGTCATCTATCAGAATATTATTCAGGGGGTCTTATTATGTTGAACAGAAAAGACGGAGCGGAGCAGCCTTATATTCCGTTGGGTATATTTAAGCTTCGTATTCCTTTCATTCACTATCGATTTGAAATCCCGGAGGCCGTTCAGGCTATTTTCATGTGCGCGACATGTTTGGGCGCCATCCCGGTGCTGACCGAGTACCTGGGGGTTCCCTACGAAATCGCCTGGTCGATGGTGGTCATCAATGGCCTTTTATATTTCCTGCACGCATTGTTGGGCGATCCCGTCGTGCCGGGGTGGATCACCCCCGCGATTCCCGTCGTTCTGGCTTATCTGGGCAACTACACCATAGGGCCGGACAGAATCAAAGCCCTTGTCGCTTTGCAGATCGTGGTGGGCATCATTTTCTTGATCATGGGCGTGACGGGCATAGCGGGCAAGCTCATGCGCACGATCCCCGTCTCCATCCAGGCGGGCATCCTCCTGGGCGCGGCGGTAGCCGCCGTGGTGGGGGAGATCAGGCCGGGCGCGAGGTTGGAACTGTATCCCTATTGCGTGGGGTTCAGCTCGCTCTTCGCTTATTTCCTGTTGTTTTCCAGCAGCTTCCAGAACTGGCGAAAGAAAAGTGTCTTCTTTGACATGCTGGGCAAGTTCGGGATGCTTCCCGCCATTCTTCTGGGCGTCGTCCTCGGGCCGCTCTTCAAGGAACTGCCGGTTCCCGACGTGATATTGAAGACGGACAGGTCCTTTCTCTTCATGATTCCCAACCTGAACGAGCTTTTGAACGCGGTGAGCCCGCTGCGCCTGGGCTGGCCGGAGATGAGCCTTTACATAGCGGCCATTCCCACGGCTATAGCGGCTTATATCATAGCGTTCGGCGATTTCGTCACGACGGAAGTCCTCATCACCGACGCGGACAAGGCGAGAGCCGACGAAAAAATTGACTTCAACGCCAACCGCTCCAACTTGATCAGCGCTTTCCGAAACTTCATCATGGCCGTCATCGCCCCTTACACTCAGCTCTGCGGGCCTCTGTGGGCGGCTGTGACCGTGTCCACGGCCCAGCGGTACAAAGAAGGCCGCAAGGGGATGGACTCGATTTTCAGCGGGGTCGGCACGTTCCGCCTGATGACCGCCATCAGCGTGGCCATTATCCCCATCGCGTCCTTCGTGCGTCCAGTATTGCCTGCCGCGTTGTCGATCACGCTGCTGGTTCAGGGCTACGCCTGCGCCGCCCTTGCCATGAGGATGTGCGGGAACGACATGGACAGGGGTATTGCGGGCGTCATGGCCGCGTTTCTGGCGACCAAGGGAGCGGCCTGGGGTTTGGCCATCGGCTTCATCCTCCACTTCCTGCTTGCCTTCAGATGGAAAAAGGAAGCAGTGGAAAACAAGACAGAAACAGCGTAAAAGAGACAATAAATAGAAACACGTAATGATAGAAACACACAATGGCTTGCAGTAAAAACAGAGAATCCTGCCGGAAGGGACGGATGCCTGACGAGTTGAGTTGACGAGTTGCAGGAAGAGAGACGCAATTGGGGGGAAAAGCGACACTGAAGAGATATGTGATTTCACGAATTATTGAAGGGGGAAAAACAATGCCATTGATGACAGGAGAACAGTATATCGAAAGTATTCGTAAGATCAACATGGAGGTTTATCTGCTGGGTAAAAAGGTACCCGTTCCGGTGGACGACCCTATCCTGCGTCCCTCGCTCAACTCCGTTCGCGCAACCTACGATTTGGCGCAGAAACCGGAGTACGAGGATCTGATGACCGTCATCGACCCCGAGACCGGCAAGAAGATCAACCGCTTCAACAACATTCACCGCAGCACCGATGACCTTATCAAAAAAGTCAAAATGCAGCGCCTCCTGGGCCAGCAGACGGCCGCTTGCTTCCAGCGCTGCGTAGGTATGGACGCGTTCAACTCGCTCTGGAGCACCACCTATGACATCGACAAAAAATTCGGCACCCATTATTTCCAGAACTTCAAGAAATTCCTGGACTACGTCAAGGAGAATGACCTGACGGTGGACGGCGCCATGACCGACCCCAAGGGCGACCGCTCCCTGGCTCCTCACCAGCAGCCCGACCCGGACATGTACCTCCACGTGGTGGAGCGCCGTCCCGACGGCATCGTGGTGCGCGGGGCGAAAGCCCACCAGACGGGAATCATCAACTCTCACGAAGTGGTCGTCATGCCCACCATCGCACTATCTCCCGAGGACAAGGACTACGCGGTGTCCTTCGCGGTACCCCTGGACGCCAAGGGGCTCTTCATGATCGTCGGGCGGCAGTCCTGCGATACCCGGAAGCTGGAGGGCGGGAAGATCGACGTGGGCAACGCGGAGTTCGGCGGAGTCGAGGCTCTCACGGTGTTCGACAACGTCTTCGTCCCCAACGACAGAATCTTCCTCAACGGCGAGACCGATTTCGCCGGCGTGCTGGTGGAGCGTTTCGCCGGGTATCACCGCCAAAGCTACGGCGGGTGCAAGGTGGGCGTGGGCGACGTGCTGATCGGAGCCGCCGCGGTGGTGGCCGACTACAACGGAGCGGCCAAGGCCTCTCACGTGAAGGACAAACTCATCGAGATGACGCACCTCAACGAGACCCTCTACTGTTGCGGCATCGCCTGTTCCGCGGAGGGGACGCCGACGGAGTCGGGGAACTACATCATCAACCTCCTGCTGGCCAACGTCTGCAAGCAGAACGTCACGCGCTTCCCCTATGAGATCGTGCGCCTGGCCGAGGACATCGCGGGCGGAATCATGGTCACGGCGCCTTCCGAGAAGGACCTGAAGGATCCCAAGTTGGGACCCGTCGTAGAGAAGTACTTGAAGGGAGTGGCGGGAGTTTCCACGGAAAACAGGCTGCGCATTCTGCGCCTCATCGAAAACCTCTCGCTGGGCACGGCGGCCGTGGGTTACAGAACGGAGTCCATGCACGGCGCCGGGTCGCCCCAGGCACAGAGGATCATGATCGCGCGTCAGGGTAACCTTCCGGCGAAGAAGGAACTGGCCAAAAAGATCGCCGGCATTAAAGGTTAGGCAAAAAGCCAAAGGCCCGACGTGTGCTCGACGGTACTGGAATCCATCGAACGGGTTCTCGACGAGAGCGTGCGCCCTGTCCTCAGGGAGCACGAGGGAAACGTCCGGGTGATATCCTTCGAAGACGGTGTTTTGAAGGTGAAAATGCAGGGAAGCTGCAATAATTGCCCTTCCGCCGTGTTCGACGTGGAACAACTGGTGGCCGCGGCGGTGCAGGCAGCCATCCCCCAGGTGGAGCGCGTCGCTCTGGCCACCGGCGTCTCCGACGAACTGCTGGAGATGGCGCGGAAGTTAATGCAGAGCAAATCGAGGCACAGTGAATCAAGGCAAAGTGAATCGGAGCAAGGTCATTGACACTGAAACGGGCGTTTGGTTGCGACTAAACGCCCGTATTTTTTACTTAAGGAGTGATTGCAGATGAGCTGGAAAGACGAGTACAAACGCAAACTTTGCAGCATGAAAGAGGCCGTTTCGCACATCAAAAGCGGCGACAGAGTGGTGGTGACCCACGCCTGCGGAGAGCCTTCCGCCATGCTGGACGTCATGGTGGAGAACGCCGCCCGGTACGAAAATGTGGAAATCGTTCACATGGTCGCGATGGGCGGGGCCAAGTACTGCCTGCCCGAGATGGAAAAACACTTCCGGCACAACAGCCTGTTCGTCGGAGGAAGCACCCGGAAGGCCGTCGAGGAGGGGCGCGGAGACTTTACCCCGGTGTACTTCTCCGAGGTCCCCAATTTGCTGCGCACGACCCTGTATCCCAACGTCCTGCTGATGCACCTTTCGCCTCCCGACGAGCATGGATTTTGCAGCTACGGGATCTCCGTGGACTACACGAAGCCTGCGGCCGAAGTGGCGGATCTCCGCATCGCCCAGATCAACAAAAATATGCCGCGCACCATGGGGGACTCCTTCATCCACGTGAGCAAGCTGGACCACATCGTCGAACACGACGCGCCGATCATCGAGCTGCAGCCCCCTCAGATCTCCGAGGTGGAGCGCGCCATCGGCAAAAACTGCGCCTCCCTCGTCCGTGACGGAGACACGCTGCAATTGGGCATCGGCGCAATCCCCGACGCGGTGCTGCTCTCCCTGAAGGACAAACAGGACCTGGGCATACACTCCGAGATGTTCTCCGACGGGGTCGTAGATCTGGTGGAGGCGGGGGTCATCACCAATCGCTGCAAGACGCTCCTCCCGGGCAAAAGCGTCGTCACGTTCCTCATGGGGACGCGCAGGCTGTACGATTACGTTCACGACAACCCGGAGGTTCAGATGATGCCGGTGGATTTCGTCAACAACCCGGCCGTGATCGCCCAGAACGACAACCTGGTTTCGATCAACTCCTGCGTTCAGGTGGACCTTTTCGGGCAAGTCGTCTCCGAGAGCGTGGGGCTACGGCAGATCAGCGGGGTCGGCGGACAGGTGGATTTCGTTCGAGGCGCCAACCTGAGCAAAAACGGCCGGACGATCATGGCCATGCCCTCCACGGCCCAGGGCGGGAAGGTCTCGAAGATTGTGCCCTTGATCGACACGGGCGCATCGGTCACCACGTCCCGATATGACGTGAATTACGTCGTCACCGAACACGGCGTGGCTCAGTTGAAATTCAGAACGCTGCGGGAAAGGGCGAGACAGTTGATCGACATCGCGCACCCCGATTTCCGTCCAAGTCTGATAGAGGAGTTCGAGAAGCGATTCAAGAGCAAATTTTAGCGGATTCAACCCTCGAGGCTGTTGTACCCAACCGTACAGCAGCCTTTATTATGAATTTTTGTGCCCGGCATGACCTCATAGATTGACCTCATAGATTGAAAAAACTAAAAAACGTTTCCCAGATGTACTTTCGTCAGTTTTCGGCCGGCGATGGTCGCAAATTCCTTCAGCAGCGCGACACTCGTCGGAGGGGCCGAGTACTTGTGGGCGGGGAAGTAGCGCGATATGTGAAGCGGCACTTGCGGAGAGATTTCCGCAATCCAATCCACCATGCGGGCGAAATCTTCCCGTGAGTCGCTGATTCCCGGCACCACGAGGTTCGTAAGCTCCACATGAACACCGGCGCGCACCCATCCAGCGGCGTTTTCCTTCACGACGTCGAGAGAACCTCCCAAGGCCGCGTATTTTACGGGATCGAAGGTTTTGACGTCCACGTTGACGGCATCGATCCAGGGCGTCAGCTCGTCCCGGGCCTCGGCCGAGAGCATTCCGTTCGTGACCAGCACCGAGGCGATACCCGCCTCTCTCAAGAGGGGCGCGGCCTGAAGGACGTACTCGGCTTGGAGCGTCGGTTCGTTGTAGGTGTAGGCAACGGACGAAAGCCCCTCCCTCTTGACGCTGCGCGCCAAATCCGGCGGAGACAGGGGCATCAGGGACACCCTTTGGGTATCGGGTTGGGCGATGCCGTGATTTTGACAGAAAGGACAACGCATGTTGCACCCCGCGCTGCCCAGAGAAAAAATATAAGAGCCTGGACGCCAATGATACAGCGGTTTCTTTTCGATAGGGTCCAAAGCGCAGGAGCTGAAGCGTCCCAGGCAGGGAGACGAAAAGACATCTCCGTCCCACCCTCGGACTTTACAATAACCGACGCCTCCCGCCGGAATCAAACACCGGTGAAAACAAAGGCCGCATCTGGCCCCGCCTTCCTCCCTCCGCCACCAACGCGCCGTGTAGGTCATCGATTTTTCTTTTCCTGTATCTTTTCCTGCAGACAGCGGCCGCACCCGTGGCATCCTCCCGGGCAGGGACTTCCTTTATGCGTACACAACATCAAAACGGCAAAAGCGATGACCCCGATAACGACAAGTCCCCATGACATTTTCACATACCTCGCGTTTTTTTGAATTCCACTTGAAATCAGAAGCCATAATAACCCAAGTCAATAGTCATAATAACCCAGCCCCTCCACATCGAGAACGTCGGTAACGAGAAAGTTTCTGTCCCGGACTTCCAGAATGTAAACTTGCCGCCGCTTGGGCCTGTGGGTTTTTTCGTCGACCGCCAGCACCTGGCTGCCGAAAGGGATTTCCCGAACGTTTTCGAGTCTCGAAAAAAGGAGGTTTGCATTGGCTTTACTAGAGTTTTCCGGCAAGGCCCTCAAAGCGCTGGTCAGCCAGAACGCCAGGGCGTTGGCCCGCCCAGCCGAAACCTTGTCGGGAGCGTTCAACGTACGGGACGTCCACAGGTCCCGTTTCAATTGATCGAACCCGCCCCGCACGTCCAGCGGCATATTTTGGTCTGCGAAAAGCATCCCTTTGAAGGAAAGGAAAGTTTTGTCCGGCGCGCCGCCGTACCAGAGGCGGTAAGGAGACTGATGCCCCATGATACCGCGCCAGATCTCCTTGCTGGCCATGCCTCCCACGTAGCTGACCAGGATGCCGTCGCTGTAATCCTTGATTTCTTGCTCCACCATAGCGAAGGTGTCCGTGACGGAGGCATCGGCCCAGTAGGGCATCGGCATAAACCCCGCGCCCAAGAACAAGTCGAAGCAGATTTTGGCCTCGCGTTCCTCATGAAGCGTAAAACGGGTTCCGATGATGCCCAATCGGGCTTTGAGCTCCGTCCGCTTCAGTGCGTAGTCCACGAAGGCGCGGGCCCGATAATCCCGGAAGAGGTCCAACGCGAAAACGAAAGGCAAAAGGCGTCCCCTTTCGAAGAGAAAAACGTTTTCCCCGCCCGCCAGCATCAAAGGAATTCCCTTTCCGGCCAAAAGCCTCGTCAGCTCTCTGTCTACAGGGTGCGACGCGAAGCTCAAAAGCGCAATGGAGCGGGGCGTCATGGGCAAAGTGTAGTTTTTTATCGAATCTTCGTTCACTGGCGGTAAAAAAATGAAATTGAGGTCATGGCCAAGGATTCCGTCTCCGCTTTCGGAAACTTCGCTTTGATGCCACAGAAGAACGTTGCGGATGGATTCTCCGGCTTTATTCTCCCATCCCTCGCCGGGAGGAAGAACCAGAACGTCCCAGGTCCAGACGGACTCGTCCACAGCGGCCGCCTCCCCGCTCAAGAAAACTCCGTACCACACGGAAAAACACACCGCAAAGGCGGCGAAGAATTTTTTTATACGGGCGTTCCCCATCGAAATTTCCATGCCGATTCCTCCCAACGTGCTTAGATGCCCCCTGCATTTATCATACAGCAAATTCCTATGTTCCGAACAGAATGAACGCCGATAACGCTCCCAGAGGAGCCAGCACCGCGACGCTGCGCCAGGGGACGAAGAGGGCGCGGCAGAGGAGCGTCACGAAGCACCCGGCAAAAAAGTAGACGAGAAAGGGGTTCCACTCCAGCCGGGCGGGGATCGCCTGGGCGGCTACGTCGGCCAAGACGCCCCAGAGGGCGAACGCGCCCTCCAGGACGTAGAGCAGGGCGTCCGCAACAAAGACCGTTCCCGGTATCCCCAGCAGGCGAATTCCGGCGATACCCGACGCAAGAGCGAGGACGAAGGAGAAAAAAGGCGGCGCGAAGAAATTGATCGGTATACCGACCAGAGGGACGGCCCCGAAGGTCCAGGAGACCTGAGGAAAAGTAGCGGCCCAGACTGCGGGGCTGATACCCAGCCAGATTTTCCAATCCTGCGCCGTTCCCCGCTCCAGAAGGGCGGCGATCGTCAGAGCGGCCAGAAGGGACAGCCTCCAGCCTATGTCCCAGAACAGAAAAGGCGAGAGCGCCAGCAGCACCACCCCCGCGAGAGAGACGGAGTTGATGGGGCTGCCCGGCCGTCCCACCCGTTCCCCCAGAAGGGAGACCTGGATCATGAGCCCTGCCCGTACCGCGCTGGCCGGAGCGCCGGTCAGGAAAACGTAGAGCCACAGCAGAAGGCTCAGGCCATACACCCGCGCTTTGCCGCGCCTGAGAACACAGGACGCGGCCATTATGACGATGCCTACATGGAAACCCGACACAGCGAGAAGATGACTGGTTCCCCAAGCACGATGAGCGGTGTTCAACTCGGGGTCGCGCTTGCCGGTCCAGGCGGCGTTCAGGTATGCCCCCGTCAAGCGGGGCAGGCGGAGGACGATGGACCGATAGAGATCATAACGCCATCTGTGGATGCTCCAGCTGTCGTCGGGCAGGGGGGAGACCTCCGTCTTCGCGAGCCGCGCCGTCATCCCTCGGGCGCGCCAGAAACGATCTTCCCGAAACCCCCCCGACCTGGGAGTTCCGCTGAAAGGCCGAGGGATTCCTTTGATCCGGACTTTCTGCCCTTCGGTCAGGGACGCGAAGGGGAGGGTCAGGACGAAACCGCCTTGGGGGGTCTTTACCGAGACGGCGTTCATTCGACCCCAGGGGCGGCTTTCCACGACGATGCCGCTGGTGTCCAGGACGGGCGGGACAAGAAGCGGGCGGGTCAGAGAAAAAACGATCCAGAAGGCCAGCAGCGTCACGGAGACCAGTACGCAGGCGGCGACGGGCCATTGGCCCTCGAGTTCCATGCGGAAGGAGCTGGCCGTTGCGCCGAAGGCCACCAACAAGGCGATTGCTGGCAACGCCCAGGGCGCCACGCGGTCGGACACGGCCAGCATCGTCACCAAGCCGGTCAGAACCACCAGGAAGGGGGCACGAGCCAAAACGATCATAACGATCACGAGACGCTGGTCAGTTGGGACGACCGCCAGCGTCATGGCTCCAGGGTCACGCTGTCGCGGAACCCCTCCAGTTTTTTGACTCCGATCCCCTTGACCTGCAAAAGGTCCTCCAGGCTGCGGAACGCCCCGTTCTTCCGGCGGTATTCCACGATGTTTTCCGCCAAGACCGGGCCGATGCCCTTCAGAGAGGTCAGTTCCTCCTGGGAGGCGCGATTGACGTCGACGATCCCCCCGGATTTTTTGCGGGACGCCGAAGAGGAACGCGAGGTTTTTTTACTGGCGGGCGTTTTGCCGATAGAGGATTTGTTTGAGGATTTGTTTGAAGATTTATTTGTAAATTGACTTGTAGATTGACCGGGGGATTTGCGGGAAGATCGGGTGGCGGGGGTTCCGAGCGTAGATTCGCCTTTTTGGGGAACGTGGACGTGGAGCCCATCCTCCAGGGGAGCGGCCATGTTCACCGCGGCCGGGTCGGCGAAGCCGTTCAGTCCGCCGGCAGCCTGGACGAGCTGGAATATCCGCGATCCGCTGGGCAGTTTGTAGACACCGGGGCTTCGGACGTTTCCCGTCACATACACGAACCACTGGTCATCCGAGCTTTCGGGTCCGTCTGAGCCTTTTGGGTCGCCCGGCCCGTCGAGGTCGCTCGATCCCTCGGACCTCTCGGGGTTATTTGACCCCTCGGGTGTTGCCTCTGACGTTCCGACCGAAAGGACAGTATCTACCAAACTGCGCTGTCCTGTGGTTTTGACCGGAGAGCCCGATTCGGGCAAATTTTCACTTTGATTTTCACTCTGATTTTTGTTCTGAAGTTTTTCTTTCTGAAGCCCCTCGTTCTGAAGCACTTTACTCTGAAGCTCTTTGCTCTGAGGCTCTTCGCTCCTGAGCGGCAAAAGCTGAGTGATCAGCCCCGCCGCTAAAAAGCACAACATGCCCACCGCAAACAAAATCCCCTTACGATGTTCCTCCCAAAACTCTCGCGCCATGATCGGCTTTCTCTCCTTTCGAAATCGAGCGAACTCGAGCAAGCTCAGGAGGGCAGAGCCGGCTGCTCCGCAATCGTCACTCTCGAAATATCTGGGCCGGCTCTCTGTGCCCCTGAAACTTCCAACAAACCAACGCGCGTTATACCTCCTTCACTGCCGATTTTCGTCGATAAGCGTCCCTTTGAGGCACCAGGACTCGGCCGAGTCGATTTCGACCGAGACAAAGCGCCCCAGCAGGTCCTCCGTCCCCTGAAAAAGAACCACCTTGTCCGTCGGAGTTCGCCCTTGCAGGAGTCCCTCTCCCCTGGGCGCGGAACCGTCCACTAAAATCCGGAACCTTCGGCCGACCAGGGTGCGATTGATGGAGAGCGCTATGTGGTTCTGCAGCTCGTTGACGCGATTGAGGCGCTCCATCCGCGTTTCTTGGGGCAGCGCCCCGGGCATGGCCGCCGCGGGCGTACCGGCCCGTTCGGAGTAGGCCGCCGTGTGGACCAGGTCGAACCGAATTTCCGACAGGGCGCTCACGGACTCCTGAAAGTCCTCCTCCGTTTCTCCTGGAAACCCCACGATCAGGTCGCTGGTGAGCCCCACCTCGGGAAGGAGGGAACGGACCATGCGCACCTTTTCCATGTACCCGGCCCGGGTGTACTTGCGGTTCATGAGCCGGAGTATACGGTCGCTTCCGGCTTGGATCGGCAGGTTCAGGGACGGGCAGATGTTCGGTTCTTCGACCATGACCCTGGCGATTTTTTCGGTGAAGTCCTGAGGCAGCGACGTCACGAAACGCACCCGCTCCGCCCCCGTGCGGGCCACCTGGCGCAGCAGCTCGGCGAAGCCGTAATCGTTGTCGAAATCGTTGCCGTAGCTGTTGACGTTTTGCCCCAAAAGGGTGACCTCCCTGGCACCGCTTTCGATCAAGGCCTGTACCTCGTGAAGAACCTCCTGGGGAGGACGGGAGAGAAACCGCCCCCGCACGTAGGGAACGATGCAATAGGTGCAAAAATTGTCGCACCCGTGGGCGATGGTGACGTAGCCGCGGTACCTGTTCTCCCTCGCCTCAATGATGCCCCCGCTTGACGGGGGCTCGTGCGACGGTAACCCGCTCGACGGGAAATCGTCCAAGCCGTGGAACTCCCGGGGGTCTTCGTCCAGCAAAGTCACCCGCTCGCCGGTCATGGCGCGCTCCAAGCCCTCCGGCAGCAAGCCGATGTGCCGAGGGCCCGAAACCAGACGAACCCAGGGAAAGCGGGAGAAGACGCTGTCTCCCAAATTTTGGGCGATGCAGCCCGTCAACGCCACGTAGGGCCGCTTCTTTGCCTTCCATAGGGGAGCGTAACGCCCGAGTTCGCTCCATACCTTTTGCTCGGCCTTGCCTCGAACGCTACATCCCGTGAAGACGATCATGTCGGCCTCGTCCTCGCCTGCCTCGATCCAACCCCGGCGCAGCAGCGCCGCACGTACTCTCTCGCTGTCGTAGACGTTCATCTGACAGCCGTAAACTTTCATACAAAAACGATACAAAAAACTTCCTCCCCGGAGCCGCCCCTTCGCAGATGTCCTCACGATGCCCTTTATTCATGAAGCCTTTGCTTACGGAAATTTATTATGACAGATCACCGCGGCGCGGCGCAATACAAACTCAGGTATGGAGGAATGGGCTATAATAAGCCAACGCCCCAGGAAGGGAGATGGTTATAGATGTTGAAGGCTTTCACCGCCTATACCGAGGAAATCGACGACGTAGAGGCGGCGGTGTCGGAAATTTTGCGGCAATTGCCCAAGGAGAGTCTGACGACGAACAGCGTCGGGCTCCTCACGTGTTACGCGGACTTCGTGGAGTCCGGCGTAGTCAAGGCGTTATGCGACGCTCTGCCCTTCCACGTCGTGGGCTCCACCACCCTCGGCAACTCCGTTCCAGGGGCCACCGGAACGATGCTGCTGACCCTCATGGTGCTCACGGGGGACGGAGTCTACTTTGCGGCCGGCTTGACCGAGCCGTTCTTTTTGGCAGGCAAAACACAGGATGATCTAAAAGAAAGTTTTGGGAATAGAAATTTTGGAGATACGTTGGGAGATGAAGTGCAAGATAACACGCCTCTGGGTGCGGAATACCGGAGGGTCCTGGCGGAACTGGGATGCCGGCCCTCCCTCATGGTCAGTTTCGCCCCGCTCCTCGTCGACGTCAGCGGGGACTTTTTCGTGGAGACTTTCTCCGCGGTTTCCGGGGGAGTCCCGAATTTTGGTATGCTCTCCGTCGATCACAACATCGATTACCATGACTCCCAGATCATCTTCGACGGGGAGTCGTACCGCGATCGCTACGCCTTCGTGCTTCTGGCGGGAGAGGTCCATCCCAGATTTTTCATGGGGTCTATTTCATCGGAAAAAATATTTCGGGAAAAAGGGGTGGTCACGGCCTCCAGCGGCAACCAGCTTCAAACCATCAACGGCAAGCCGGTGACCGAGTATCTGAAGGAAATCGGGCTGACCAGCGACGAAGAGGGAACCATCATCGGGATCAACACCTTCCCGTTTATCGTGGACTACAACGACGGCACCATGCCTATCGTCCGGGCGATTTTCGCCCAAACGCCGGAGGGTTACGCGGTGTGCGGGGGAGATATTCCTGTGGGCGCGGTTTTGTCGGTGGGCTCCATGAACGCCGACGAGGTGGTGGCGACGACCATGGAATCCCTCTCCGACGCTCTCGCTTCGCAAAACATCCATTGTATTTTGATATTTTCCTGCGTAGGCAGGTATTTTTCCCTGGGTTACAATCCCATGCGCGAGATCGACAAAACCCGGGATCTCCTGAAGGGAACGGGAATACCCTACCAGTTTACCTATTCCGGAGGGGAGCTTTGCCCCGTCTACGAGAGAGAAAGGCACGACGACTCCGTCGTAAACCGCAATCACAACAATACGATCGTAATATGCGTGTTGTAGGGAGTGAACCGAGTGCTGGAGGAATTGACATCCCAGAAGGCCCTGCAAGACGAAAACAAAAAACTGCGAGCGGAGAACAACAGGCTGACCCGCGAACTCACCTATGAACGGAGCATCAATCGCCGCAACAGAATAAGCGCCGAGGCCAGAGACAATTTGAGCAGGATCATTTCCGCCGAAAAAGACCGTCTGGAAAAATACATGAACCTGCTGCTCACCAATTGTCCCGATATTGTCATGTTCTTCGATCAAGAGGGGAACATCGCCCTGGCCAGCGACTCCTATTTGCAAAGCCGAAAAATCCAGGCCTTTGGCATCATCGAGGGAAAATCCTACCGGGAGCTGCTGGCCTCCGACGTAGACGAGGAGTTTCTCGGGCGAGTGGACGACATGTTTAAGTTTCGAAAGCGGTCTCTGGATACCGAATGCGACATCGACTTCGGCCGCGACGGAATTTGGCGTCATTACTATATTCAGGCAATCCCCATGATCGAGGAATCCGGTATCACAGAGGGGGCCATGTTTCTCTTTTACGATACGACGGAGATTTCCAGATCGAAGCTGGAAGCCGAGCGCGCCCGCGAGCTTGCCGAACACTCGGACCGCGCCAAAAGCGAATTTTTATCCCGCATGAGCCACGAAATCCGGACCCCGATGAACGCCATCCTGGGAATGACGGAACTTCTGCTGCGAAAGGAAATACCTCCCAACGCCCGAGAGGACGCCCTGGGAATCAAACACGCCGGAGGCAACCTTCTCGCCATCATCAACGACATTTTGGATTTCTCCAAAATCGAATCCGGTAAAATGAACATCATCCCGGGGGAATATGCTTTGACTTCCCTCATCAATGACGTGATCAGCATAATCTACATGAAGCTCACCGAAAAACCCGTTCTGTTGGTGGTGAACGCCGACGCTTCCCTTCCCGCCAAGCTGACGGGCGACGAACTCCGGATCCGGCAGGTCCTTTTGAACCTCCTCAGCAACGCGACAAAGTACACCCATACCGGACATATCAGCCTTGCCGTGGACAGCGTACCCAACGAATCGAATCTCGTTTGCCTTCGCTTTACCGTTTCCGATACCGGCATAGGCATCAAGGAAGAGGACATGGAAAAACTGTTCATCGATTTTTCCAAAGTGGATGTCTCTAAAAACAGGATGATCGAAGGGACCGGCTTGGGCCTATCCATAGCCCGGAATCTTTGCCGCCTCATGGGCGGGGAGATCACCGTCGAGAGCGACTACGGGAGGGGCAGCGTCTTTACGGCGGTCATCCCCCAAAAGGCTGCGGATTCCTCCCCGCTGGCCTCGGTCACCGACGGGCCGCGGAAGAAAGTCCTCCTCTATGAAAAACGGCGGATTTGCGCGGACTCCGTGGTACGTTCCCTGGATAACCTCGGCGTTCCCTGCAAAGCGGTCGAAGACCCGGCGGAATTTCGCGAGGAATATGCGAAAGGGGATTATCGATTCGTGTTTCTCGCGTTCCCAGTTTATGAAGAGGTCAAAGAATACGTCCGCAACTCCTCATTATTCTCTTCCAAAACTTCTTCCAAAACTTCTTCCGAATCTGCGCCCACCGTGGTCGTCCTCACGAACATGGACAACCCTCCGGATTGGGAGAAAAGCCGCATTCTTCCCGTTCCGCCCTACAGCGTCTCCATCGCCAACGTACTCAACGGCGAAGAAGGAAAACCGGCGTATCATGAAAGCGGCGGCGGGGATGTGGGTTTTATCGCTCCGACGGCGCGGATTCTGGTGGTGGACGATATCCCCACCAACCTCAAAGTCGTGGCGGGGCTCCTGTCTCCCTATAAAATGCAGGTGGATTGCTGCTGCTCGGGGGCCGAAGCGATCCATTTGGCCCAGGAAAACCGCTACGACCTGGCGCTGATAGATCACATGATGCCCGAGATGGACGGTATCGAAACCGCCGCCGTCATCCGGAAGCTGCCGGGCGCTCGGCTCCCCCTGGTGGCGTTCACCGCCAACGCCATGGTGGGTATGCGGGAGATGTTCTTGAAAAAGGGCTTCAACGACTACCTCACCAAGCCCATCGAGATAAGAAAACTCCACGAGATCGTCGATACCTGGATTCCCAGAGAAAAGCGCCAGCAGCGGGTGGGAGGAGAGGTCGCACAACCCTCTTTGCTGGAGGGGTACTGCGTGGAAGGAATCGACCTTGCTGCGGGCAAAGAGCGCTTTTGCGACGAAAACGCCTATCTCCAGGTCCTCCATTCTTACTGTCTTCACACGCCGGTGCTGCTGGAAAAACTGAAGAACGTTTCGGAGGAGAACCTGAAAGATTACTCCGTGACGGTACACGGAATCAAGGGGGCGAGCTACGGCATCTTCGCCATGACGGTGGGCAAAGAAGCGGAGGTGCTGGAACATGCGGCTTCCAGCGGAGACCTGGAGATCGTCAAAACGAAGACCCACGCCTTCGTCGAAAACGTGGAGCGGCTCTTGTCGGACTTGAACGCGCTGCTTTCGAGCTTGAAAACGGAGGAGTCCGACAAGCCCGTAAAGCCTCGGCCCGACGACGCGCTTCTCGAAAAATTGCTGTCGGCCAGCAAAAAATTCATGCTCTCCGAGATGGAAAATGTTATGACGGAGCTGGAGTCTTACGCCTACCGGCAAGACGCGGATTTGATTTCCTGGCTGAGGGAGCAAGTGGACAATCTGGAGTACGAGACGATACAAAAACGACTGGAAAAGAAAGGGTGACGACGGAAGATGGCGGCAACCGTTTTGCACAAAACGGCGCAACTGGGGCAAAGTATCTGGCTGGACTCCATCAGCAGAAAACTCTTGATGACGGGTGAACTCGAGGACTGGATCGACAAAGGGGTGTCGGGGGTGACGACGAACCCCTCGATCTTTGAGCAGGCTATCGCGAAAACGACGGACTACGACGGCGAGATACGGGCGCTGGCCGGAGAGGGAAAGTCCGCCTCCGATATCTATGAATTCCTGACCTTGCAGGAAGTGGGCGCGGCGGCGGACGTGCTTCGTCCCGTTTACGACCGAACGGGGGGGCTGGACGGTTACGTGAGCCTAGAGGTGAATCCCTTGCTGGCGGAGGACGCCTCCTCCACCGTGTCGGAGGCGAGGCGTCTTTTCTCCGCCCTCTCCCGCCCCAACGTGATGATCAAGATCCCGGCAACTCCAGAGGGCGTGACGGCCGTGGAGACCTGTATCGCCGATGGGGTCAACGTCAACGCCACCTTGATTTTTTCCACGAAGCAGTATGTTTCCGTCGCCGAGGCCTATATTGGAGGGCTTCGGCAGCGCGCCGAGAAAGGGCTGCCCCTCTCTGTCGCCTCCGTCGCGTCGGTTTTCGTCAGCCGGATCGACACCGCGGCCGACGCCCTGCTGTCTTCCAAAGGGGAAGATTTCTCCGATTTGAAGGGACATATTGCCCTCGACAACGCCCTCATGACCTACGCCGAGTTTCAGCGTATTTTTGCGACGGAACCTTGGAATCGACTGTCCAAGAAGGGCGCGCGGGTCCAGCGTCCCCTCTGGGCCAGCACGGGCACTAAAAACCCGGCGTATTCCGACGTTCTTTACGTGGAAAATCTGATTGGGAAGGACACCGTCAACACCGTTCCTCCCGCGACGCTGAACGCTTTTCTGGAACACGGGAAGGCGGAAACGAGGGAAGACCGGGAGCCCGCGCGTCTGCGGCTCGCCCGCCTCGCAAAATCCGGCGTCGACCTTGACGCGGTGTGCGCAAAGCTCCTCAAAGAAGGCCTAAATGCCTTCAACGTCGCTTTTGACCTTCTGATCCAGAGCTTGGCGAAAAAAATGGGATAACGGCAAGGTGCGAAACGTGAGAGTGTCGCAGGGGTAATGATATTGCGCAAAGAAGTTCTTATGCTCCAGGGATTTCCCACGGGATAGCATTGAGAAAACGACACTCTCACATTTGTACTTTGCCCATACAGGGTCACATTCCGATGTCTTTTGACGGGTATTCCCACGCTTTATTTTATGCTTTATTTCTGCGCTTCGCTCCGCATGAAGCAGTCCACGACGTTCTGATCGAGCCGACCGCCATGTCCCGCCGCGAAGGCTTTTCCTGCTGCCGCGGCCCGTCTGCAATCCCCCTTTTGCGAAAAACTGTCATATAAACGTCACTTCACTGTTACGTTCTTTTGTTAAATTTTCAGCCGTAATGAAATTCGTACAGAAAGGGTCTTTTGCTGCATGAACAAAGCCAGCGGAATTGAACTGCGGAGGGTCTCGAAAACGTACGGCAAAAATTCGCCTGTCATCGAGAATCTGGACTTGCAGGTCAAACAGGGGAGTTTCACGATTTTGCTCGGGCCCTCGGGCTGCGGGAAGTCCACGATTCTGCGGATGATAGCGGGGCTCGAAAAAGAAACGGCGGGCGATATCTTTCTCGACGGTAAAAACATGCGGGGTGTCGGCCCCGGCGACAGGCAGATCGCTATGGTGTTCCAGAATTACGCCCTGTATCCCACCATGACGGTCAAGGGAAACATCGAGTTTGGGCTGAAAAACATGAAAGTACCCAAGCATGAGCGGGAAGCCCGGATCGCGGAGATTGTGGAAAAGGTGGGGCTCTCCGAGTATCTGCACCGTAAACCGCAGCACCTCTCCGGCGGACAGCGGCAGCGTGTGGCGCTGGCTCGGGCCATCGTGAAGAAACCGAAAGTTTTTTTGATGGACGAGCCGCTGTCGAACCTGGACGCGAAACTGAGAGCGCAAATCAGGACGGACCTCATCGAACTTCACAGAAATCTGGGCACGACGTTCGTTTACGTCACCCACGATCAAGTGGAGGCGATGAGCATGGCCTCGGATATCGTGCTTTTGGAGCAGGGCAAGATACGTCAGCAAGACGCGCCGGAGTCCATTTACTCCTCTCCCCGCAATTTATTCACGGCGCGGTTCATCGGGTCTCCGCCCATGAACGTGGTGAACGTGGATAGAGTGCCCCGGGACTGCGCCTCATCTCTGCCCGCCGGCACCGCCGTTCTGGGGTTCAGGCCGGAAAAAACCGTGGTTCACGATAACGAGGGCGGACAAAAGAACGATTCTGATTTTAATCTTGATTTAAATTCTGAATTCAATCCTGATTTTAATAATGATTCCGATCATATTTTTCTCCGCGGCGAGTTGGTCGCGCGGGAAATGCTGGGCGACCACACACTGTACAAGCTCAAAACCGAGGGAGGTTACATCCACGCCAAAAGCACGGGGGGAGCCGTCGTGGAATACGGCCGCCGGACGATCTCCGTCGACAAGAAGTTTTTGTACTGTTTCGACGCAAAGGGAGATAGAGTCGTTTAAATAAAAAATTTTAAATTTAAACGCGCTCAATAGAGCAAATTTTTTTTATCTATTATAAATTTAGGGTTTTTATATTAAATAACTATATTATTTAATACGTTT